>JAEZCS010000122.1 GCA_023433445.1 Pseudomonadota bacterium | reverse complement strand
ACCGCTGCTGCGTCCAACATGTCCAGAATGTCGTTGTCGACATCCTTGATGCCGTGGCGACTGTCGATCAGCACGAGCGTCCGCTTCAGCTTCGCCCGGCCGCGCAGATAATCATTCACCAGGAAACGCCATTTGCGCACCATGTCCTTTGGCGCGCGGGCATAGCCATAGCCGGGCATGTCGACGAGGCGAAAGCGCAGCGGATCGCCCACGTCGAAAAAGTTGAGCTCCTGCGTCCGCCCCGGCGTGTTGGACGTGCGCGCCAGGCTGTTCCGCCCGGTAAGAGCGTTGAGCAACGATGATTTGCCCACATTCGAACGGCCCGCAAAGGCCACTTCATTGACCGACATGTCGGGCAGGAATTTCAGGTCCGGCGCCGATTTGAGGAAGGCGATCGGCCCGGCGAACACCTTGCGCGCTTCCTCGATCAGTTCGGGGTCGACAATGTCGGTCACGTGATTTCCGTTCGTCTCGTGGACTATGCGCTATTTCGCCGGGGCCGCGCTCAATGCAGGATGGCGCTTGTAGAGCCACCACTGCTGCAACATCGACAGGCAGTTGTTGGTGATCCAGTAAACCAGCAGGCCTGCCGCGAACGGCGCCATGATGAACATCATCATCCAAGGCATGATCGAGAAGATCTGCTGCTGCATCGGGTCCATCTGCGCCGGGTTCAACTTGAACTGCAGCCACATGGAAATGCCCAGCAGCAGTGCCAGCACGCCGATCGCCAGGAAGGACGGCGGCGTGAAGGGCAGCAGGCCAAAGAGGTTCAGGATGTGCAGCGGATCGGGCGCGGACAAATCCTTGATCCACAGCACGAAGGGCTGGTGACGCATTTCGATCGTCAGCTGCAGCACCTTGTAAAGTGCGAAGAAGATCGGGATCTGGATGAAGATGGGGAGGCAGCCAGCGAGCGGGTTCACCTTCTCGCGCTTGTAGAGCTCCATCATCTCCTGCTGAAGCTTCGGCTTGTCGTCCTTATACTTCTCCTGCAGCGCCTTCATCTTGGGCTGCACCGCGCGCATCGCCGCCATGCTGGCGAACTGGCGCTGGGCCACGGGGAACATGAGCGCCCGGACCACGAAGGTCAGGCAGATGATGGCGACGCCGAAATTGCCGATATGCTCGAACAGCCAGTGCAGCAGCGCGAAGATCGGCTTTTCAAACCAATAGAACCAGCCCCAGTCGATCGCCCGGTCGAACAGCGGAATGCCTGCGTCCTGATAGGCTTCGAGCGTCTTCACTTCCTTCGCGCCCACGAACAGGCGCGCGGTCTGTGTCACGGCCTTGCCCGGCGCGAGCATGGTCGGCGCAAGGCTGTAGTCGGCCTGATATTGCGTGCCAGCGCCCTTGCGGAACTGGCCTTCGAACGCGGCCTTCTGGTCGGGCACCAGTGCGGACAGCCAATATTTGTCCGTAAAGCCGATCCAGCCGCCTGTGGACTGGAAGCTCTGGCTGGAGGGTCCCTTGTCCAGATCCTTGTAGTTCACGTCGTAATTGGCCGCGCCGTTGAACACGCCCATCGGACCGATATGGATGGTCCAGGTGTCGGGATCCTCGGGGATGCCGTTCCGGCTGATATAGCCAAAGGGCTTGACGCCCACCACGCCGACCCCGCTGTTCGAGACCTTCTGCTGCGCGGTGATCATGTAATTTTCATCGACCGACAGGCGAATCTCGAAGGTCTGGCCGGCACCATTGTCCCAGCGCAGCGTCACAGGGCTGGTCGGCGTCAGTTCCTCGCCATCGGCAGTCCAGACGGTATTCGCGTCGGGCGCCTTCAACCCTTCGCCCTGCCAGCCGAAGCCTGCGAAGAAGGCGTCGCTCGTGCCAGAGGGGCTGTAAAGCCTGATGGAGGGCGAATTTTTCGCGATCGTCTCGCTATATGTGGGCAGCACGATGTCGTCGATGCGTGCGCCCTTCAGGTTGATCGAGCCGACGAGCTTAGGGGTCCGGATCGCGACGCGCGGGCTTTCCTTCAAAACAAGGGCGCGGTCCCGATTCGCCGTCGGGCTGTTTGCCACGGGGCTTGATCCCTGCGCGACCGGCGTTGTCTTCCCACCCTCGATCTTGGTCGCGGGTGGATTGGCAGCGGGGAAGAAATGATTGGCGATATAGGGCCAGCCGAACAGGATCGCTGCGGTCAGCAGCACCGCCAGAACAATATTCTTCTTGTCGTCCACGCTTGTCGGCTCCGCCGTGTCTTGTGAAAATTCGTGTCAGGGCACCGGGTCGTAGCCCGATCCGCCCCAAGGGTGGCATCGCATTAGCCGCTTCGTGGCGAGCCAGCTACCCTTCACTGCACCATATTTGCGGACAGCCTCGATCGCATATTGCGAACAGGACGGGGCATAGCGGCAGCTGGGCGGCAATATCCGGGACGGGCCGATCTGCCAGAAGCGCGCGATGAGGATGAGGATGCGGGCGATCATTGCTGCTCCGCCTTCGGCTCTCCGGGAGCTTTTGCGCGGGCTGGACCCCGATGGCCACCAGCCGGGCGGCTCATTATCTTGCGCAAGGCTTTTTCCAGCTCTGCACGCAGCAGGCCGAAGTCTCGCTCGATCCCATCGGACCGGCCGATCAGCACATGATCGGCTCCCGCCACGCCGTGTGTCGGCAGCAGCTCGCGTGCCAGAACGCGAAAACGGCGCTTCATCCTGTTGCGGATGACAGCGCCGCCAATCTTTTTCGTGACCGTGATGCCAATACGCATCGCCGGATCGCCATCGGCCCGTTCGCGCACCAGCAGGACAAAGCCCGGCATTGGCGCGCGCCGCCCACGATTCGCCGCCAGGAAATCAGCGCGCCGCCGCATGATGGCTGGCGCGCGATCCGGCGGCGCGTCGTTCAGGCGCTCAGGCTCTTGCGACCGCGAGCGCGACGGGCGCGCAGCACGTTCCGGCCACCGGGCGTCGCCATGCGAGCGCGGAAACCGTGACGGCGCTTCCGAACCAGATTGCTCGGCTGATAGGTGCGCTTCATCGTTCATTCCTCAAAGCAAAACGTCAAAATCGGGCGTGACAAAAAAGGGCCGCCGTTGGGCGGCCGCATGTCAGGGGGCGTCCGATAGGCAAAAGCGGTGGACGAGTCAATGGCGGAGGAGGGGCGGTGCGATCAATTGCGCCACCTATACCATGTCCCCTCGGCCCGATCGAGGAAGGGGAAAGGTGGCGGCTTACTTCGCCCGTACCGCCGCTACCGCCTGTTTGAGCGCATCATATCCCACCGCGCCGTTCAGCACCTGATCGCCCACGACGAAGGTTGGCGTACCGGTGGCACGCAGCTTTTGCGCCAGCGCGATATTGGACTGGATCTCGGCATCATATTTGCTGCTCGCCATGGCCGCCGCGGCAGCCTTGCCATCGATGCCGACCTTGGCAGCCGCGCCCAGGATGGTTTCCCGCGTAACCTTCCCACTTTCGTACAGTGCGCGGTGGAACGGCATATATTGGCCTTTTTCCGCAGCCAGCAGCGACACCTTTGCAGCATCCGTGCTCGCATCGGACAGGATCGGCAATTCGCGATAGACGACCTTCAGCCCCTTGTCCTCGCTGACCAGCTTGGCAAGGTCCGCCATGGACGCGCGACAATAACCGCAGGCATAGTCGAAAAACTCGACCAGCGTGACGTCGCCATTGGCCGCGCCTTCCCAGGCTCCGGCATAGGGTGTTTCGATCGCCTTGCGGCTTTCGCCGATGCTGTCGGCTACGCGCTTCGCCTGGAGCCGCTCAACCGCTTCGGGAATGATTTCGGGGTGTTCGAGGATATAGTCGCGCACGATCTTTTCGATCGCCGCCTTGTCGCCAGCCGCGACGCTGCCTGTGCTCTGCATGCCCAGGGCCGCGCCGGCGGCAGTGGCAGCGATGAAGGCGAGTGCGCCAATCGTCATCTGGATGGTCCTGTTGGAAAAGGCGGCGCGAAGACCGGGCCGAGGGGTTTCGGTCATTTCTTCTTTCGCTTTTGCTCGATGGCCGCGCGTGAAACCATGGCGATATCCTGCGCCCGCAGATAGTCAACCGTGCCAGGCTTCAATGCCTGCATGGCGGCGTCCGCGCTGCGCAGCGCCATCTGGTCCTGCCTCATCAGCGCATAGCGTTCTGCCGTGGCGAGCGCTGCACGAGGCGTATCGCCCCGCCGTTCATAGACGACCCCCAGCTGATACCAGGCGAAGGGGTTTTCCCGGTCGCGCGCGACGGCGTTGCGCAGCACTTGCTCGGCTTCGGCGAAGTTCTTCTCATCCTCTGTCGCGATCAGCGCATGACCCAGCATCGTCGCGATCAAGGGCTGCTGGGTGAGTTGCACCGCCTCGCGCAAGGGAGGGATGGCATCGGCGGGCTTGCCGCTTTCCAGCAGCACCTGGCCTTTCAGCTCCAGAAAATACGGATCATCAGGCTGCGCTGCCAGCAAGGCGTTGACCTCGGCAATCGCCTTGTCGGGATAGGCGCTCTTATGCCAGGCGTAGGCGCGCGCATAATGCGCCGGAAGAGATTTGTCGCTTTCCGGATATTTGATCAGCGTTTGGGTTGGCTCGGAAACGAAGCCGACCAGCTTGGCCTTGATCCTTTCGAACCGCGCCTCCAGCTTCGGGTCGACCGGCTTGTCCCAAGCGGGGTCGACCGTATAGACCTCCCTCAGGACGTTGATGCGCTCGCCGGACAATGGGTGGGTGCGGCCGTAGCTATCCTTCTGCGGGATCGCGAGGCGAAATTCCTGGTTCTGCAGCTTCTTGAAGAATTCCAGGCTCCCCTTGCCCGACAGACCTGCCTGGCTCAAATAGCGCGCGCCTGCCAGGTCGGCAGAGCTTTCCTGCGCGCGGGAGAAGGCAAGGAATTTGCCCATCGCCGCCTGCTGGCCCATGCCCAATATGCCCATGCCCGCTTCCGCGCCGCCCGCTGCGATCGCGGCAGCGCCAAGGACGAGGCTGAGCAGAGTAATCCCCGTCGCCGCCTTCATGCCTTCCGACGATCGAATGACGTGGCCGCCCTCGATATGGCCGAGTTCGTGCGCGACCACGCCCTGCAGCTGGTTCACATTGTCTGCCGCGGCGATCAGGCCGCTGTGAATCCAGACATATTGGCCGCCTGCGACGAAGGCGTTGATTTCCGGGTCGTTGAGAACCAGCACCTGCATATTGCGGGGTTCCATCCCCGCCGCGCTGACCAGCGGTCCCGACATGTCGGCCATAAAGGCTTCGGTTTCGGCGTCGCGCAGTATCTGCTGCGCCATCACGGGCTGGGCGACCAGGGCCAGCGATGCAATGGCCATCGCGGCAGCGCGCATCCAGCGGCGGATCATGGCCGATCACCATGGAGCAGGGATGAAGGCAGCATGGCCGTGCCCCTGCCAGCGCCGCGATGAACTCCGCCTGAAGCGAGAACGCCGCCGCCTTTCCGGAAAACCGGGATGGCGGCGGCGTTGCTCATCAGACGGGTGTCCTTACTTACTGACCGAAGGTGCGCTGCCACCATCCACGGCGCGGGGCGCTTTCCGTATCGCCCTGCGCGTCGGCAGCCTCGCCGCCACCAGCGACAGCGTTCTCATTCGCACTGGCCGGTGCCGTGTCGCTGTCGGGTGCAACGATCTCGGCGACCGAAGGCGCTTCCGCTGCTTCCTGGGCGACAGCCTCCACCTTCTTGCGGCGCGTGCGCTTGGGCTTGGCGGGGGCTTCGGCCTCCGGTTCGGGAACGACTGGCGCTTCGGCAACTGCTTCAGGGGCCGCCTCTACCTTCTTGCGCCGGGTGCGCTTGGGCTTGGCAGGGGCTTCCTCAGCCGCCACTTCGGCAGGCGCTTCGACGGCCTCGGCGGGGGCTGCCTCTGCTTCCTTCGGCTTGCGGGCGCGGGGACGGCGGCGCGTCTTGGGCGCCTCTTCCTCGGCTGGCGCTTCCGGCGCTGTTTCCACTACCGGCTCGGCGACAGGTTCAGCCTCCGCAGCGTCTTCAGCGGGTTCGGCAGCCTCGGCGCCTTCGCTGATCGCCTCATCTGCACCTGCTTCGCCCTCGCGGCGGCGGCGTCCGCCCCGGCGGCCACGACGGCCACGGCGACGGCCCGCTTCCTCACCCTCGCGATCAGCTTCGATTGGCTGCTCTTCAGCACCTTCGGCCACCGCCTCAGCCTCTTCTTCAGCCTCTTCGGCGGGTTCAGCGGCAGCTTCTGCCTGACCTTCGGCGTGCTGGTCATCGCGCTGACCGCCCCGGCGACGGCGGCGGCGACGGCGGCGACGTCCGCCTTCGCGGTCCTCGTCCCGGCTGCCGCGCTCTTCGTGGCTTGCGGCCTCGACTTCCTCGATCTCCTCCTCGTCCAGCTCCTCGACGATGTCCAGATCATCCTCTTCCTCGACGAGTGGCGCATAGCTCACCACCCGTTCTGGACGCGGACCGCTGGCTTCGACCGACATGCGCGCGCCTTCGACCTCGCCATCCGGCAGGATCGCGATGGTCACGCCATAGCGCTGCTCGATCTCGTCCAGCTCGCGGCGCTTGTTGTTGAGGACGTAGAAAGCGGCTTCCTGGCTCGCGCGCAGCGTGACCAAGTTGCCCCGGCCGCGTGCCGCTTCCTCTTCCAGCATGCGCAGCGCGGAAAGGCCCGCCGACGACGCAGTGCGCACAAGGCCGGTGCCTTCGCAATGCGGGCACTGGCGGGTCGATGCTTCCAGCACGCCGGTGCGCAGGCGCTGGCGGCTCATTTCCATCAGACCAAAGCCGGAGATGCGGCCGACCTGAATGCGGGCGCGATCGTCCTTCAACGCCTCCTTCATCGCCTTCTCGACCTTACGGATGTTGGAGTTCATCTCCATGTCGATAAAGTCGATGACGACAAGCCCGGCCATGTCGCGCAGGCGCAGCTGGCGCGCGATTTCGCGTGCTGCTTCCAGGTTGGTCGCAACGGCGGTCTGCTCGATGCCATGTTCGCGTGTCGAACGGCCGGAGTTGATGTCGATCGACACCAGCGCCTCGGTCGGGTTGATGACCAGATAGCCGCCGGACTTCAGCTGCACGACGGGATTGTACATCGCCGCCAGCTGATCCTCGACACCTGCGCGCTGGAACAGCGACACCGCATCGGCATATTGCTGCACGCGCCGGGCATGGCTCGGCATCAGCAGCTTCATGAAATCCTTGGCGGCCTTGTAGCCATATTCGCCCTCGACGATGACCTCTTCGATATCCTTGTTGTAGATATCGCGGATCGCGCGCTTGATGAGGTCGCTGTCATTGTGGATCAGCGCGGGCGCTTCGGACTTCAGCGTCTTTTCGCGGATTTCGTCCCACAGGCGGGCGAGATAGTCGAAGTCGCGCTTGATCTCCGGCTTGGTGCGCTGGAGCCCGGCGGTGCGGACGATGCAGCCCATGGTGGAGGGCAGGTTCATTTCCGCGATGATCGTCTTCAGCCGCTTGCGGTCGGCCGCGTTGCTGATCTTGCGCGAAATGCCGCCACCGTGCGACGTGTTCGGCATCAGCACGCAATAGCGGCCAGCGAGCGAAAGATAGGTGGTCAGCGCCGCGCCCTTGTTGCCGCGCTCTTCCTTGACGACCTGCACCAGCAGTACCTGCCGACGCTTGATGACGTCCTGGATCTTGTAGCGGCGGCGCAACGCCATGCGCTTGCGGCGCAGTTCGTCGGCAGCTTCGTCACCACCGCGCTTGCGGCGTCCGCGCCTGTTGCCGTTGCCTTCGGAGCCTTCGCTGCTTTCAGCGACTTCGCCTTCATCATCTTCATGATGCGTGGCCTCGACGACTTCCAGCCCATCGTCGTGATGATCGTCGTCATCCTCGACCTCGGCGCGCAGCGCGGCCTCTTCCTCGGCATGCTCGCGCTCTTCGCGCAGTAACGCCTCGCGGTCTTCGCGCGGGATCTGGTAATAGTCGGGATGGATTTCGCTGAAGGCGAGGAAGCCGTGACGGTTGCCGCCATAATCGACGAACGCCGCCTGGAGCGATGGTTCTACTCGGGTGACCTTGGCGAGGTAGATATTGCCTTTGAGCTGCTTGTGCTCGGCCGATTCGAAATCAAACTCCTCGATCCGGTTACCTTTGACGACCGCGACCCGGGTTTCTTCCCGGTGGCGCGCATCGATCAGCATACGCATTGTCATTCATTATTCTCCGGCGAAGGCGGCCAGCGGCACTGAGCCGGGCTGCCACGCGATAGTATGGGGACGAACGCAGTCGCGCCGCCAGC
>JAEZCS010000100.1 GCA_023433445.1 Pseudomonadota bacterium | reverse complement strand
CGTGCCGGTAAAGGTGCGGCGGCCGGGTGAGACCTGGTTCAAGAGTCGCGTCGCTGACCTGTCCGTCTCCGGTTTCCGCTTGCAGAGTTTCATGAAGCTCGCTGCGGGCGACAGCCTCTGGGTCATGTTGCCGGGATTTGAGGGGCGTCGTGCCCATGTCCTTTGGACGCGTGGGCATGAAGCAGGGTGCCAGTTCGAAAGGCCACTTCACCCCGCCATCCTCGATCACATCGTGCGGATCAGTAGTTAGGCACGCAGCACGTCGCGAGCTCTCAGGCCGTGGCGCCGTCTTGAAACTGAAGGCTAGCGAGCCGGGCGTACAAGCCCCTGGCTGACATCAGGGCGGCGTGGTTTCCCTGCTCGACGACCCGGCCACCATCCAGCACGATGATGCGATCCGCAGCACGCACAGTGGCCAGCCGATGGGCGATGACGATCGTCGTCCGGCCCATCATCAAACGCGCCAAGGCATCCTGCACCAAGCGCTCCGACTCCGCGTCCAACGCCGATGTCGCCTCGTCCAGCAACAGGATCGGCGCATCCCTGAGCAGAGCGCGGGCGATTGAAAGCCTTTGCCTCTGCCCGCCGGACAGGCGGGCGCCTCCTTCTCCCAAAAATGTATCAAGCCCCTGAGGAAGCGCTCTTAGAAATGTTTCCGCGTTCGCTGCCCGCGCTGCTTCCCAGATTTCCTCGTCCGACGTATCCCAGCGGCCAAAGCGGATATTGTCCCTGGCCGACGCGGCGAAGATAACGCTGTCTTGAGGCACCATCGCCATCATGTCGCGGACGGCCGCCGGATCTGCTTCAGGCAAAGGAACGCCGTTCAGGCGAATTTCGCCCGCATCCGGATCATAGAAGCGAAGCGCCAATTGGATCAGCGTCGATTTGCCAGCACCTGACGGCCCGACGATAGCTACGGTCTCGCCCGCGGCGATGTCGATCGATATGCCGTGCAGCGCCGCCTCATCAGGCCGGGTCGGATAGCTGAAATGCACATCTCTAAATTCGAGATTTGCGCCCTGTGCAAGCTGTGGGATTTGCCGAGGTGAGGCGGGGGCCACGATTTCGGCTTTCGCCGTCATAAGCTCATGCAGGCGGCTCGCGGCGCCCGCGCCCCGGAGCAGGTCGCCCCAGGTTTCGGACAGCGCGCCGAAAGCACCCGCGACAAGACCGCCTGTCAAAACGAACGCTGCGATGCTGCCTCCTGACAGCCTGCCCGCTGCGACGTCCAGCGCGCCCTGCCACATCACCGCAGTGATAGAACCAAAGACCAGGGCGATGACGACTGCGGTCATGGCTGCACGAAGCAGGATGCGGCGGCGGGCTGTCGCGAATCCTGCTTCGACCGTTGCATCGAAGCGCGCGGATTCGCGGGCTTCCTGTCCAAATGCCTGGACGATCTTCATGGCTCCCAGCACTTCGGCGGTGACGCTGCCGACGGCGGCCAGCCTGTCCTGGCTGGCCCGAGAGAGCAGGCGGACGCGGCGGCCGAGACTGATCATCACGACCAGGATGATGGGAATGCCGAGCACCAAAAGCCCTGCAAGCTTGGGCGCCAGTGCGAACAGGTAGATGAGGCCGCCGATCCCCGTGACCAGATTGCGCAGGGCGACGGACACCGTGGAGCCGACGATCTGGTCGATGATGGCAGTGTCGGCCGTCATGCGCGACGCGATTTCGGAGGGGCGGTTCTCTTCGAAAAATCGCGGTTCCAGACGCAGCAGATTAGCCTGCGTGGCCGACCGGACGTCAGCGACCACGCGCTCGCCAAGCCAGGAAACGAAATAATAGCGTGCCGCCGTGGCAAGGGCCAGGATCAGCACGATCAGAAGCAGATATTGGAACCATCGGCTGATGTCGCCGCCGCCCATGAAGCCGCGATCTATGACCAGGCGGAAGCCACTGGGGATGGCGAGCGTGGCGGCGGAAGAGGCGATAAGCGCGGCGAACGCGGCTGCGATGCGCCCTGGATAGTTGGAGGCAAAGCGCCACAACATGGCGAGGCTGCCAAGGGACGAACGCGCGCCGTCGCGCGGCAGGGATTGTTCCGCATCTTGCATCCGCGGGCGCTTAGCAGGCCCCAACGCAAGCCTCAACGAGGATCAGCGGAGCCGGGTGTCAGCCGGAGGGGGTGATTTCCGCCGCCAGCGTCATGATGCGGCGAGCAGCGGTTCGGCCGGTGAGGGCATAAGCCATGTCCCCCGCTTCCCAATAAGCGATGATGTCCGATGCGCGCCGAGCGATCAGCGGGCGCGCTTCGGCGGGCGTTTCGGCCTTGTCGGCGAAGAAGGAGAGCTGTTCACCTGCCGGGGTCAGGAGAGAGATGGCGATGGCCGGACTGTCCGGCGTCGGGAAAAGCTGTACGTCAGTGACGCGCCAGCTGCGCGGGAAAGCAGGGAGGATGATGCCGGTGGAACGGCGGATTTCCTCGCTATTGAGCGTCGCGCTCTCCACCTGAGACGCCATGTTCTGGCGCAACAGCCCGGCACGGTGAGAGGCGGCGGCTTCGTCAACGAAGGGGCTGGCCTGCGCTGCCTGCGGAAATTCGCCGAGCGCGCCTCTTGCTATCCAGCCAGTCGCCAGCAGCGCGGCGATCGCAGCGGTGCGGCGCAAATGTTGCCAGCCGCGCGAGCCTTCATTGTCGTTGGCGACCGGGATCGAGATGTCGCGCCTGCGGCCTACCAGCGTCCCTTTGGTGCCGTCATGCATAAGGCGGAAATCGATGTGCGGCCAGCGCTCGCGCCAGCGTTGCGCCACGATCCGCTCGCCGGGCCGCGCCGCGTCGTCCAGCAAGACAACGGCGTTGGGCGATAGCCGCGCAAACAGGCTGTCCGCTGCGCCCCGCACCAGCGGGTGAACGGACCAGGGGGGGCCGTCGATGATCAGGAGGTCGATGCGCTCAGGCAGATTGTCCAGCGCATACCAGCGCCCCGGCCAATCGCTGCTTTCCGATGACAGCGGCGCGTGACGCAGGTCTGCGTGCAATCCATGGTCCGAAAGCCAGGTCCGGGTTGCGTCCACAAAGCCGCCATGCTGGTCAAAGCTCGTCAGGCGACCACCGCCATGTATCGCCAGAGCCTTTGCCGCGATCAAAGTGGACGCGCCTGCGCCCAGCTCCACAACCTGGGCAGGCCGCGAGCGCGCTATTTCCCGGACGATATGCCGCAGGAAGCCGACATCCGCTTTCCAGCTACCCAGATGAGGGAGTGCGTCATGCGGCAGGTTGAGTTCGTCCAGCAGGGCGCGCTTATCAGCCTTGCGGCCGCCCGACAGGCTGGCGAGCAACCAGGGCCAACTGATGGCGCCAAAACCGATGCGCCATGCAAGGTCGGACATCCGACCCCGCGCCGTTTCGCTCTCCTGCTCGGCCAACGATAGAAAACCAGTCAATTCGCGGGAGGTCACGATGCATCAATCCTTATATTGAAATTCGGCGGGACTATGCGGCGCGGCGCGATTTTCGCATAGAGCCAATGTCCGCCCCTTGTTCCGCCGCTCAGGAAACGTCCATGAACCCTATAATCTCCGCCGCCGTCGAACGCTGGCCCGTTGCTGGTGCCTTCATCATCAGCCGCGGCGCGAAGACTTCGGTCGATGTGGTGGTCTGCACCGTAAGCGACGGAGAACATGTGGGCAGGGGCGAGGGCACGCCCATCTATTATGAGGGCGAGACAGCGGAAGCCTGCGCCGCTGTCATCAACGCTTATCAGGGGCCGCTCGACCGTGAGGCATTGCTGGAAGCGATGCCGCGTGGCGCTGCTCGCAACGCACTGGATTGCGCGCTTTGGGACTTGGAAGCGAAGCAGGCAGGTGCGCCGGTATGGCAGTTGGCGGGCGTGCAGCCGCCGACGCCGCTGCCAACGGCTTTCACCATCAGCCTGAACGACCCGGCCCGTATGGAAAAGGATGCGCGTGCTGCTGTGGGGAGAGGCTTTGCCCTGCTGAAATGCAAGTTGACTGGGCAGGGGGACCAGGAACGGATCGCCGCTGTTCGGACCGGAGCACCGGGCGCGCGTCTGATCGTTGACGCGAACGAAAGCTGGCACGACCTCGATATCGCAGCTGAAGCGGCGGCGCTTGCGGCTCTCGGCGTGGAGATGGTGGAGCAGCCGGTGTTTCACGGGCGTGAGGACAGGCTGGCGAACGTCAAGGCCCCGTTGCCGCTTTGCGCCGATGAAAGCTGCCATACGCGTGCCGACCTGGATCGCCTGACGGACTTCGATGCAGTCAATATCAAGCTGGACAAGGCAGGGGGACTGACGGAGGCGCTGGCCCTTGCCCGCACAGCAAGGGAGCGGGGCTTTCGCATCATGGTGGGCTGCATGCTCAGCACATCGCTCGGCATAGCGCCCGCAGCGCTAGTGGCACAAGGCGCGGACTGGATCGACCTGGACGGAGCGCTGCTGCTGGCCAAGGACCGGGAAGGCGGCCTGTCCCTACAGGACGGCCTGCTGCAACCCGGGAGCCTTTGGGGCATGGGTCAGTAGCCGAGGGTGAGGCCTGCGGTATAATATTTCGGACCGACATTGCCCTTCACCCGCAGTTTGGGGACGATCGGCATCGCGATCGTGGCGTAAGGTCTGGCCTTGTCGCCGCTGAAGCGGACGCCAGCGCCAATCCTCGCCGCGGCAGGCAGGGTGTATGCCGCCTCGACACGGCCATATAGCTTGGTCGCACCGTCGCGCAGATAGACGCCCGCGCCAGGGGTCAGGCTGAACCCGGCCATGTCCAGCGCATAGCCTGCGCCGATTTCAGTGCCCCACCGGCCATTTGCCCGGCCGTAATTGACTTCGGCTCCCAGCCCTTCGGCATGGACGGCGGGAGCGACGGCTATCGATCCAGCCAAAGCCGCGGCGACGAGCGTAATGCGTGAAATCATCTAAAATCCCCGATCAGAATTGCCGCTGCCTGACTCGCAGGCAGAGACGAGGCAAGTGAGGGGAAGGTGAAGCGAATCGAAAATCCGTTCAGGTGAGCCGTACCGGACCTTCAGGATTGATATGCATGGAGTCGGGATAGGGCATGATCGTGCGTCCGTCCGGCGCAGCGGTGAAGCTTGTCTGGGTCGGATAGGCAAACTCGATGCCCTCCGCCTTGAACCGTTTCCAGATCGCCAGGCCGATGCGATGGCGCGACCGGAAGTAATCATGCTGGTCGGGGAAGGGGACGTCGAAGTTGAGCTCATAGTCGAGCGAACTGGCGCCGAAGCGCACCAGACCTGCATTGACGAAGTTCATCCCTTCAGCCTCCACGATTTCCTCGAGCAGAGCCGGAATGGCATCGGCCTTTTCATCGGGCGTCTGATAGATGATGCCCAGGGCAAAGGTCACACGGCGCTGCTCCAGCGTTTGAAGGCTGGTGATCTCTTTCTGCAAAAGGTTGGCATTGGAAATGACCTTCTTCTCGCCGCTCATGGCCCGCAGGCGCGTGCTTTTGAGGCCGATGCGTTCGACGCGCGCGGTCGTCTGGTCATAGGTAATCACTTCGCCCCTGCGGAAAGGCTTGTCGAAGATGATCGACAGCGCGGCGAACAGGTCTGAAAATATGCCCTGCGCTGCCAGGCCGATGGCGATGCCGCCAATGCCCAGGCCAGCGACGAGGCCGGTGACGTTGACGCCCAGATTATCGAGCACGACCACGGCGGCGATGGCGAACAGGCCGAATGTGACCAAGACACGGATGAGTCCCATGGCGTTGGCGAGGGTTTCGCCATGCGCGTCTTCGCCAATCGTCTTGCGCTCGACCAGCCCCAGGATGATTTCCCGCGCCCAGATTGCCGCCTGGAAAACGGCGGCGATGGTGAAGAGAAAGCCTACCGTCTTCAGCACCATCAGCGGAGGACTGGCATAGCTGACTACCAATCGGGCCGCGACGAGGGCCATGAAGAAATGGGTGGTGCGCGCAATCGCGCGGCCAACGACATTGGAGACGCCGAGCGTGCTGCCCGGCTTGCCCCGGAAGCGCTTGCCGAAACCGCGCAATGCGGTGAGGCCGAGATAAATCGCGATGCCGATCCCGACGGCGATCACTATCTGCAGCGAGTGAACGGTGAACCAGTTCGTCGTGGCATGCCACATTTCCGAAAGATTGGGAGGCCGGACAGTGATTTCGGTAAGGGCAGGGTCTTTCGTTTCGGCCATGGGAATCCCCGAAGAATGAGCAGCGATCAGGCCGCCAAGGGGAGGGAGGGGCTGGCCCCGCGCTCTTCCAGAAAGGCGATCAAACCGCGTTCGTAACGGGTCAGATAGCGCGTACTGCGCGGCAAGCGAAGCCCCGCGCGCCATTCATCCTGCCCCGACTTGCACAATTCGATCAGCTCCGGGTGAATATAGCTTTTTCGGCTGATGGCTGGGGTGTTGCCCAGTGCTTCGGCGACCGGCGCCACCATCTGCGCGAGGGATACAGCGCCGCTGGCCAGTGTTTCGAACGCGACGGTCGATGCGCCCCAGGTGCGGAAATGCTTGGCCGTGAAATCGTGGCGCATGGCCTCCGCAATATAGGCGTTGACGTCGCCGGACGTGATCGGCCGCGCGATCCCCTCCTCGTCCAGATATTGGAAGAGGTGCTGCCCCGGCAGATCCTGAATGGCTCGGACGAAGCGAAGCAGGCGGCGGTCGCTGATCGTCAGATCATGTTCTTTCCCTGACTTCGCGCGGAAACGCAGCCGCAGCTTTTGCCCTTTAAGGTCGACGTGGCGGCGGCGCAGGGTTGTTGCGCCGAAGCTCTTGTTCGCGGCTGCATATTGTTCGTTGCCAATGCGCACCTTGGCAAGGTCGAGCAGGCGGACCACCGCCGCCAGGGTCCGCTCCTTGCGCAGGCCGCGGATCGAAAGGTCTGCCTCGATCCGTGCGCGCAGGCGCGGGAGAGCGCGCCCGAACAAGGCGCAGCCGCCATATTTTTCCGCCTCTCGCGCAGCACGGAATTCGGGATGATAGCGATATTGCTTGCGGCCCCTGTCGTCATAGCCGGTAGCCTGAATATGGCCGTGCGGCAGCGGACAAAACCAGCAGTCGCGATAGGCTGGCGGCATGCCGATGGCGTTCAGCCGGTCTATTTCGTCCCGGTCGATGATCCGGCTACCGTCTGGGAGATAATAGGCCCAGCCCCGCTTCAAGGCGCGGCGTGAAATGCCCGGATGGCTGTCGTTGGCGTGGACGAGGCTTTGCGGCATGGGCTCCTTCTCAAGAGCCTCAAACCCTTCTTCACGCGCTTACGTTCCCGGCTCCAGCTTTGTTCGCGTCAGGAACGACCGGCGTGCGAACGGACCAGTCTCCAGCGCAATGCCCCGCTGCCGCGCAGTCGCCAATGTTCCGGGTGACGGCGAATGACGGATAGATGGGCAAGCGTGAGGGTGGCGGCCAACATGGCAGCGGGCGTGGCGATCACGGTGACGCCGGGGATAAGGAGGGCAGCCGCGAAGAGACCGGAAGCTGTCGCTGCCGTCAGCAGGGTGGCCCGCGCCTCGCCATCTGGCCCGCGCATCCAGAATACGCACCCGCTCACGCCCAGCGCGAAAGCCATGGCGAGTCGCGCAGGCTGGCCCTGTCCCGCAAGGCCACAGCCGACGAGCAGCAGACATATGAGGAGGGCAATGCCGGGGCGTGGCAGGCGGCCGAGCAGATAGGCACCGGCAGGATAGAGGAGCAGCTCTGCTATCAATACCGCCGCCAGTATCGAGCCGGCGAGCGTTGCCTGTTCGGGCCCAGCGATAATCGCTACCACCGCCGTCGCTGCCCATGGCACCAGGCGTCCGGGCGCCATGCGGATATGGCTCACCCAGCCACGCCAGCCAGCGCGTGTATTCCATCGCCGGTCGGCCAGGCGCAGCTGGAAGCCTGCTATGATGAACAGTGCCTCTACGCCCCACGGCAGGAAAGCCTCGCCAATCATCGGCGACGCTAGAACCAGCCCCAGCAGCAAGCCGTGCGCCACGCCCAGAATGCGGAGTTCTCCGCTCATCCAACTCCCCCTGTGATCGGCTTCAAGGGCCGCAACGCAATCGCCGGACTTCGCGCCACCTCCCGCTGTTTGCGCGTGAGGTAAGTGTCGAGCCCGATTTGCAACGCTAGCATCATGAAGATGAAGGGTTGGTAAGCGATGCCGACGAACAGCGATCCGATCATGTAGATGACATGTCCCTGCTGGAGGGCCAGCGCGAAGGGGGCGATCCAGGCTTCGCCCGGGCCGTCCCGGCCGCGATAGCGCCGCCGGATCGCTTCGGTCCGGATGAAGCAGATCAGATGTATGAGCAGCCAGAGCGCGAAGCCGAAATAGCCTTGCTCGCCCAACATTTCGAAATAGGCGCTGTGATAGGCACGACCCCTGTCGGTGACGAGCCGCCGCTCGATGCGCGAGCCGCCGCTGTCGATCACCCGTTCCTGGGTGTAATAGGTGAAGCTGTTCTGGAGGTAATTGTCGAAACCGCCGCCGCCGGGATGCTCCTTCACATAGTCCAGTGTCCATTTCCAGACGGCGAGCCTGGTTGAAGCACTCTCATCGCCCTGATGGTTTTCGATGGTGGACATGCGCTGGGTGAAGCTGGCGGGCAGGAATGGGATGGCGGCGAGCGCGGCAAGCGCCATGAGCGGTCCGTAGATAAAGCGCCGCTTTGCACGCATCAGCATCATGCCGGCGAGAATGACGATGCAGATGAGGCCCGTGCGAGCCTCCGTCCCGATCGGCATCAGCAAGCAGGCGAAACATAGCGCATAGGCAAAGCCGCGCACCCGCCAATCGGGTGGAAAGATGGTCCCGTGCTTCGCCAGCCACAGGATGAGTGGAATGAGCGAAATGGCGACGCAGCTGATGATGCTGCCTTCGTACAGACCGCTATTATTGTCGACCATCAGGTTGAGGACACCATAGCCTCCGCCCGACAGCGCCGTCTTCAAGCCGCCGTTTATGATGATCGTACTCGCGCACAGCACCATGAACAGCGCCAGCGCTTCAAGCCGGAGCCGGGTGCGCAGGGTAAGCGGCAGGAAGATCGCGAAGATCATCGCTTTCCACACCCACTCCCATTTCGTGTGTGCCTCGAGCGGGAAGTCGGCTGTCGCAGTCGTATAGCCGCACCATCCCAGCAGGATCAGCAGCAAGAGCTGGCGCATGGAGAAGCGGCAATCCGCTTTCTTCTCCACCATCAGCCATGCGCCGACCGCCAGGGCAAAGGCGATCGCGGAAATGGGGATGCGGTTCAAAAGGAAATAGGACAGCCGCTGCGGCGAGACGATATCGATATAGGCATAGACGGCGACCAGCAGGAATGGACGCCGCAGCCCCAGCAGGAGGAAGGCGCCGAGAAAGGCGAGGAAGAACAGATCACGCATCGGGCGATTGCTCCGCCTGCGATTCGTCATCAAGGTCTGGACGCGACAGCAGCCGCCAGGCCGCGAGCATGATCACGCCATGGCTGATCAGTAGGGAAAGGGCGTCAATCATCGCGCGAAGGTTTTTCCATGGCCACGGCTTTTCCCTAGCGCAGCACAGTTGACGGGCCGTTAAACCTTTTCCGGCACAAGAAGCGTCATGACTCGGATACTCCATGTGCTCGATCACAGCCTGCCGATGCATAGCGGCTACACCTTTCGCACGCGTGCGATCCTGCGAGCGCAAATGGCGCAGGGCTGGGACGTGCGAGGGATTACCGGATTGCGTCACGGCGCCAAGGGGCCGGTAGAGGAGGTCGTGGACGGCCTTCATTTTCATCGTACGCCGGGCAACCCGGCGACGGGCAACCCCTTGCTGCGTGAATGGCGCGACATCGCCGCGCATGCGGACGCGATCGATTCGCTGATCGGGCAGTGGCGGCCGGACGTCCTCCACGCTCATTCCCCGGTCCTGAACGCCATGGCGGCGCAGCGCGCGGCGAAACGGCACGACATTCCGATGATCTACGAGATTCGGGCATTCTGGGAGGATGCGGCGGTCGGCAACGGTACCGGCACCGAAGGAAGCCCACGCTATTGGCTGACCCGGCAGCTGGAAACCCACGCGGTGCGCGCGGCGGATGCTGTCGCCGTGATCTGCGAGGGGCTGCGCAGCGACCTGATGGCGAGGGGCATAGACCCGGCCAAGATCATCGTATCGCCCAACGGCGTGGACATGGAGCAGTTCGGAACGCCGGTGCCGCGCGATCCGGCGCTTACGGCCAGGCTGGGGCTGGACGGCGCGGACGTCGTTGGCTTCATCGGCAGCTTTTATGATTATGAAGGTCTGGATGACCTGATCGCAGCCATGCCGCGCCTGGTCCGCGCCCGGCCCAAGGTTAAGCTGCTGCTCGTCGGCGGAGGGCCTTGTGAACAGGCGTTGCGGGATCAGGCGACAGCTTCGCCTTTTGCCGATCACATCATCTTTGCCGGTCGCGTGCCGCATGATCAGGTTGAGGATTATTATGCGCAGGTCGATGTCCTGGCTTATCCGCGCAAGGCGATGCGGCTCACCGATCTGGTGACCCCGCTCAAGCCGCTGGAGGCGATGGCGCAGGGGCGCCTCGTGGCAGCGTCCAATGTCGGCGGTCATCGCGAACTGATCGAACATGGGGTGACCGGCACGCTGTTTGCGCCTGGTGATCCGGCAGCGATTGCGGCTGCATTGGCCGAAATGTTCGCCGATCGCGGTTTCTGGGACAATCGCCGGGCAACCGCGCGCGCCTTTGTAGAGCGGGAGCGTAACTGGTCGTCAAATATTCTGCGCTATCAGCCGGTTTATGAGCGGTTGCTGGCGCAGAGACTCGCGCATGTTCGCGCCGCCGCATGAGTGGGAACATGGCAGCGGTTCGGCCTCGTGCCGCGATGACCCCGGCCGTCTTGGCCGGCATTACGGTCGGGTTGATCCTGTTGGCGATGCCGACCGGATTGGTCGAAACGATAGTGGCGTCGAGCGGCCTTAGCGAAGCGCTGCCTGCCGCCGCGCCGCCACTCGGTTTGAAGGCGCGGCTGCTGCTCGCCGGGTTCGGCGCAGTGATGGCGATGGGCTGCGCATGTTTCGCCGCCGCATCGCCGACAAGAATGGATCGACGCTGCCGCAGCGTCACGGGAGTGAGTGATATGGGTTTTGCATTGCCGAAGCTGGGCTGGCTGTCTCGCGGCCGGAACACCGGAGCGTCCAGAATATCGCGTCCGCTGGCGCGCCGCGCAGATGCGCATCCCGATGCGCCCGCACGCACGCCGATCTTCGCCAGCCGCGACTTTGGCGATCTGGATATTTTCCCGCGGATCGCGCCTGCGCGGGGGGAACAACCGGAAGTGGCTCAGGTCGAGGAGCAGGCCACCATCCAGCCAGCCTTTACGTTGGAAGATGCCGATAGGGCAGACGCGCCGGTCGAAGCCGAATTTGAAGATGTCGCTGCTTTCACCGCGGAAGCAACGCAGCAAGAAGCGCCTGTTTCGCCTGTGCCATCGCTGGCTGAATTGACGGCGCGCTTTGAAAAGGGCCTCGCTGAACGCGTGCGCGGCAGCAGGACGGCTGTCGATGGCGGCGTCATTGCTGACATGCCCGTCGAACAGCGCGTCCCGGTGCGCGACCATGTCGAAGATGACGTCGATCAGGCGCTGCGTGCGGCGCTTGGCACATTGCGGGCCATGGCAGACCGCACGCGCTGAACCCGACATTACCAGTCTTCAATGGTGAGCGCCGAAAGCTCGATCCTTTCCTGATCGGGAGCCGACGTGGCATCATCTATCGTGATGTCAGCGACGAAATGCCGGGGCAGGGTCCACTCGGCATCCTCCAGTCCCATGGCGAAGCGCGCTCGCCTTTCCTTCGCGTCCGGCCCCGCTATCTGCAGCGCGATCACATGCCGACGTCCCTGAAACAAGGCGCTGGCCCAGGGACGACTGGTCGCCCGCTCAATGCTGGCTGGCTCGCCCGCCCGCGCGATGATCTGCGCGAGCAGCCGGGGCAACGGATCAGCACCACTGCGGCGTCTTACTTCATTTTCGACCAGATTCCGGCCTCGGCAGAGATGATCCATGCTTGTCATTGGCCTGCGCTCCTGCGATATGTGTTCATGAAATGTTCTACACGTCTCTTGATCCGTTCCCCCGGTTCCCGCCCTTGCCGCAGGTCGAACACCAGGCGGGGGTCGCGTACGCTCTCGCGGCCAAAGCGTGTGGCCGGAATGCCATTGTCCCGCAGGAACTTCTCTACCGCGCGGATCAGCATGCGTTTCATTCTCCCTCTTCATCACGACTCGCCTCCTGCGAATCTCAGCGGATTCCTATTTCTTATCCTATTTCCTACTTGTCTAGGATAATTCCTATCATTATGGATGGATCATGATCGGTAATGGAGAAGATCCGCGCGTCGTGCTGGAACGGCTCATTGCTGAGCGGGGGGATAATTATGCCGATCTATCCCGTCTGCTGAAGCGCAATCCGGCCTATATTCAGCAGTTCATCAAACGCGGCACGCCCAGGAAACTTGATGAAGAAGACCGGCGCGTGCTGGCTCGCTATTTCGGCGTGGCGGAGGATGTGCTCGGCGGTCCGGCGCATCAGGGAGCGATAGAAAAAAAGTCGCGGCCGTTGCCCGCCGTTGTACCCGTACCCCGCCTTTCTCTTGGCGCATCGGCTGGGCCCGGTTCGCTCGATGAAGACGAACGGACTACGGGAGTCATGGCATTCGACGCCAATTGGCTGCGCCATTTAGGCGTGCGGCCACAGCGTGTCTCGATCATCCGGGTGGACGGCGAATCGATGGCGCCCACGCTCAATGATGGCGATGAGATCATGGTGGATCATGATGATGACGCGATGCGGCTGCGGGACGGCGTCTATGTGCTGCGATTGGATGGTGTGCTGATGGTCAAGCGGATCGCGATGGGGCCGCGCCGTGGCGTGTTCAGCGTGCTTAGCGACAATGCTCACTATCCTGACTGGGTGGATATCGACCCGTCGCTGGTCGCCATCGTTGGCAGGGTCGTCTGGACGGGGCGGCGGCTGGTTTAGCTTGGCGCAGTGGCGCGGTCTCCTTACATGCGAACAATTCGAGGAGGCTCCGATTGAACGACAATGACGCGGTGATCCGCAAGGCGATCGAATGGCGGGGCCAGCCCATCGCGCTGGCTACGGTCGTATCGACATGGGGATCTGCGCCCCGGCCACGCGGCAGCCATATGATCGTCCATCGCGATGGTCGCTTTGAAGGCAGTATTTCAGGCGGCTGTGTGGAGGCTGACGTGCTGCAACGCGCGGAGGAAGTCATCGGCGGCCGGCCTGCGCATGTGGAACGCTATGGCGTTGCCGATGGCGACGCCTGGGCCGTGGGGCTGCCGTGCGGGGGCGAAATCAGCGTTCTGGTTCAGCCGGTGGGCGAGGGGAGTTTCTCACCGACGCTCTTCGATCGGATCGCGCAGGCGCGTGACGAGGGGCGGGCGCTCACCTTGTCCACGGATCTGGGCAGCGGGACCACATGTGAGGGCGTGGTCGAGGGTCAATTCCAGAATCGCTATGATCCGCCGCGCCAGTTGCTGATCGTAGGAGCGGTGCAGATCGCCCAATCCTTATGCGCGCTCGCCCAGGCCATGGGCGTCACGCCCGTGGTGATCGATCCGCGGGGCCGTTTCCTGACGCAGGAGCGATTTCCCGGCGTCGAGCTGGATGATCGCTGGCCCGATGAGGCGATCGCGGCCCGACGCCCGGCGGAGGCGACAGCCGTCGTGACGCTTAGCCATGATATCAAGATCGACGACCCGGCCCTGGCGGAAGCTTTGCGCGCGCCGACCGGCTATGTCGCGGCGCTGGGGTCTCGCAAGAGCCACGCCGCACGGCTCGAACGGCTTGCCGCCATGGGCTTTTCCCAGGAGCAACTCGGGCGGATCGATGGCCCGGCGGGAATCGATATCGGGGCAGTGGGTGCGGCCGAGATCGCCCTGTCGATCGCGGCGGGCATGATCGCAGGCTTTAACGCACGAAACTGACGGCTGCGTTCAACAGCATTTGCCACCATTTTTGCCGCCGTAGCGAGCTTCCTGCCTCTCCCGGAAAAACTGGGTGCGGGTCATGACCGGGTCGCCGGGATGGTGCGTTCGCATGTGGCCGACATAGCCGTCATAATCGGGCATGCCGACCATCATCAGCGCGGTCTGGCGCACCTTGTCGAGCAGCCCGCTCATTCCGCCGGCACCAGAGCCGCAGGGATCTCGCGCGCGCTGGGCGCATCCGCGCGCCGCGCGGCCATGCAGGTGCGGATGGTGAAGAACAGCAGGGAAAGCACCACCAGCAGGAAAATAGCCACCAAGGCTGCATCCACCCGGTCGTTGAAGATGATCTGCCGCATCTCGGCCATGGACTTGGCCGGGCTCAGCAACCTGCCCTCATTGGCCGCCGCGGAAAATCTGGCTGCATGCGCCAGGAAGCCGACCTTCGCGTCGGATGAAAACAGCTTCAGCAGCCCGGCCGACAGGGTGCAGACCAGCAGCCACGCCGCCGGGATCATCGTGACCCAGGCGTAGCGGTCGCGCTTCATACGGAACAGCACCGCCGTCCCCAGCATCAGCGCGATAGCGGCCAGCATCTGGTTGGAAATGCCGAACACCGGCCACAATGTATTCACGCCGCCCAATGGATCGGTGACGCCCTGATACAGGAAGAAACCCCATGCCGCGACGGTAAGGCCCGTGGCGATCAGCCCGGGGCCAAAGCCGGAACTGTCCTTGAAGCGAGGCACGGCAAGCCCGATCAGGTCCTGCAACATGAAGCGTCCTGCCCTGGTGCCTGCATCGACCGCCGTCAGAATGAACAGCGCCTCGAACAATATGGCGAAGTGATACCAGAAGGCCTTCATCGCTGGCCCGCCGATCACATGGGAAAAGATTTCCGCCATCGCGACCGCCAGCGTCGGCGCGCCGCCTGTGCGGGATATGATGCTATGCTCGCCGACATCCTTGGCCGTCTGGGTGATGAGTTCGGGCGTGATGGGAAAGCCCATCGCAGTGACCGCGGCTGACGCGCTATTGGCGTCGGTGCCGATCACCGCCGCCGGGCTGTTCATCGTGAAATAGATGCCGGGATCGAGGATCGATGCCCCTACCAGCGCCATGATAGCGACAAATGCTTCCATGAGCATCGCGCCGTAGCCGATCAGCGGCGCGTCGCTTTCCGTCGCGATCAATTTGGGCGTGGTTCCGCTGGCGATCAGGGCATGGAAGCCCGACACCGCGCCGCAAGCAATCGTGATGAAGAGGAAGGGGAAGAGGCCGCCCGACCAAACCGGGCCGTTGCCGTCCACAAACTGCGTGACGGCATGCATCTTGAGCGGGGGCGCCATGATGACGATACCGATGGCGAGCGCAGCAATCGCCCCGATCTTGAGAAAGGTCGACAGATAGTCACGCGGCGCCAGCAGCAGCCAGACCGGCAGCACGGACGCCACCGCGCCATAGCCGATCAGGATCCAGCACAGTTGCACCGGCGTGAAGGTGAAAATCGGCCCCCATATGGGGGACTGCGCGACAGCTTGCCCATAAATGATCGCAGCCATCAGCCCAACCAGCCCGATCAGCGACACTTCGCCAATACGCCCGGGCCTGATCCAGCGGGTATAGATGCCCATCAGCAAGGCGAGCGGCACCGTCGCCGCCACGGTAAACATGCCCCAGGGACTCTCCGCCAGCGCCTTCACCACGATCAATGCCAGCACGGCGAGGATGATCACCATGATCATGAAGGCGCCGAACAGCGCGATGGTCCCGGCGGCCTGTCCCATTTCCATGCGGATAAGTTCGCCCAAGGATCGCCCGTCTCGGCGCATGGAAATGAACAGGACCATGAAGTCCTGCACGGCACCCGCCAGCACCACGCCCACAATGATCCAGAGCGTGCCCGGCAGATAGCCCATCTGTGCCGCCAGCACGGGGCCAACCAAGGGGCCGGCACCCGCGATCGCTGCAAAATGATGCCCGAACAGTACGACCCGATCCGTCGCTATATAGTCCAGCCCGTCCGCTCGCCTGACGGCGGGCGTCGGCCGTGCGGGATCGAGCCGCATCACGGCTCGCGCGATGTAAAGCGCGTAGTAGCGGTAGGCGACAAGGAAGCTGCTGACCGCCGCCACGACGATCCATAGCGCGTTGACTGATTCTCCCCGTGATACCGCGACCACCGACAGCGCCACCGCCCCGACTATGGCCATCAGGATCCAGGGGATGTGCCGCGTCATCGCTCTCTCTATATGTCTGTTCGCAGGAATGGCCGCCACAGTAGGGCTGCGGCCTCCAAAGACAATCACCGATGTGGACTGCTTTCTGCTTTGCTCTTGAACGGCCAAAGGATCGCGCCGCTCGCCCATAGAGCCCACCATATGATCACCGGCTGCAACAGGAGGCGCGGGCCATGATACCACCAGCCCAGGTGCACGCCGCCTAACGGAATGTCGTTCAGCGCATGATTGATATTGGCTGGCCAGACGCACAGGGCGTAAAGGGCAAGGCCGATCCCGGCTGCTTTCCGAAGTCGCGGAATGTGCAGCCCGATAGCGCCCGCTATTTCAGCCACTCCAGTCAGCGCGATGACATCAGCCGGATATGGCACCCAGTGCGGGGTGATGGCGATGAAGCCACTGGGCCTGCTTATATGGGCAATCCCGGCGATCAGATAGATTGCCGACAGCAGCCAGAGCGAGGCCGTCCTCACACGACCGCCATTGCCCTGCGTCTAACCGTGTTCAGAGCGCGATCTCCCCCTCATCCTCGCTGTCCCAATAATGGGCCCTTTCGGCCCGTACCTTGATCATCACCAGGCCGGGCGTATTGATGCCCTCGTGGAACCAGCGGTCAAGATCGCTGTTCCAGTGCGCCTCGAACTGCGCCTTGTCGCGGATCAGATCGGCGCGTCCTTCGATCGCCACGAACAAGGGGCGTTGTTTCAGCAATCCGGCTGACCCCTGAAACGACAATCCGACCTTGGGGGCACGCTCGATGTCATGGACCATGACCGTGTCATCGGTCGTGAAATAATAGCTGTCGCCATCATAATCGACATCACGATTGTTGCTCATCGGTCGAGCGGCGATCTGCCCACCTTCGGCGCGGGTGGAAAGCATGGCAAAGTCGATGTCCTTCATCTTCTTCGCCAACTGCGGCAGCGTCAGCTGAGCCATCGGGCACACTCCTGTGACGGGATCAGGCCAACGTCTCGCCAGCAGATAAGCTCCAGACTCGCCATGATCAACATAAGAACATATAGTGAACATACGAATCGGAAAGGACCATCCATGCGCCACGATATGCGCGCCGCAACCTTGTATCGCCTCTTCTTCGCTCTGAAGCCGTCGGTAACGGTGGCGCGGCAGACCGATCATCTGTCTGAGCAATTAGGTGGTGGCGAGCGGCGTATCTGCCTGGACCATCAGCATATGACGCTCGCGGTTACCGCAGATTATGTTGAATATCCCTATGCTGTGATCAAGGCATTGCTGCGTGCGGGTACGAGCGTCCAGGGTGAACCCTTCGATGTGCGGCTGGACAAATTGTGCTTCAGCAACCGTTCGGCTGCCCTGCGTCCCTCTCGATCCGTACCGCTGCTCAATGAGTTGCAGCACGCGATTGCCGACGCGATGTGGAGGGCAGGGGTCGCCTTACGTCCGGGCTGGAGCTTCAGCCCGCATCAGACATTATTTTACCGGGAGGGCCCTCCGTCGCAGCAGAGCATTGACGGCTTTCTATGGTCGCTCGATCAGTTCGTTCTGGTGTGCAGCCATGTGGGTCGGACGCGGCACGATATTCTCGGCACATGGACGCTGAAAGGTGATGGGCAATATGAATTATTCTGATGCCCAAGTAGCTTCGCTGCGGAGCTTTGTCCTGCCAGCGATGCGCGGCGGCACTCTATTATCTGCTATGCTCGAAGCGGAGAGTGCTGCGAAATCGCTGAAGCGTAAAGCAGGCCTCAGCCTTCGGCCACGCTTGCCAGCACGGCCGCTCGAAGTTCGGCTATGCCCATGCCCTTGTCGCTCGACGTCGGGATGATATCGGGATGGGCTGCCGGGCGCTTTCGGACGGCATCGCTCGTGGCTTGCGTGATTTCAGCCAAGTGGCTGGCTTTCACCTTGTCCGCCTTGGTCAGCACGATGCGATAGCTGACGGCTGCTGCGTCCAGCATGTCCAGAATGTCATTGTCGACATCCTTGATGCCATGGCGGCTGTCTATCAGCACGAGCGTGCGCTTCAGCTTCGCTCTGCCGCGCAGATAATCGTTCACCAGGAAGCGCCATTTGCGCACCATGTCCTTGGGCGCGCGGGCATAGCCATAGCCCGGCATGTCGACGAGGCGAAAGCGCAGCGGATCGCCCACGTCGAAAAAGTTGAGCTCTTGCGTCCGCCCCGGCGTGTTCGACGTGCGAGCCAGGCTGTTCCGCCCGGTAAGGGCGTTGAGCAGCGACGATTTGCCAACATTGGAGCGCCCGGCGAAGGCCACTTCATTAACCGACATGTCGGGCAGGAATTTGAGGTCCGGCGCCGATTTGAGGAAGGCGATCGGTCCGGCGAACACCTTGCGCGCTTCCTCGATCAGGTCTGGGTCGACAGTGTCGGTCACATGATTTCCGTTCGGCTCGTGTGCTGGGCGTTATTTCGCCGGGGCCGCGCTCAGCGCAGGATGGCGCTTGTAGAGCCACCACTGCTGAAGCATCGACAGGCAGTTGTTGGTGATCCAGTAAACCAGCAGGCCTGCCGCGAACGGCGCCATGATGAACATCATCATCCAAGGCATGAT
>JAEZCS010000196.1 GCA_023433445.1 Pseudomonadota bacterium | reverse complement strand
CGGTATCGAGATTGCCGAGGCGCGCCTGGCGCTGGCCAAGGGACAGGATGCGGATGCAGAGGCGCGATTTACCGCGCTGGCACAGGCCGGATTGACGGATTGCCGCGTCGATGAAGGGCTGGGCATCGCGCGGTTGCGGCTGGGGCGACCTCAGCAGGCCGCAGAACTGCTGCGCCGCGCCGCCGACCATTGCGGGCGGAGTTGGCGGGCATGGAACGCGCTGGGCATTGCATATGATGCCGACAAGTCGTGGGCGTTGAGCGCGGCGGCATATGAGCGCGCCTTCCAACTGACCGACAAACCGGTGCAGGTGCTCAACAATTATGGCATGTCCCTGATGGCCCAGGGTGAGGCGGAAAAGGCGGCCATGATATTCGACAAGGCGCGTCAAATCGCGCCCGATGATGCCCGGATCATCTCAAACGGCGATGCAGCCCAGATCATGGCCGGACGTGACATAGTAAGGCGCGCCGAGGATGATGCCGACAGCTGGGCCAAGCGGCTTAGCGATGCCGGTCAGGTGGCGATGCGCATGGGGAATGCCGTGAAGGCGCGCGCTTATCTGAGCCGGGCGATGACCGAAGCGGAAAGCTATCAGCCCAAAGCGGCGGCGGCCCTTGCAGAGATGGGGACGAGGCCGTGACGAAGGATCTGCTGTTGCTGGCAGTATCCGCGGTTCTGCTGGCTGCGGCGATCGAGGATATTGCGCGGCTGAGGATTTCCAACATCTTTCCCCTCCTGATCATGGGACTGTTCGTGCCCTGGGTCGCCGTGACGGGGTGGCAGAATGACATCTGGCAGAATGGAACGCTGTTCCTGGCCGTCTTTGCCCTCGGGTGCCTGCTGTTCGCGATGCGATGGATGGGCGGGGGTGACGTCAAGCTGCTGGCGGCGTGCGCGCTGTGGTTCGACTGGGACGCGGCGCTGCCCTGGTTCGTCTATGTGACGGTGGGTGGGGGCCTGCTCGCCCTGTTGATCATGGTGGGACGGCGGATGGTGCCCAAAGCGGTGCGGGAAGGATCGTCGCTCGCGATCTTCGCGGTGGGTGGGCCGATCCCTTATGGCGTGGCGATTGCTGCGGGGACCGTAATGGCGCTGTATATGGTGGGGCCTAATCCGAGCGGCGTGGTGCATCTGCCGGAGTTTGTCCGGGGGTTGAGGTAGGGCAGGCGGTTGGGCCTGCACACGAACCTTCATTGTAGAATCTCGCTCCGCTCGCGCTACCCCTGACCCTTCAAACGAGTCGCGTGCCTCGTTTGAACGCCTGCGGGAGGGGGACGTTTTCGATGGATGGTTTGCGGATTGGCGGCTTGCAGACCAAAAACGTTCAATGCTGCCTGTTTACTGTTTGTCCACATCCTCGCGATGGATGGAACATTCTTTCAGCCACCCTCCTGGCATGACATTGATCGCAGCCCGCAAAGGCACGGGATAGAAGCTCATGGTTCGGTAGCTCCACGCAAAGGGCACGCAGTCCTTCATCACAGCGGCATGCAAGAAGAACGGAAACTCATTTGGGGCATGACGAACGGATTCTAGAAATGAGTGCTGCATCTGCCGCTCTGCGCCGAACTCCTTCACCGCTGTCGATCTTAGCTCATCTGCATAAGCTCCAACTCCAAGCAAAGAACCACCCAGCCCGATCGCAGCGAAAGCCGGGCCGCGAAGCACCCACAATCGAGCCGGTGCTAGAAAGCACAGTCCGCCAACTGCGAAGGAGGCAAGCACGATCCACGGCCAATGAGGCACTCCTAGTCTGTTTGGTTGGAGTGCGAGCAATATCGGCTGAAAGGCGCTGCCGAAGGCAAACATCGCTATCGCCATGTATGTGAGGCCCGCGAGAGCGACCGTTTTAAGTATAGTCTCTAAAGCCGCGTCCCCTGGCATATACGTCCCTATGATGCTCACAGCGCTAAACTTTACGACCGATTTTGGAGATATCAATCAGATGCTGACGGCAACAACTGGTCGTTAGCCGACGCCCTCCTTCGTCATGCCAGCGCAGGCTGGTATTTCAGGCGATGGCACGGCCCGGCATCCTGAGATCCCAGCTCTCGCTGGGATGACGGATGTTATGGCGCAGTGTCGACAGGGTGAGGCGGATGCAGGCTGGACATCCGTCTGTTTGCGCGCGCCGGGGTTAGGCGTTGGCCATTAACCCCTCCACCAGACCTTCGAAAAGGCGGCGGCCGTCGGTTTTGCCGTGGGCGGGTTCGATGACGCGTTCCGGGTGGGGCATCATGCCTAGCACATTGCCTGCTTCGTTGAGGATACCGGCGATGTTGCGGGCGGAGCCGTTGACGCTGTCGGTGTAGCGCAGGGCGACGCGGCCTTCGCCTTCGAGGCGATCCAGAGTCGCGCTATCGGCGAAATAATTGCCGTCATGATGGGCGACGGGGAAGGTTACTTGCTCGCCAGCGGCATAGCGGCTGGTGAAAGCGCTCTGGGCATTTTCGACGGTCAGGGAAGCGTCGCGGCAGACGAAATGGCCGCCTGCGTTGCGCAGCAGCGCGCCAGGAAGCAGGTCGCTTTCGGTCAGCACCTGAAAGCCGTTGCAGATGCCAAGCACATAGGTGCCGCGCTCGGCCGCCTTTGCTACCGCCTGCATGACCGGCGAACGAGCCGCCATCGCGCCGGAGCGCAGATAGTCGCCATAGGAGAAACCGCCCGGTACGCCGATCAGGTCGATGCCTTCGGGTAGTTCGGTATCGCGGTGCCAGACCATGATCGGCTTTTCACCGCTCACCGCCTCGAAAGCCACGGCGAGGTCGCGGTCGCAATTGCTGCCGGGGAAGACGATGACGGCGCTCTTCATAGCTCAGGCCACCTTTTCGATGCGGTAGTTTTCGATCACGGTGTTGGCGAGCAGCTTGCGGCACATGGCGTCGATATCGTCGTCGCTGGTGCCGTCTGCAAGGTCGAGCTCGATGAGCTTGCCCGCGCGTACGTCGTTGACGCCGGAAAAGCCGAGTCCGTCGAGCGCGTGGTGGATCGCCTTACCCTGCGGGTCGAGAACCCCGCCCTTGAGGGTGACGAAGATGCGGGCTTTCATGAGGCCAAAACTCCGTGGATTGCTATGGCGCACCCCCTAGTCGCCTGAGCCGCGCCAAGCAAGGCATTATCCCTTTCTTAGCGAGTGGGCGCTAAGGTTGCGGGAGGGGACGGAGGGTTTTCACTATGGCTGGTCTGGCACTGGCGATGTTTGTGGGGCTTTTCGCCTTTGGGCAGCAGATCGTCGGCTATGACGATCCGCATGGCCGGGTTCAGCTGGCCCTGCTCGCCACATTCGCTTTCGGCGTTCTGATCGGATATCGGGCAAGCGCCTGAGCCTTCGCAGAAAAGCTGTTCGTTTGCGAGCGGGCCTGCTTTAGGGCGGGCTGCATGAGCGGCGACTATCTCTATTATGCATGCGCGATTATCGCGGTGGTGCTGTCGGGCCTGGCCAAGGGTGGCTTTGCCGGAGCGGGAGCGCTGGCGATGCCGATCATGGCGCTGGGCATCGATCCGGTCCGGGCGGCGGCGATCATGCTGCCTATCCTGATCTTGCAGGATGCGGTGAGCGTCTGGTCGTTTCGGCGAAGCTGGGACGGACATATATTGAAGGTTATGATGCCCGGCATGGTCGTTGGTGTGGCGCTGGGGTATCTCTTCGCCGCCAAGGTGTCGGCAACGGCGGTGCTGGGGGCGCTGGGTTTCATCTCGACGCTGTTTGGCGCGCAGCGACTTTGGGTTGAGCGGGGCGGGAAGGTGGTTCTGCCATCGAGTTCACCCGATTGGGTCGGGACGTTGCTGGGCGTCGCGAGCGGCTTTACGAGCCAGATCGCCCATGCGGGCGCGCCGCCCTTTCATATTTGGGTGCTGCCCAAGCGGCTCGCGCGCGACGTGCTGGTGGGCACGACGGCGATCGCCTTTGCCGTGATGAACTGGATCAAGGTGCCCGCTTATGCGGCGCTCGGGCAGTTTACACGCGCCAATCTGATGGCGACGGCGATGCTGGCGCCGCTGGCCATTGGCGCGACATATGCGGGAGTGTTGCTGGTGCGCAGGGTCGATCCGGCGCGCTTTTACACGCTGATCTACGTGTTGATGGTGCTTTTGGGAATCAAGCTGATGGTGGATGCGGTGGTGGGGTGAGGTGTTTCACCCTCACCACGCGCTTGTCCGATCAGTCCTTGCTACGCTTCTTGCGGTGCGTGTCGAGGTCGAGGACGGTGGTGTCCGCGCCTTCAGGCATCAGCCCTAAGCGGCGAGCGACTTCCTGATAGGCTTCGACTTCGCCACCCAGGTCGCGGCGGAAGCGGTCCTTGTCCAGCTTTTCGCCCGTGGTCATGTCCCACAGGCGGCAGCCGTCCGGGCTGATTTCGTCGGCCAGGATGACGCGGCTATAATCGCCATCCCACAGGCGGCCGAACTCCAGCTTGAAGTCGATCAGGCGGATGCCGATGGCGGCGAAGAGGCCGCACATGAAGTCGTTGATGCGGATCGCCATGTCGGCGATGTCGTGCATCTCTTCCTGCGTGGCCCAGCCGAAGCAGGCGATATG
>JAEZCS010000217.1 GCA_023433445.1 Pseudomonadota bacterium | reverse complement strand
TTGCTGTCACTCATACGACTGAACTGTACCCTTCACTTACCATCCGACCGGCAAGGCCCGTCGGCGCCTTCATTCCATGCAGCCTAGACGCCCTGCGCATCGGCGGAGTCATGCTCCCCATGCACGGACGCCCCGGTAGCGCAACCCAGATAGCTTTCCAAGCGGCCAATAGCCGCACGCAGACGCGACGCGGCACGCGAGTCGGTCACTGCGATATGGACGACATTATCACGCCCCATTGCCATAGATAGGGCGCTTCGGTCCACAGGCAAGACGATCCCTGCCAATTCCGTGCCCTCAGCCTCCTGCCCGACGCGCAGCGCTTGATCGAGCTTTCGGTTACCGTCCGCCGCCGCATCGCTGGCGTGGAGCAGCAGTTGAACCTTGCCCTGACGGCAAGCCACGTCGATCTTTTCAGAGCCGGTGAGGACCATTGAAGCCTTCGCCTCCAATCCCATACGATCGAGCAACGCCTTGCGCAGGCCATCCTCGATGAGGTCCGGCAAGCTGTCCGGGATTTGCAGGTCGCCGGTCTTGAACGCGCGGGCGAGTGCGCCCTTCAGCTTGCCCTTGGCAAGGGCCTGCTCCAGTTCCGTACGCGAAACTCCGATCCATGCGCCTCGGCCGGGCGCCTTGGCGCGGATGTCGGGCAACACCTGGCCTTCCGGGCCGACGGCGAGACGGATCAACATCTCGGGATCGGCGCGGTCGCCAGTCAGGATGCATTTGCGTTCGGTCATGCGCGCACCTCCTGAAAAAAGGAGGCGTGGCAAGCGATTGCTGCACAATCGCGCCCGCCCTTGAATGGAGGCACGTGACGCCGTTCAACCCCTCCCGCTTTTGGGAGGAGAGACGAGAGGGCAGCGCTATATGGTGGCCTTAGGCACTCATCGGGAAGTAACCGCAGCATTTGCGTCCTCCCCTGGCTTGGGCGCGGTAGATCGGTCAGCGATCAATATGCCGCCCGATCCGTAATTTTCCGTCGAGATTTCCGAAATCACCACCTGCACGGCAGAGGGCGCCTTGCCCAGCCGCTCGACAAGCGACTGGGTGACGTCAGCGACGATAGCCGCTTTCTGCTCACGGGTGGCGTTTCCGGCCAGACGGATGTCGACGAAAGGCATCAGCGCTTACGCTTCCTCACCTTCGAACCAGTGCGCGCGGGCAGCCATGATGATCTCATTGCCCTGCTCTTCACTGAGACCATATTCGGCGAGTACGCCGCCCTTGTCTTCCGACGTTTCGCTACGACGGCGACGCTGGTCGACCCGCTTCTTCGCAACGAGTTCGTCCGTGGCGAGGTCGGCCAGATCGTCGAGCGTCTTGATGCCTGCCTTGCCCAGCGTCACCAGCATGGCTTCGGTGAGGTGCGGCATGTCAGCCAGCGCATCCTCGACGCCCAGCGCCTGACGTTCTTCACGGGCAGCAGCTTCGCGGCGGTCAAGCGCTTCCTGCGCGCGGCTTTGCAGCTCGGCGGCCAGATCTTCGTCGAAACCTTCGATCGCGGCCAGTTCTTCAACGCCGACATAGGCGACTTCTTCCAGCTCGCCAAAGCCTTCGGCCACCAGCAGCTGCGAAAGGGTCTCGTCCACGTCCAGCTCGTTCTGGAACAGTTCGGACCGGGCGACAAATTCCTTCTGACGCTTCTCGGATGCGTCAGCCTCGGTCATGATGTCGATGGCCTTGCCGGTCAGCTGGCTGGCGAGGCGGACATTCTGGCCACGGCGGCCGATGGCAAGGCTCAGCTGATCGTCGGGGACGACGACTTCGATGCGCTCTTCTTCCTCATCGATGACGACGCGGGCGACCTGCGCGGGCTGCAGCGCGTTGACGACGAAGGTCGCGGTGTCTTCCGACCAGGGGATGATGTCGATCTTTTCGCCCTGCATTTCCTGCACGACGGCCTGCACGCGGCTGCCCTTCATGCCGACGCAGGCGCCGACGGGATCGATCGAGCTATCGCGGCTGATGACGCCGATCTTGGCGCGGCTGCCCGGATCGCGGGCGGCGGCCTTGATCTCGATCACGCCATCATAGATTTCAGGCACTTCCTGCGCGAACAGCTTCTTCATGAATTCGGGATGCGCGCGTGACAGGAAGATCTGCGGCCCGCGATTTTCGCGGCGCACGTTCAGGATCACCGAACGGATGCGGTCGCCGACGCGGACGACTTCGCGCGGGATCTGCTGGTCGCGGCGAATGACGCCCTCGGCACGGCCGAGATTGACGACGACATGGCCAAATTCGACGGATTTTACGACGCCGGTGATGATCTCACCCACGCGATCCTTGAATTCTTCATGCTGGCGCTCGCGCTCGGCGTCGCGGACCTTCTGGAAGATCACCTGCTTTGCCGACTGGGCATCGATGCGGCCAAGGTCGATCGGAGGCAGCGGATCGACGATGAAGTCGCCGACGACGGCGTCCTTCTTCAGCTTCTGCGCCTGCTTGAGGTCGACCTGCTTGAAATAATCGTCAACGACCTCGACCACTTCGACGACGCGCCACAGGCGCAGGTCACCGCTTTCCGGGTCGAGCTTCGCGCGGATGTCGTTTTCGGCACCATAGCGCGCACGGGCGGCGCGCTGAATCGCGTCTTCCATCGCCTCGATGACGATCGCCTTGTCGATCATCTTCTCGCTGGCGACGCTGTTCGCGATGGCGAGCAACTCGGCCTTGTTGGCGGAAATGGCGTTGGCCATGGTCGTGAACCCTTACTCTTCGGTTTCGAACTCGTCCGCCCCATCGGAGGAGAGCGGCATGCTAGCAGAAATAAGCGCGTCGGTCAGTATCAGCTTGGCATCACCGACCAGCGCAAAGGGGATGGCGACATCCCCGGCCTTGTTATCCTGAAACTGGATTTCGTCACCCTCGACACCCTTCAGGATGCCGCGGAAGCTCTTGCGGCCAGAAACGGTTTCGACCGTGGCGATCTTCGCTTCATGCCCTGCCCATTCCAGAAAATCATGGAGACGGGTGAGCGGCCGATCGATGCCGGGCGAGCTGACCTCCAGCCGGTAAGCTTCCTCGATCGGATCAACTTCATCCAGCACATCGGACAGACGGCGCGAGATGGTCGCGCAATCCTCGATCACGAGTTGCTTGGTCGCGGGATTTTCCGCCATGATCTGCAGCGTATATTCATCGCCCGACCCGAACAGCTTCACGCGCACGAGGTCAAAGCCCAAGGCCTTCACCTCCGGTTCGATCAGCGCGGTCAGTTCGGCGATGTCCGCCATGCAGTCTCCAACAGAATATGTGGCTCCCGTCGCCGCAAGCCTTCCCGCTTGCGACCCCGACATGTTTGACGATGTTAGGAAGCAAGGGCGATATAGGCGTGATGCGATAATGCTGCAACATTATTCGTGCACGGGGCTTTTACAGACAAGGGGCGCCTGATCCGTTCGGGCCAAGCTTGTCCGAGCCCCTCCATTCTATCATGAAATGAGCAGCCCCTGGACAGGCTCGGGGCGAACGGAGGTTGATATGAATCGGGTCCTGATCACTGCCCTGCCCCTCGTCCTGCTAGCCTGTTCATCCGAAAATGCCACAGGGCAGAACAGCGCCACGGCCGCGGAAAAGCCGTTCAAGACGTCAGTCATCGCCGACTTTGATTCGCCCTGGGCGATGACTTTCCTGCCGGATGGGCGCGCGCTGATCACCGAAAAGGCGGGGGAGATGATCCTGTTCGATCCGAAGAACGGGACGAAGATTCCCGTCGCGGGCATGCCGAAGGTCGATAGCGCGGGCCAAGGCGCGCTGATGGATGTCGTCCTGTCGCCCACCTTCGCCCAGGATCGCAAGGTCTATTTCAGCTTCTCCGAAAGCGGACCGGGCGGCAAGGGCGTGGCGCTGGCGACGGGCATCTTCAACCAGGCAAGCGACGGGACAACGAAGCTGGACGGCGTGAATACGATCTTCCGCGCCACGCCCTATGTCGAAGGCGATGGCCATTATTCCGGGCGCATCGCCTTCTCGCCCGATGGCAAATATCTGTTCTTCACCAATGGCGAGCGGCAAAAGTTCGATCCGGCGCAGGACCCCAAGGCGACATTGGGCAAAGTGCTGCGGCTGAACCTGGACGGCACGCCTGCCGCGGGCAATCCTTTGACGGCGAAGGGTTTTCATCCTGCTGTCTGGTCATATGGCCATCGTAACCTGCTGGGCATTGCCTTCGACAAGGATGGGCGGCTTTGGGAGCAGGAGATGGGCCCCAAGGGCGGTGATGAGGTGAACCTGATCAAGCCAGCACTCAACTATGGCTATCCCAAGGTGTCCAACGGCGATCATTATGACGGAAAGCCGATCCCCGACCATAGCGCGCATGACGGCTTTGAAGCGCCCAAGGTCTCGTGGAACCCGGCCATATCTCCTGCGGGACTGCTTTATTATTCGGGTGACCTGTTCCCGCAATGGAAGAACTCTCTCTTCATCGGCGGGCTGTCGGGCAAGTCGCTGGTACGAGTAAAGCTGGATGGAGAGAATGCCGCCAAAGCGGATCAGTGGGACATGGGCGCGCGCATCCGGGAGGTCGAACAAGGTCCAGATGGAGCGCTCTGGCTGCTGGAGGACGGCGGTCGGGGATCGCAGGGGCGCTTGTTGAAGCTGACGCCTGCCGATTGAGAGGTCCGCCCAAGGTCGCTCGTGGCTGGAACGCTGGCCGCGGGCGCCCTTCCGATAATATCGAAGCGAGCGAGGCGCCGTAACAGCCGTTGACCAACCCCCTGACAATCGACACGATAGTGTCCGATAACAAGGGGGAGGATGACCATGTCACATGCAGCATTCGTGCGGCGCGATCTGCTTAAGGGTGCGGCTTGCCTGGGGATCATGAGCGCGGCGCCCGGACAGGCGCGCGCCCGTGCGAAGGACTTTCCCGCCATCCGCGCGATGGTTGACGGCGTGATAGCTGATAGAGCTGCTCCGGGCGCTATCGTCGCAATCGGCAAGAGGATAGGCAGGCCCAATTACATCAGCAGCGGCACGATTGCGCTCGACAGCCCTCTCCCCGTGAATGACCATACGCTGTTTCGCATCTATTCGATGACGAAGCCCGTCACCGGAATGGCGGCGATGCTGCTGATCGCCGAGGGTCGGATGAAGCTGGATCAACCAGTCGCAGATTTCATCCCCGGCTTTGCGAATATGCGCGTTCTGCCCAATCCCCGGCACAGCATGGACACCCGGCCGGCAACGTCCGTGATGACGATCCGCCACCTTTTGACGCATACCGCCGGTCTGGGTGGGGGATCGGCGGTCAAAGGTCCGCTCAAGGACATTTATGAGAAGCTGGGGCTGAGGCAGAACCTGACCAGTCATGCGGAACCATTGGAGCACGCCCCGCCTGCGAACCTGAAGGATTTTGCCGAGCGGCTGGCGGAGGCTCCGCTTCTTTCAGACCCGGGCGCGGCGTGGAGCTATTCGGTTGGACTGGATCTGCTGGGACGCATCATCGAGATCGTGGCGGGCGTCCCATTCGAACAGTTTCTGGAGCAGCGGTTCTTCGCGCCTCTTGGTATGCGCGACACCTTCTTTAGCGTGCCTGAGAGCAAGAAGGCGCGTCTCGTCACGAACTATACCGGTCAAGGAGCCAAGTTGACGGAGGTCGATGCGGGCCCCGCTTCGATATTCCTGAACAAACCCGCTTTTCCTTCGGGCGGAGGCGGCCTCATATCAACGGCGCACGATTATGATCGTTTCCTGGCCATGCTGGCGAACGAGGGCCGCATGGGTCGATCAGAGATCATGCCGCCTGACGCGGTGAAGGCGGGAATGTCCAACCTCCTGCAGCAGGGCGTGAGCATGCGCGACTATATCGGTATTCCGGGAGTCACAGGTTTTGGCGCGGGCGGCTGCATTGCCAATCATGGCGGGTTCAAAGGCTTGTTCGGCTGGCTCGGCGCGGCCGGAACAATCGGCGTCGTCGTGCCTGATCAGCAACTGCGGGTGACCGGCCTGATCAACAATATGTCGGTGTTCAGCTTCGCCATGAACCTGCCCAAGGCGGTCCATGACGATCTGGGCCTGGCCAAGGTATATTGAGCCATGCCGGGAGTAGCAGTCCCCTGCCAGCAGCAGAGCGGCATCCCGGATCAAAGTCCGGGGTAACGCAGGCGAAGACAGCCTATGGAGACCCGGGGAGCAAGGAGATCAGACCAACCGGCTCTGCTTCACCGCTGCCTCGATAAAGCTCGCGAACAGCGGGTGCGGATCGAAGGGCTTCGACTTCAATTCCGGGTGGAACTGCACGCCGACGAACCAGGGGTGATCGGGACGCTCGACGATTTCCGGCAGCGTGCCGTCGGGCGACATGCCTGAGAAGATCAGGCCGCCTTTTTCCAGCGGCTCGCGATAGCCTGCGTTGACTTCATAGCGATGGCGGTGACGTTCGCTGATGTCGCTGGTGCCGTAGATACCCGCTACCACGCTGTTGCCGGTGAGCTTGGCCGGATAAGCACCCAGGCGCATCGTGCCGCCCAGATCGGTTTCGGCCGTACGCTTCTGCAAGCCTTCCTTGCTCATCCATTCAGTAATCAGGCCGACGACCGGCTCGGACGTTTCGCCAAATTCGGTGGTGGATGCCTCTGCAATGCCCGCCGTGTTCCGTGCGCCCTCGATGCAGGCCATCTGCATGCCAAGGCAGATGCCAAAGAAAGGCACGTTGCGTTCGCGCGCGAATTTGACGCTGGCGATCTTGCCTTCCGATCCGCGCACGCCAAACCCGCCGGGGACCAGTATGCCGTGCATCGGTTCCAGGCTGGCGGCGACGTCATCATCACCTTTTTCGAACAGCTCGGCGTCGATCCACTTGACGTTCACCTTCACCCGGTTGGCGAAACCGCCATGGGCCAGCGCTTCGTACAGCGATTTGTAGGCGTCGGGCAGGCCGACATATTTGCCCACGACGCCAATCGTCACTTCGCCTTCCGGGTTCTGCTGGCGATCCATGATGTCGATCCAGCGGTCGAGCGACGGCTTGGGAGCCCCTTCGATGCCGAAGGCGCGCAGCACTTCCTCGTCCAGCCCTTCGGCATGATATTGCGCTGGCACGGCGTAGATGCTGCTGGCGTCCAGGGCCGGGATGACCGCTTCGGGGCGCACGTTGCAGAAGAGCGCGATCTTCTTGCGCTCGCTTTCCGGCAGCGGATGTTCGCAGCGGCAGAGGAGAATGTCCGGCTGGATCCCGAGCGACGTCAGTTCGCGGACGCTGTGCTGCGTCGGCTTGGTCTTGAGTTCACCCGCCGCCGCAATGTAGGGCACCAGGGTCACATGGACGAAGATCGACTGGCCGCGATCCAGATCGTTATGCAGCTGGCGGATAGCTTCCATGAAGGGGAGCGATTCGATGTCGCCCACCTTGCCGCCGATTTCGCACAGCACAAAGTCGAGGTCGTCGGTGTCTGCGGTAGCGAACGCCTTGATCTCATCCGTGACGTGGGGAATCACCTGCACCGTCGCGCCAAGATAATCGCCACGCCGTTCGCGCTGGATGATCGTCTGATAGACGCGGCCCTGCGTCACATTGTCCGACTGACGCGCTGAAACGCCGGTAAACCGCTCATAATGGCCAAGGTCGAGGTCCGTTTCCGCCCCGTCATCGGTCACATAGACTTCGCCATGCTGATAGGGGCTCATCGTGCCCGGATCGACGTTGAGATAAGGGTCGAACTTCCGGATACGCACACGGAAACCTCGCGCCTGCAGCAGTGCTGCGAGCGATGCGGCCATAAGGCCCTTGCCAAGCGAGGAGACCACGCCGCCGGTGATGAAAATATACCGCGCCATGGGAGAGGAGGCTTAGCCTTTTACAAACAAGTTGGGCAAGCGCGCGAATCCACGCGCGAGCAAAAAAGATCGGAAATTTGAACGAAAAGTTCAGTTGGCGAGCGGAACCGCGCCGTTTGCTGCCTGGCCGTCGCCCGCCGCACCGGCTGCACCAGCAAGCGGATCGGCACTGCCCGTCGCAGGAGCAGGCGCCATGGGCGCCGCAGGAGCCTGCTTCACGAGCGAGGTATCAATATCGCTCGGCGCGTGCTGAACCGACGCGATCACCGCAAGGGCGATCGAAAGCAGCACGAAAATCGACGCAAGAACCGTGGTCGAGCGGGTCAGGAAGTCCGCCGCACCCCGTGCGGACATGAATCCTGCCGGACTGCCACCGACACCAAGGCCGCCGCCTTCCGATTTCTGCATCAGGATAACGGCGACCAGCAGAGCCGCCACGATGGCCTGCACGACGAGGATGAAGGTGAACATGCGAGATTATCTGTCCGAATGGGGTGCGTTGGGGAGCCCATAGCGTTGAAGCGCCGCCGGGGCAACCGGCGCTGGGCTGCCCCATGCTGATCATGCCATGGGAACAGGCAAAGTCCCCTTCCCCAAGCCTCAACCAGCGGCAGCGATCACCGGCGCGAATTTCGTGGCCGTGAGGCTCGCCCCGCCCACCAGACCGCCATCGACATCTTCGATCGCCATCAGTTCGGCGGCATTCTCGCCATTCATCGACCCGCCGTAGAGGATGCGCATGGCGCCAGACTCACCCGCGCCGATCCGGCCTGCAAGCGCGGCCCGCAGCGCCTTGTGCATGGTTTCGACCGCTTCCATCGTCGGGATGCGACCGGTGCCGATCGCCCAGATCGGTTCATAAGCGATAGCGAGCCAGTCGGCCGACGCGCCTTCGGGCAAGGAGGCGAGAAGCTGCGCGGAGACGACATCCTCGGCACCGCCAGCATCGCGCACGTCGAGGCTTTCGCCGACGCACAGGATCACCTTGAGGCCGGCCGCCTTCGCCGCAAGCGCCTTGGCCGCGACATCGGCGTCCGTCTCACCCTGATCCTGACGCCGCTCGCTATGGCCGACGATGGTCCAGCTCGCGCCCGCTTCCGCCAGCATTGCCGCCGACAGGCAGCCGGTGTGCGCGCCATTGTCCTTCATATGGCAATCCTGCGCGCCGATGAAGGCACCGCCCTTCACCTGCTCCGCCGCCATGATCAGCGTCGCGGGCACGCACAGCCCCACCTCAACCACCGGACGTTCAGCCGCGAGCGCGCCGATCGCTTCCACTTCCGGCAGCTGTGCGCGAAGGCCATTCATCTTCCAGTTGCCGACCACCAGCTTGCGCCTGCCCATCGATCCCTATCCCTTTCAAGTCATCCGTCGATCGCCGGTCTCGACAGACCAGCCCTTCCCCAGGCCGATGGACAAAGGGACAGCATTTGTCCAGCCAAGCCGCACTTGCCGTCGCGACGATCCGCCCCTAAAGCGGGCCGCCTGCAAAAGTCTTTCCCTGTTGGACTTCTCCCCATGCTCTCAGTATTTCGTCGCGCTATCAAATCGAAATTCGGCGCTCTTTTCGCGCTTCTTTTCCTCGGCCTTATCGCGGCGGCCTTTATCCTGGGCGACCTGTCCAGTGGCCAATTCGGCTCATCTCTGAGTGGTCGCGGCGAGACGGCAGCGAAAGCAGGCCGGACGCGGCTGAGCGTGACGGATGTGCAGGAGCGGGTCCAGCGCGTCTTTGAAAATGCGCGCCGGGCGACGCCTGGCCTCCAGATCGGCGATTTCCTCGCGCAGGGCGCCGTCGCCCAGATCTACGACCAGCTCGTCGCCGCGATGACCTTGAAGGAATATGCAAAGGATCAGGGCATCCATATCTCCAAGCGCCTGGTCGATGCGCAGATTGCCCAGATCCCCGCTTTCCAGGACGCAGCAGGCAATTTCAGCCAGGATAATTTCCGCCAGCTGCTGATCCGCGAGCGGATCACGGAACAAGCGCTGCGCGAAGACATCACCCGCGAGATATTGGAGCGGCAGATGCTCGCTCCCCTCGGGCTTGGCGTGAAGCTGCCCGACAGCATCATCCTGCCCTATGCATCGCTGCTGCTGGAGGCGCGCCAAGGCACCATTGCCGCAGTTCCTGCCGCAGCCTTCGCCGACATTAAGGACCCGACCGACGCGCAGCTGGCGACCTATTATCGGGAGAATGCCGCACGCTACACGATCCCGGAACAGCGCCGTATTCGCTACGCCGTGATCGATGGCGAGCGTTTCGCGCAGGCCGCGCAGCCGACTGACGCTGAAATCGCCGCATCCTATAATCAGAACAAGGCCAGCTATGCCGCGAAGGAAAGCCGCAGCTTTGAACAGCTGATCGTGCCAAGCGAAGCCGACGCGAAGACCATCGCAGCGCAGGTGAAGGGCGGCAAGTCGCTCGCCGCCGCTGCGCAGGGCGCCGGGCTGGAGGCATCGACGCTTACGGATCAAAGCCGCGAGAGCCTGACCGCTTCATCCTCCGCCGCCGTTGCGAACGCAGGCTTTGCGGCCAAGCAGGGCGAGTTGGTCGGTCCGGTCCGTGGATCGCTCGGCTGGGTCCTGCTGCGCGTATCGAACGTCAAGACCGTTCCCGCTCGCCCCCTGTCAGCCGTACGTGGCGAGATCGCGGCTGCGCTCCGATCGGAAAAGCAGAAGCGCCTGCTGAGCGAGTTCACCGGCAAGGTTGAAGATCAGATTTCCGATGGCGGCAGCTTTGAGGAAGTGGTGAAGGATAACGGCCTGAAGCTGGAAACGACGCCCTTCCTGGTCGCAGAGGGCAAGCAGGTGGAGGATCAGGCCTATCAGCCGTCGGCGGATGTCCGGCCGCTGCTGGCGCCTGTGTTCGAGATGAGCCAGGACGATGATGCGCAGCTGGTGCCGATCACGCCCGACCAGCGCTATGCGCTCGCTGCGCCCGCCGAAATCCGCGCCGCCGCGCCGCCGCCGCTGGAAAAGGTGAAGCCGCTGGTTCTTGCCCAGTATAAGCTGGCGCAGGGCGACGCCAAGGCGAAGACCGTGGCCGAGCAGATCCGGGCAAAGGTGGCCAAGGGCATGAAGCTCGCCGACGCCGTGGCGCAGGCTGGCGTTCCCCTCCCTGCGCCGCAGACAGTGGGCGGCCGTCGCGCCGACATCATGCGCGAAGGTCAGCGGCCACCCGCCGAAGTCGCGATCCTTTTCTCCATGGCGACGAACAGCGTGAAGACGCTTCCGGTGCGCCAGGACCGCGGATATTTCGTCGTGCAGTTGAACGGCATCAAGCGCGGTGACGCAGGGGGTCAGCCCGCCCTGCTCAACCAGGTCCGCAATCAATTGGGCGATGTTGTCGGCCAGGAATATGGGCAGCAGTTCGAACGGGCCGTTGAAAAGCAACTCGGCGTAACCCGGAACCCGTCCGCTGTCGCCGCCGTACAGCGCGCGCTCGCCAGCACCAACAGCGGCGCCCAGTAAGATGGCGCCAGGCAGCGCAGGTAATGATGGGATAGCGGCTGCTCGCACGGCATTGGCGGCTGGTGATTCCGCGCTGGTGGGGCGCCGGCAGACCGCGGACACGGACACGCCGATCTCCGCCGCGCTCAAGCTTTTCGAGGCCGATCGTGGTGACTTTCTGCTGGAATCGGTCGAAGGCGGCGCTGTTCGCGGGAGGTACAGCCTGATTGGCCTTGCGCCTGATCTTGTCTTCCGCGCGCAGGGCCAGAAGGCGGAGATCAATCGCCAATGGACGACAGACAGGCAGGCCTTTGTGCCAGAGGCGGCGGGCGCGCTCGATGCCTTGCGGGCGCTGGTGGCGGAATGCCGGGCTGAACTTGATCCAGCGCTTCCCCCTGCCCTCGCCTGCCTGGTAGGCTATTTTGGTTATGAGACGGTCGGTCTGGTCGAAAAGCTGCCTCGGCCTGCGCCCAATCCGCTTGAGTTGCCCGACATGCTGTTCGTGCGCCCGACCATTATCCTCGTCTTCGACCGGCTGGCCGATGCGCTCTATTTCGTAGCCCCAGTGTGGAAAGGCAGCTTCAGCGATGCCGACGCAGCGAT
>JAEZCS010000188.1 GCA_023433445.1 Pseudomonadota bacterium | reverse complement strand
TGGTGACCCCTACGGGAATCGAACCCGTGTTTCAGCCGTGAAAGGGCCGCGTCCTAACCGCTAGACGAAGGGGCCACATGCAGAGCTGCTCTGGCAGTGCTGCGAAGCGAGGGCGGCTTTAGGGGGGGAGCTTGCGCCGGTCAACCCCCTTGCGGCAGGAAAAATCGACTCTCGTTCAATCGGCCCAGGCGGCGTCTTCCAGATGCAGTTCTGCTGCCGGGCGGTTGCCCCAATCGTCGATCTTCGCGCGCCCCGCAACCCACAGGCGGCGATCACGCGGCGCGCTCAGGATCGCTTGGCCCAACTCGCTTTCGGCTTGGCGGAAAGCGATAGTCTTGATCGAACGCCCATCATCGCCAGCCATCACCGCGCGCAGATGGCCGTTGCCAACCACGTCGGCCTTGATGACCCGCATAGGTCCCGCCGCCACCAGCGGAGCAGGCCAGCCAGCGCCGTAAGGCCCCCCCGCCTCGATCGCGGCGACAAAGTCGGGGTTGACCCCTGCGGGAGCAAGAACGGCATCGATGAGCAGGGCCCGGTCATCCCGCGCACGGGCGACGGCAGGCCCAAGCCTTTCGTCCAGGAAGTCGGCAAGCGCATCCACCTTGTCGGAGGCGACCGTCAAGCCCGCAGCCATGGCATGACCGCCCCCTGCGACCAGCAACCCGCTGTCCTTCGCCGCCAGCACAGCCGCCCCCAGGTCCACGCCCGATATGGAGCGGCCCGACCCCTTGCCCGTGCCTGCGTCATCGATCGCAACGACGATGGCGGGTCGTCCGGCCTTTTCCTTGATGCGCCCGGCGACGATCCCGATCACGCCGGGGTGCCAGCCTGACCCTGCGATCACCGCAACCGCGCGATTGCCCTGTGCGGCGAGCAACGCCTCGGCCTCGACCTGCACCGCCGCCTCGATCGCGCGGCGCTCCTCGTTGAACTGGTCCAGCTCTGCCGCAATGCTCGCTGCTTCCAGCGGATCTTCGGTGGTCAGCAGCCGCACGCCAAGATCGGCCTTGCCGACGCGGCCTCCGGCGTTGATGCGTGGGCCAAGCGCGAAACCAAGATCATGGCATAGCGGCGCACGGCTGAGGCGACTGGCGTCGATCAGGGCGGAGATGCCGATATTGCGCCGCTTGGCCATGACCTTGAGGCCTTGCGCGACAAAGGCTCGGTTGAGCCCCTTGAGCTGCGCCACGTCGGCCACGGTGCCGAGCGCCACGATATCGAGCAGTTCCATCAGCGCAGGCTCAGCCCGCTGCGCGAACCAACCACGCCGACGCAGTACGCGGATCAGCGCGGCGCCCAGCAGGAACGCGACGCCGACCGCTGCCAAATGACCATGAGCGGCGGCCTCTTCAACCTCGTCGAGCCGGTTGGGGTTGACCAGCGCAAACGCTTCGGGAAGCGCAGCGGCACATTTATGGTGATCCACCACCACGACATCGACGCCAACCGCCTTCGCCATCGCCAGCGCCTCGAAAGCCTGCGCTCCGCAGTCGACGGTAACGATCAGGCTCGCCCCTTCCCCTGCCAGCCGCACCAGCGCCTCGCCAGACGGGCCGTAGCCTTCCATTAGCCGATCCGGGATGTAAGGCCGCGCATGCAGGCCAAGATCGCGCAGCAGACGGATCAGCAGGGCCGCACTGGTCGCGCCGTCCACATCATAATCGCCAAAGATCCGCACATGCTCGCCGCTCTGCACTGCATCGGCCAGCCGCTCGGCCGCGCTGTCCATGTCCCGGAACAGGCTTGGGTCGGGCATGAAGTGGCGGATGGTGGGATTGCGGTGCGCGTCCACCGCCTCGCGTGGACATCCACGGGCAATCAACAATTGCGTGACCAGGTCGTCAGGCAGGTAGCCGGGCTCCCGCGCATCCGCCCCTGCGCCTCGCCAGCGCCACGGTTGTCCAAGGATAGAGCGGGATACATTCAGCGCGACAGTCATTTATCAGTCCCTAAACCGGCCAAGCCTTCGATGGAAGCGGTTCGCGGGGAGCGGCGGAACCGAACCATGCCCTTGCGCGTATTTCCAAGCCGCGCGCGCTGCGGCGGATCGAAAGGGGCGGCGAAATATACATGAGTTCAAGGCAGGCGAAACGCGTCCGGCATGCCTTGGGCGTTCTGATGATAGCGACGGCACCTCTTCCACTACAGGCGCAGACGTCCACCGGCACAGCGGCGCCCGAACAGGAGCCGCCGATCCTGCCTGACGAGGAGTTCGACGCGCGCCTCCCCAAGGCTGGTGAGAATGACGCAGCCAACTCCTCTGCTCCGCTCCCCTCGATCGACAGCTGGATCGATCAGCAGATGCCGCAGGCGGACGCGCCGGTCGAACTTCCGTCGGCTACCGAGCCCGCAGCGGAAGCTGAGCTCGCCCAGCCCCTGCCCCCTCTCGACAGCGTCACCGTACCCGCGCAGGTGGCAAGCGATAGTCCGGACGAAAAAACCCCGGAAATCCGCTATGCCGTGGAAATCGAAGGCTTCGGCAAAACCGGCCTTGAGGATGTATTTCGGGGCGAGTCAGCGCTGGTCGATGGCAAGGGACGCGCCGAAACCGCCGCCATGGTGCAGGCGCGCGCGCATGAGGATGAAGCGCTCGCCGTGCGGCTGCTTTATTCGGAGGGCTATTATGACGCGACCGCCCTCGCATCACTCGACCAGGCTGGTGACGGCACGCTGAAGGCGGTCTTGTCCGTTACGCCCGGCAAGCGGTACAAGATCGGCGATATCGTCATCAACGCCGGGCCCACGGTGCCACCTAGGCTTGTCCGCGACAGCCTGCCGCTCAAGACCGGCGACTATATCGTGGCCGCCGATGTGGAAAGCGCCGAGGCCAATGTCGGCGTAAAGCTGCCGGAAAATGGCTATCCCTTCGCCAAGGTCGGGGAACGGGACATATTGCTCGATCCGGCGACGATCACGGGGGACTATACATTGCCCGTCGAGGTTGGCCCGCGCGGGTCGTTCCGGGGGATCACCACCTCTGGCCGCAAGCAAGCTTTCGGCGCCGATCATATGGAGCTCATCAGCCGCTTCAAGCCCGGCGAATTGTATGACAGCCGCAAGGTCGACGACCTGCGACGCGCCCTCGTCGCCACAGGCCTGTTCTCCAGCGTCGCGGTCGACCCGGTGCGCACGAACGAACCCGGCCCCGATGGCACCGAATATGTCGACCTGCACGTCGATCAGGAAGCAGGGCCGCCGCGCACTCTTGCGGGCGAGCTTGGCTATGGCACGGGGCAAGGTTTCCGCGCCGAAGGCACATGGACGCACCGCAACCTCTTCCCGCCAGAAGGCGCGCTGATCGGCAAGGTGATCGCGGGCACGCAGGAACAGGGCGTCTCCGGCACATTCCGCCGTTCCAATGCGGGCAAGCGGGACAAGACCTTCCAGGCCGGTGCGCTGCTCAACCGGCAAAATTACAACGCTTACGAAGCCTTCACCGCAGGTCTCAACATCAGCTGGTCGCGCCAATCCACGCCCATTTTCCAGAAGCGCTGGACTTACACATACGGCGCGGAAGTCCTGCTTTCGAACGAGCAGACGACGATCGACCCGGCGACGGCGGAAAAGCGGCGCCTGACCTATTTCATCGGCTCGCTGCCGGTGCAGGTCGGCTATGACCGGTCGAACGACCTGCTGAATCCGACCAAGGGTTTCCGGGCCAATCTGCGCGTTTCACCCGAAGCATCGCTGCAAGGCAATGTCTCACCCTATGTGCGCGGCACCTTTGACCTTAGCGGCTATTACCCCGTGTCCGATGCGCTGGTGATCGCGGCCCGAACGCGGCTCGGAACGATCAGCGGCGCAGCCCGCGACCAGATTGCGCCTTCGCGCCGGGTCTATGCGGGCGGCGGCGGGTCGGTCCGCGGCTTTGGCTTTCAGGAATTGGGGCCGAAGGATGTCAATGACGATCCGATCGGCGGTCGATCCGTCAACGAATTCGCCGTTGAGGGCCGCTACCGCTTCGGCAGTTACGGCGTCGTCGCCTTTGTCGATGCAGGGCAGGTCTACGAAAGCGCCATCCCCAAATTCTCCGACATCCGCTACGGCGTGGGCTTGGGCGGCCGCTTCTATACCAACTTCGGTCCTTTCCGGGCGGACATAGCCATGCCGATCAACCGGCAGCCGGGCGAATCCAAATTCACTCTCTACATCGGCATTGGACAGGCTTTCTGATGGCCGAAGACACCCCTCCCCCCGCTCCTGAAGGCCAGACCGTGATCATTCGGGAAGCGCGGCCGCTCTGGCAAAAGATCGTGCTGGGCGTTGCCGGCTTGATCCTCGGCCTGGTCGTACTTGTCGCCGGATTGCTGCTCTTCCTCAACACGCAGCCCGGCAAGAAATTCCTGATCCGCCAGATCGCCGCACTGCAACTGGAATCCGGCATGGCGATCGAAGTCGGCCGGATCGAGGGATCGGTCTATAGCGACATGGTCATTCACGACCTTGTCCTGCGCGATCCGAAGGGGCCATTTGCCGTATCTCCGCGCGTCCATGTCGTGTGGAGCCCCTTCCGCTACCTCAACAACCATATCTCCGTGCGGCTGCTGGAAAGCCCGCTTGTGGTGCTGGCCCGCAGCCCTCAGTTCAACGTCACGCAAAGCGATCCCAACGCGCCGATCCTGCCGGACCTCGACATAGATGTCGATCGGCTGAAAATCGCCAAATTCGTGCTGGCGAAGCCGGTGATCGGCCAGAAGCGCGAGATCGCCATCGACGGCGCCGCCCACATCGCCGATGGGCGAGCACAATTGAGCGCCAATGCCGTCGTGGACAGTGGCGATCGGCTCCAGGCCTGGCTTGACGCGGTTCCCGAACAGAACCGTCTGGCCATGAAGGGCACGCTGACCGCGCCCAAGGGCGGCGTGATCGCAAAGATGAGCGGGCTCACGGATGGCGTTACCGCGACACTTGACGGCCGCGGCACATGGCAGGCGTGGAACGGCCGGATCGTTGCCAATTCACCCAAGGGAGAGCTTGCGAACATCGCCCTCGCCGCGCGGGACGGCAATTTCACGGCCAAGGGTCCAATCCGCCCTGGCCTCGTCTTTGCAGGTACCGTCGATCGCCTGACTGCACCGGCCCTCGATGTCGATCTTTTCGCCGGACTGAACGAGCGGCGCGTGAACCTTAAAGGGTCGCTGCGCTCTACCGCGCTCGCCGCAACGGCGCAGGGCCTTATCGACCTCGGCAAAAGCCAGTTCAGCGGCCTCAAGATCGATGCCGCGCTACTAACGCCCGGCGCAATCATGGAAAAGGTGCGCGGCAAGGATGTGCGCGCGTCGATCATCCTCGACGGGCCGATGGCGACGCCCTTCATCGACTATGATCTCAGCGCCGCGATGCTCGCCTTTGACCAGACCGGCATCGAAGGCCTGAAGGCCAGCGGCCGGGCAGTGATCAACGCCGACCGCATCCGTATCCCCGTCAACGCGACCGCGCGGCGCGTCACCGGCCTCAATGCCGCAGCGGGGGGCCTGCTCCAGAACCTGCGGGTAAAGGGCGACTTTGCCTATGCCGCAGGCAAGCTGATTAGCGACAATCTGAAAATCAACAGCGACCGGGTGGACGCCACCGCCATCGTTCTGGCCGACCTCGACAACGCCATCTACCGGGGCGCGCTTAAAGGGAGGGTGAACGATTACAAGATTGACGGCGTCGGCATTGTCAACCTCAACACAGATGTTCAGCTTGTACCGGGCCCCAAGGGCGGCTGGGGCCTTGCGGGCAAGTTCGGCGTCCGCACCGCACGCTGGGAAAATGCGTCGGTGCGCGATTTCCTTGGCGGCAATGCCGTCATGTCGGGCCGCATTGGCATGACTCCGGAAGGCAAGTTCACCCTTGCCGACCTGAAGGGTTCAGCGCCCAATTTCCGCATCCATTCCGGGTCAGGCAGCTACGACACAAACGGCGCGATAGCCTTTGACGCCTCCGCCACGTCGAACCAATATGGTCCACTTGCGCTTACTGTTCGCGGCACGATGGAACGGCCGCAGGCTATCCTGCGCGCCGCCCGGCCCAATGTCGGCGTGCCGCTGTCCAATGTCGTTGCGAAGCTCAATGGCGAAGCTGACGGCTATCGGCTGGAGGCAACCGGCGGCTCCGCCTACGGCCCCTTCTTTGCCAATGTGCTGATCCGCACAGCGCGCGGCCCCCTTACCATAGACATCACGCGCGCGCGGTTCGCAGGCGTCGACATGAATGGCCGCCTCCAGCAAACCGCCGCTGGACCTTTCACCGGACAGCTGGCCATGAACGGGTCAGGGATCAACGGTGCGGCGCGGCTTGCGGCCGTGGGCAAGGCGCAGGGCATCGCGGTGAACGCCACCGCCAGCAACGCCCGCTTGCCCGGCGAAGCCGATGTGGTGATCGGCCGAGCCACAGTGGCGGCGGACATCGTGCTCACCGACCAGCCACGCATCACCGCTGATGTGCAGATGGCGAACGCGGCCTATGGCGACTATGTGGTGCGCAAGGGCCGCGCGCGGATCGATTATCAGGGCGGGCGCGGACGGGCGCAACTGGTCGCCGACGGATCGACGGGCGTTCCCTTCTCGATCGCGGTCAATGCGGCGCTGCGCCCCAATCTCTACGCCGTCGCGCTGGAAGGCAAGGCGAGCAACATCCCCTTCCGCTTCGCCCAACCCGCGATCATCCGCATCGAACCGCAGGGCTACCGGCTGGAGCCCGCAACGCTCGTCATGCCCCAAGGGAAGGTTGACCTTGCCGGCCGCTTCGGTGGGCAGACGGCCCTCCAGGCGCGGTTCAAGGATTTCGACCTCGCCATCATGAACATCGCCAGCCCCGGCCTCGGCATAAGCGGCAAGGCCACAGGCGCGATCGACTTCAACCAGAGCGGCAACGCCTTTCCCTCCGCCACCACACGCATTGCCATCAACGATTTCCGACGCTCCAGCCTTTCCGCCGTGTCCGACCCCGTGTCCATGGCCATCGAGGGCCGCCTGTCGGAACGTGGCGGGGACCTGCGCGGCCTCATCCGGCGCGGCAACGCTTCGCTCGGGCGCTTCACCGCCACGCTCGCCCCTCCTGGCCCCGGCGCAAGCTGGACGCAGCAGCTTCAGTCTGCGCCGCTTGGTGGTGGCATCCGTTATGCCGGGCCGGCCGACGTGCCCTTCTCCTTTGCCGGTCTAGCGGATCAGCAACTGACCGGGCCGATCGCCGTCGCGGCGGACTTCAGCGGCCGCCTGTCCGCGCCGCGCCTCAACGGCCTCATCCGCGCCAACGCGTTGACCTACGAGAATGAGACGTTCGGCACGCGCGTGACGCAGATGCGCCTCGATGGCCGCTTCACCAACGATCGGCTGGAGATACGCGACTTTTCCGGCCGGGCTGGCGACGGTTCGGTGCAGGCGAGCGGTTCTGTGGGTCTCGCAGCCGAAAGCGGCTATCCCATGAACATCGCCGTCAAGCTGGACCGTGCCCGCATCGCACGCAGCGAAGCCATCACCAGCGTCGTTACCGGCACGATCAACGTGACGAACAGCGCGGCAAATGGCGGCCTCATCAAGGGTGACCTGTGGCTGCCTGAAACCCGCTATCGCATTGCCTGGCAAGGCGGTGCCGACATTCGCCAGCTTCAGGGCGTCCGGCGGAAGGGCGAAGGCACCGACCTGCTTGACCAACGCGTTGCGTCCCGTCAGGCGGCGGCCAAGCCCGCAGACTGGAAACTCGACATCCGTGTGCGTGCCGACAATGAGATTTACTTGACCGGCATGGGCCTGGATTCCGAATGGAAAACCAACATGCGCGTCACCGGGACCACAAAGGCCCCGAACGTCGTCGGCAAGATCGAGGTGGTTCGCGGCCGCTACAGCTTCTCGGGCCATCAGTTCGAGCTTGAACAGGGTATCATCACCTTCAACGGACCGATGATGAACCCGGTGCTGGCGATCCGCGCCGAAACCCGGATCAACACGGTCACCGCAGGCATAGCAGTCGGCGGCACGGCGCAGCGGCCCGACATCAGCTTCGTCTCGACGCCCACCCTGCCGCAGGACGAGATATTGGCGCGCATCCTGTTCGGCGACAATGTCGCCAACCTGTCCGCCACGCAGGCAATCCAGCTTGCCGCCGCGCTCAACGGCCTGCGCGGTGGCGGCGGCGGCCTCAATCCGATGGGCAAGCTGCAGAACGCATCTGGCGTCGACCGCATCGGCATCGTCGGCGGGGACAATGAGACCGGGCGCGGCACATCGCTCGCTGTCGGCCAGCACATCTCCAACAACATCTATGTTGAGGTGATCACCGATCCCAGGGGCTTCACCGCCACCCAGCTGGAAATCTCGCTGTCCAGGACGCTCAGCCTGCTGTCGAAGACGGGGACCAACGCCGGATCATCAGCCAACCTGCGCTATTCAAAGGATTATTGAAGCCGCTCGGCGCGGTAACGGGCAATCAGCCCATCATATTCGTCCATGCCGGGGAAGCGCTCAAAGCTCACGGCCGCCCCGGTGTGCGCCCAGGGCAGCTTCTCCGCTGTCTGCGTCTCCATCCAGGGCGCAAACCAGCTGGCATCGTCCAACATCGTCGCGCGGACATTGACGAAGCCCATGTCGGCGGCAGGCTTGGTGAAGACCCAGCTCTTGCACCAGTCGCAATGATGATGGTGCACATCCTCCCCGTGCATCCCGCCGATCACCGTGTCGCCTGCAATGAGCTCAAAGCCGCGCGACGGCATGATGATCGTGGTAGAAAAGGCGCTGCCCGTCATTTTCTGGCACCCGGTGCAATGGCAAGCCGCCTCACCCCATGGCGCTTCGGTCAATTGGAAACGCACACGTCCGCACCGGCAACCGCCTTCGATGGGGAGATCGGGGATGGGCATGGGGCTTCTCCTGTAGCTTTGAAGTGATGCGCTTACCCTCTCCTGAGGAGGATGGGAGGATAGCCTGAGTAACGGCTGCCTCCCCCGCGCACGCTCCGCATAATGAGCATGTCATCAGTTGCTCAATGAAAGTCCCTCGACTTGGGCAATATCCGTACATTGCGCGGATGACTGGATGTGCGCGGATGTTGAGGATGCAAGAACTCATCCGCCCGTGACAGGGTAATCTGCGGCTTATGCGTATCTGACAGGCGTGACAGTTCGGCGGTGCGATCATGCACGCGGGTCGCCATCAGGTGGACGACGCCTTCCTTGCTCCGTTGCACCTCGCCTTCGACCAGCATCAGCCGCGACGCCATGACAGGCCGCCGCTGCATTTCGAACAGCCGCGCCCAAAGCAGAATATTGGCGATCCCCGTTTCATCCTCGATCGTGATGAAGATGGCATTGCCCTTGCCCGGCCGTTGCCGCACCAGCACCACGCCTGCCGTCCGAACCTTCGTCCCGTTCTTCGCCGCCGATGTCTGCGCGCAGCTCAGCACCCCCTCGGCGGCAAAGACCGGCCGCAGGAACTGCATCGGGTGCCCTTTGAGCGACAGGCGCGTCATCTGATAATCGGCCGCCACCTGTTCGGCGAGCGGCATGGCAGGCAACATGGCGTCCGGTTCCTGCCCCAATTCCCCCGCCGCCTGCTGGTCCCGTTTACGGGCAGCGGCGAACAGCGGCAATTCATTCGACGGGGTGCGTCGCGCCTCCCAGAGTGCCGCTCGCCTATCCTGTCCCAGCGATCGGCAAGCGTCCGCGTCGGCCAACAATCGCAGCGCCCGCGCGGGCAACCCTGCTCTTCGCGCCAGATCCTCAAGACCGGTGAACAGGCCCTGCGCCCGCGCCTCGACCATCTGCTCAGCCCAGGTCTCGCGAAAACCATCGATCTGGCGAAAGCCGAGCCGCAGCGCCAATGCCCGCCCCTCTCCCTCGCCCCGCCCCCTGTTCCGCGACCGCAGCAGCGGTTCGAGTGCATGGTCCCACCCGCTCATGTTCACGTCCACATCATGCACGGCAACACCATGCTCCCGCGCATCCCGAACAATCTGCGCCGGGGCATAGAAGCCCATAGGCTGCGAATTCAGCAATGCGCAGGCGAACACGGCAGGCTGATGGCATTTGATCCAGGCCGACACATAGACCAGCCGGGCAAAGGACAGGGCATGGCTTTCTGGAAAGCCATAGCTGCCGAACCCCTCGATCTGGCTATAGCACCGCTCGGCAAAATCACGCTCATATCCACGCCGCACCATGCCGCCGATCATCTTCTCCTTGAACTTGTCCATGCCCCCCACCTGCCGGAAAGTCGCCATCGACCGCCGCAGCTGATTGGCCTCCGAAGGCGTAAATTCCGCCGCGACGATGGCGAGCTTCATCGCCTGTTCCTGGAACAGGGGGACGCCGTAGGTCTTGCCCAACAAGGATTTCAGCTCATCATGCGGACCAAAGGCAGGATCGGGCGCAGGAAACTCCACCGCCTCTTCCCCGCATCTCCGCCGAAGATAGGGGTGCACCATGTCGCCTTCGATCGGTCCGGGCCGCACGATCGCCACCTGCACCGTCAGGTCATAGATGGATCGCGGGCGCAAACGCGGCAGCATGTTGATCTGCGCCCGGCTTTCCACCTGGAACACGCCGATACTGTCGCCCTTTTCCAGCATGTCATAGACCGCCGGATCGTCCGATTTAAGGTCCACAGTCAGGTCATGATCGCCCAGTCCATGAAGCCGCATCAGATCATAGGCCTTGCGGATGCAGCTCAACATGCCAAGCGCCAGAATGTCGACCTTCATCAATCCCAGAGCGTCGATGTCATCCTTGTCCCATTCGATGAAGCTGCGGTCCGCCATCGCCGCATGATGCAGCGGCACCGTTTCATCCAGTCGGTTCTGGGTCAGCACGAAACCGCCGACATGCTGCGACAGATGCCGGGGGAAAGGAGCCTCCAGCAGCCGATCCACCACTGCCCGCAACCGCACGATCTGCGGATTATGAAGATCAAAGCCGGCTTCTGTTATTCGCGCTTCGGGAAATTCGCCCGAATAACTGCCCCAAACCGTGCTCGACAGACGCGCCGCCACATCTTCGCTCAGGCCCAGCACCTTGGCAGCCTCCCGCACCGCGCTGCGTGACCGATAATGGATGACGGTTGCGGCGATCCCGGCGCGGTGGCGGCCATAGCGATCGTAGATATATTGCATCACCTCTTCGCGCCGCTCATGCTCGAAATCGACGTCGATATCCGGTGGCTCATCCCGCTCTTCCGACACGAAGCGGGAAAAAAGCAGTTCGTGCCGCTCTGGATCAACCGAGGTGACGCCCAGCAGGAAACAGACCATGGAATTGGCCGCCGATCCGCGCCCCTGACACAATATGCCCTTCATTTTGGCAAAGGCGACGATGTCGTAAACCGTCAGAAAATAATAAGCATAATTGCGCTCGCGGATAAGTTTGAACTCTTCATCCAGCAGTGCGCGCACCTTGGCAGGGATATGGGGCCCATAACGCGCATGGGCAGCCGATATGGTCAGTTCCTCCAGCCATTGCTGCGCGGTCCAGCCTTCGGGCACCGGCTCATGGGGATATTCATAGGATAGCTGTTCCAGCCTGAAATGCACTTTGTTCAGAAAGCGCATGCCTTCGGCAAGAGCTGCAGGACAGTCGCGAAACAATCGCGCCATCTCATCGGGTGCATGGATGTGTCGTTCGGCATTGGCCTCCAGCAAGCGCCCAGCCTTGCCGATGGTCACGCCTTCGCGGATGCAGCTAAGCACATCCTGCAAGGGCCGATGCTCAGGCGTCGCGTAAAGCACGTCCATCGTCGCGATCAGGGGAACGCCTGTGCGGGCACTTAGCCCGTTGAGACGGGCGATCCGGCGCGCGTCCCGTCCGTCTCGACATAATGCCGCGCCCAGCCAGATACGATCCGGCGCCAATCGTGCCAGCCGCCGGAGATAGGATTCAAGATCGACAGGGCGCGGCGGCGGGACCAGGCTTAAATGTCCTTGCCGGATCGCCTCCTTGGATGGCCTCTCATCATATTCATATTCGACCGGCTTTCGATGGGCGGCCTGCATCGTGGCAGTGGAGGACGGCAGGACAATCAGCAGCAGGTCGTCGAGATATGCTGTCAGATCCTCATAGGTGAGGATACAGTTCCCCTTCACCGATCGCAAATTACCCACCGTCAGCAGCTTGGTGAGTTCCCCCCAGCCACGCCGGGTCGACGGATAGGCGATTATGTCAGCGGTCCCATCGGAAAAAACCAGTCGCGCACCGACGATGAGCTTGAGGTCGGTATGGCAGGAGCGCTCCTCTTCCTCGCTCAACTCCAACGGCTGGCCCGCCTCCTTCTTTGCCTCCAACAGGCGCGCCCGCGCTTTTTCGGGCGCGCGTTTGAGCGCAGACCATGCCCGCACGACGCCCGCTACAGTGTTGCGATCGGCGATCCCCAGCCCTTTCAAACCGAGGTCGATCGCCTGCCCCACCATGTCCGATGCATGCGACGCGCCTCGCAGGAAGGAAAAATTGGTGGCGGCCACCAACTCTGCAAAAGCAGGCCCATCCTTGCGCGGCGACAGAGGCCGCGCCTCCTTCATCCGCGCTCTTTCCCGCACCGCCTCCACCGCATCCAATTCTCGCCGATCCATCGACTTGGGCTTCGACGGATCAGGCCCCTTGCCGCGTTTCATGCGAACAGGCCGTGGATATACCAGCCGGGATGCCGCGCCTCCGTGCCGTAAAGGCCATGGCGGAAAATCCAGTAGCGGCGGCCGCGCGCATCCTCGATGCGGTAATAGTCGCGCGTCATGCCTGCGCTTTCACCCGCCAGCGCGCCATCCTTCGCCTTCCACCATTCAGGTGCGATCCGCTCCGGCCCTTCATAGCGAGTCACTTCATGGGCGCTGCGCCGCCAGCGGAAATGATGGGGCGGGCCGTCCGGCACCTCCGCCACCACCTCGATCGGCTGAGGCGGGTCGAACAGGTGGATGGGCCGCAGCGGCGGGTCGCCCGGTTCACCCTGACGCGGCCAGCTGGACGGCGTGCGGCTTTCGATCGCGGGTAGTGCAAGCTGCGCCTGTTCGGGAATATGGCTGTCGCGTGGCTCCAACCGCTGGATGCGGTTGCGCCCCGCACGGACGGACAGCCGGTCGACCAGCGCCGCGACCGCTTCCTCGCGCCGTGCTTCCCCGCCTTCCAGCGCCAATTGAGTCGCAGCCATCGGCTCGGTCTGCGGCACGGTGAGGCGCAGCATGTCGAAGCCGAAACCGGGGTCGAGCGGGTCGGACAGGCTGTCGATCCGCTCCTGCACCAGCCGCATGATCGCGGGCGCATCGCGCACCGGCAGGCCGGTCTCCGCCCGCAGTGGAAAGGCGAGACCGTCGGTGCGGAAGAACAACAGCTCGAACCGCCGCCCACCTGCGCCCCTCTCGGTCAGCCGTTCGCAGGCTTCCGCTGCCATCTCCTCGACCCGTTGCAGCGCATAGGCGGTGCTGCCCACAGGCTCTGCGAAACGGCGCTCGACCCGAAGAACGGGACGTGGGCGGCGGGGGCTGAGCGGACGATGCCCCAGACCCAGCAGGCGGTGCAGCGCGTCCACCGCCCCCTCGCCAAAGCGCGCGGCCAGGCTTGCAGCTGGCCTGGCGGCAAGATCACCGATGGTGCGCAACCCCGCGCGCCGCAACGCCACGCCGCTCTCCTGCTCCAGCTCCAGCGCCTCCACCGGCAGGCGGCGCAAGGCGGCCTCTTCATCGGGCGCCGGCCCTGTGGAAAATCGGCACAGCGCATGTGCTCCCTCCGCTGTGCCTGCTATCGCATACCGCACCTCCATCCCGTGCCGCTCGAACCGGTCCACCGCCTCACGCGCCAGGGCTTCCTCCCCGCCCCACAAATGCGCGCAGCCGCTAATGTCCAGCATCAGCCCATGCGGCGGATCGATCGCCGCCGCCGGCGTATAGCGCGCGCACCCGTCACACAGCCGCTCCAGCCAATCCTGGTCGGCATGATGATCGGCTTCGAAACTGACAAGGTCGGGCTCCTGCGCCCGCGCATCCGCCAATGTCATGCCCGCGCCCAGGCCCAGCGCCAGCGCGTCGGCATCCGGCGTGACAAGGCGCATCGCTCCCCGCACGGACTCCACGATGGCGACAGGCCCGGCACCGGCCTGCCCTTGCCACAGATCAGGCCGCGCGATGCGCAGCCGGTCGACCGGCAGGAAGGGGAACCACAGCGCCAGGTAACGCCGCCTCCTCAGCGCGTCCTCCGCTTGCCCGTCCATGCTCATGGCGTTCATCGCACTCTTCTCCAAAATCTCCCCGCTCGGCATTCCACACCATCCGCCATGTCATGCCGTCCGGCCCCGACCGGCGGCGCAACAGGTGGAGTGAAAAGGCGCTCATGCCCGGCGCGTTGCCCGGCAAAGGCAGGGACGGCGCAGCCTCCACCCGCCACCGCGTCTCCGCCGCGCTCGGCACCGGATCGCCGCCGATCCGCAATATGAAGGCTGTGACCCCCGACGTTTCCGCCGCCAGCGCCAGACGTCGGCTTGCCGTCAAATCCATGAGCGGTGCGCGCCCGCGCAGTTCGATGACCAGCGCACCCAGCGCCGGGCAGCGCAGCGCATCGACCGCTGCGCGCAATAGCAGCGCTTCGTCCTTCATCGCCCCGATCAGCAGCCGCGCCGGATCAATGCCCAATTCCGCAAGTCCCGGCCCATAGGGCTGCGCGCCCGTACCCTTGGCCAGCCGCAGCCAGAAAAGCGGCAGATCGCCCGCCGCCAGATGGGCAAGGATCAACGACAGGCCCGCTGCCGCTCCCTCATCTTCATCGCCGCCGAACAGCTCATGCAGCCGCCCACGCGCCAGGCCGCCTTGCAATAGCTGATCGAGCTGGCCATGCCCCGTTGCCACCGGCGCACCAGCCTCTACCGCCGGAATGCCTTCCAACGATGCGATATGCCGTCTGAGGGCTGCAAGAGACTTGACCGACTCGACCATAAGAATGTTCTTCTTATGTTCTTTTCGGTCCTCCGATGAACCCTGTCAATCAGGGATGCAGAAGGGATCTAAGGGCATTTTCTTTTCGCCGCCTGTGGCGGTCTCTCCGAACGCAAAACATGGGGAGGAATAAGAAAGGCCCGCTACGACATGCGCAGGCGGGCCTCTCACTATTTCGTCTAAGGCATGGTCAAACCTGCCGTGCTGAACCCGCAGCCAACTGCCGCGTCTTACTCGCCGTCATCCTCCGGTTCAGGACCCGTCATCATGCCTTCAGCCACTTCCTCGGTCTTGCCGCGGATGGCGCGTTCCAGGCGTTCGGCCATTTCGGGATGTTCCTTGAGGAAGGTCTTGGCGTTTTCCCGGCCCTGCCCGATGCGGACCGAGTCATAGGAAAACCACGCGCCCGACTTTTCGACGATGCCGGCCTTGACGCCCAGATCGAGAATCTCACCGATCTTGGAAACGCCTTCGCCATACATGATGTCGAACTCGACCTGCTTGAAGGGCGGGGCCACCTTGTTCTTCACCACCTTCACGCGGGTCGCGTTGCCGACGATATCGTCGCGATCCTTGATCTGGCCGGTGCGGCGGATGTCGAGGCGAACCGACGCATAGAATTTAAGCGCGTTGCCGCCCGTCGTCGTTTCGGGATTGCCGTACATGACGCCGATCTTCATGCGCACCTGGTTGATGAAGATAACAAGGCACTTCGACCGCGAAATCGATCCCGTCAGCTTGCGCAGCGCCTGGCTCATAAGGCGAGCCTGAAGGCCGACATGGCTGTCGCCCATCTCGCCTTCGATTTCGGCGCGGGGCACCAGGGCAGCGACCGAGTCCACCACCAGCACGTCGATCGCGTTCGAACGCACCAGCGTATCGACGATTTCGAGCGCCTGCTCGCCAGTGTCGGGCTGCGACACGATCAATTCGTCGATATCGACGCCCAGCTTCTTGGCATAGGCCGGGTCCAGCGCATGTTCAGCATCGACAAAGGCAGCAACGCCGCCCGTCTTCTGTGCCTCTGCAATGGCGTGCAGCGCCAGCGTTGTCTTGCCCGAGCTTTCCGGGCCATAGATTTCAACGATACGCCCACGTGGCAGGCCGCCAATGCCAAGCGCGATGTCGAGCCCCAGCGATCCCGTCGAGATCGCCTCGATCTCGATCTTCTCACGGCTGCCCAGCTTCATCGCCGAACCCTTGCCAAAGGCGCGGTCGATCTGGGAAAGGGCCGCTTCCAATGCTTTCTGTCTGTCCATTGTCCCTGTCTTCTTGGAATCGATGAGTGAGAGCATTGCTGTCATCGGCCTATCCCCTGTCAAGCGGAAGCGCCGAATAAGTGGCGCCTTGGCCACTACGTATCCGCTTTGTTCTCAAAGAACAAGAGGGGAACGGAATTTTCCTATTTAAGCGGCAAGAACCTTCGCGAGCGCCCGTTCCACCGCACCGATCGTGTACGGTTTCGCCAGCGTCGGCCGGTCCGCATGACCCGATGGCACATCGTCGGCCATGCCACCTGTGGCAAAGATGAAGGGTATCCCGGTCTCGGCCAGTATATCGGCCACGGGCCAGCTCTTCTCGCCTTGCAAATTGCAGTCGAGCAATGCCGCGTCAAAGCCGCCTTTCCGCGCCTCATTGCACGCCTCATCCACCGAAACAGCAACCGCGTGCAGGCGATATCCCAATGTTTCGAGATAATCTTCCAGCATCATGCCGATCATGGCTTCGTCTTCAACCACCAGGATGGCCTTGCTGTCGGACATGTGCGATCCCCCTATTTCGTTACGCTCGCTATCTTATCATCGGCGCGCGGACCAGCATAAACGCTGGATCGTACAATAAGTTCATTCAGCCGCGGCACGCATGGCCAAAGCGTCACGCGCGGCCTCGGCCAACTGGCTGACGGAAAAGGGTTTTGGCAGGAAGGCGACATTAGCGAGGTCGATCGACTTGCGCAGTTGCTCTTCGGCATAGCCCGACATGAACAATACGGGAAGGTCGGGATGCATGTCCCGTGCCCGCGCGACCATGGCCGGGCCATCCATATTGGGCATGACCACATCTGAAATCAGCAGGTCGATCTTTTCGCCGCCTGCCAGGACCTCCAGACCCTGTTCGCCGTCATTGGCAGTCAGGACCTTATAGCCCTGCCGCGACAGCGCACGCTCGGCGACCGCGCGGACCATGTCCTCATCCTCGACCAGCAGCACGGTGCCGGTGCCCCATGTCTCGCTGCGCTTGATCGGTGCCTTTGCAGGAATTGCCTGCTCCATGTCCGCGCCCTGATAGACGGGCAGGTAGATGACGAAGCTCGCCCCCCGTCCGATTTCGGATTCGGCAAAGATATAGCCGCCCGATTGCTTGACGATGCCATAGACCGTCGACAGGCCGAGCCCCGTGCCTTTGCCCAGCTCCTTGGTGGTAAAGAAAGGCTCGAAGATCTTGGAAAGAATGTCGGGCGGAATGCCAAGGCCGGTGTCGGAAACGCGCAGCGCGGTGTAATCGGCGGCGGGCAATATTTCCTGCCGCATATCGCGCACTTTGCCGGCCGGAACCGCATAGGTCTGGATATTGAGGACGCCGCCTTCGGGCATCGCGTCACGCGCGTTGACCGCCAGGTTCACGATCACCTGCTCCAGCTGTCCCGGGTCCGCGCGGACCGCGCCCAGGTTGCGGCCATGGCTGACCTCCAGCTTCACGCTCTCACCCAGCAGGCGCTTTAGAAGGTTGGAGACATCGGCAACGATGTCGGGCAGTTGCAGCACCTGCGGGCGCAGCGTCTGCTGCCGCGAAAAGGCGAGCAGCTGGCGCGTCAGCCCGGCCGCGCGATTGCTGTTCGACTTGATCTGCTGAATGTCGTCATAATCGCTGTCGCCCGGCGTGTGGCGCATCAGCATCAGGTCGCAATGGCCGATGATGGCGGTCAGGATATTGTTGAAGTCGTGCGCGACGCCGCCCGCCAGCTGGCCGATCGCCTGCATCTTGGTCGCCTGCGCCACTTGCCGCTTGAGCTTGCTTTCCTCGCTATTGTCCTTGAGGCTGAGCAGCACCGCCGCCTCGCCCAGGCCGCGGACACCCGCAAGGCTCAGCGCCGTCGGCTCCTCCGGTTCATTGCGCAGCCTGATCGCAATGTCGCCGGACATTTGCGGCCCCACGGCAAAACGGCGCACCGCATCGGCAACGGCCGCCTGGTCCTCCCGCACGACAAGGTCGCCCGGATAGCTCGGCTTGTCGCTGCGCTTCAGCCCAACGGCGCGCGAGAATGCGCCGTTCAGGAACAGGATGCGCCCGTCGCGATCCGCCATCGCCAGGCCAAAAGGCAGCAACGACAACAAAGTCTCGATATAGGAAAGAGCGGACGTGCCGCCCGAGCTTCCTGCAGGCTCATCGATGAGCAGCAGGAGCATCGGGCCATCCTGCCCTCCACTTTGACTACCGCCCGGCTGCGTCGCCCGGCGCAAGGGCACCTGCAAGAGCCGCAGCGGCAGGCCGCCCGATTCTTCGCGCGCCAGGAACAGCCGCCCCTTGTCATCGACCCGCATATGAGCGGCGAAATCGCGGCCGGTGATATTGGCGTCGATCCGTCCTGCCGCACGCAACAGGAAAGCGCCATTGGCCGAACGGATACGCCCTTCCCCGCCGATCATGACCGCCATGATCCCGGCCTCGCCCATCTGTCTTCCGGCATCCCCGGTCAGCAGCCGATGCACATCATCCAGCGCATTGGGCTGACGCACGGGAGTAAAGCGCCACAGCAGATAATCTTCGGACCGGCCCGTCCGGCTGATGTCGACATCCAGCCGCAGCGCGCCCTGGGCCATTCCCTCCACCCGCGCCTCACCGTCGCGCCAGGCTTCACGCGCGGCATTGCCAAGGCTTTCGACAAGTGCCGTTTCAGCGCTGATGTTGGGCGGCGTCGGGAAACCGGGAAACCATTCGCCAAACAGGTCGCTTGCGCACACGAGCCGCCCCGCACGATCGGTGACGGCAATAGCCATGCTGGATGCATCCGCTGCGGCCCGCGCGACGGTCCAGTCCGGCACAGCGTCATGATCTGCCGCTTCTTCGGGAAACAGGCGGCGGTACCAGCTGAGCAGCGCGGCGATGGCCAGGATCATCGCGCCAAAACCAGCACCAATCGCCGCATTGCCGCTCGCAAAAATAACGAGCGTGGCGGAGAGCAGCGCAGCCAGTATCAGCAGCGGCAGGGCCAGCCGAGAGGGGCGTTCGCCCGTCCACGCTTCCCCATCCCTTTTGATACGCGAGGCCATTGGCCGGCCGTCCCCCTGAAAACGCCTGGACTATCTACCCGGCGTCAGACGCGGGCGACTTCTTCCAATGCGCTGCTTTCGGGTGCCTTGCCAATCCTCAATTTGCGCGAATGCCATTTCCGACCCATCCTGTGGCGCCAGAACCAGTCGGCCAGAAAATAACCGACGACCGCGAAGATGACGGAAATGAGGGCAAGCCCGAACAGCATGGCTGGTGCCGCTTCGGAAAAAAGCCAGGCACACCATTCACGGATCGATGCATGCCTGTCGACGAGCGCCATGAAGCCCGAAGCATCAGCGCTGCGCCCAAGCATCCAGTTTCCGATATACACCGACGCCATCAGGAACAGCGGCGTAGTCGCGGGATTGGACAGGAACGTCATCGCCGCCGCGATCGGGATATTCGCGCGGAACGGCAGCGCCAGCAGCGCTGCCCCCGCAATCTGCACGCCCGGGATCAGCAGGAAAATCCCGACCAACAGCCCCAGCGCAACGCCACGCGGCACCGACCGGCGCGTGAAGCGCCATAGCGACGGTTCCAGTACCCGGTGCGCCACCGGGGCTATGAAGCGATTATCCTCAAGGGACTCCCGGGTCGGAGCATTGGCGTGCCACCAGCGTGCCAGCCGACCCATGCTCGCCCTCGGCCCCATCAGCGGTGCGCCTTCATGATGCGCTGCTGATCACGCTTCCAGTCGCGTTCCTTGATCGTGTCGCGCTTGTCGTGGGTTTTCTTGCCCTTGGCCAGCGCGAGTTCGACCTTCGCCTTGCCGCGGCTGTTGAAATAGACGCTCAAGGGGACGAGGGTCATGCCCTTCCGCTCCACCGCGCCGTGCATACGGGCGATCTCGCGCTCATGCAGCAACAGTTTGCGGGGCCGCTTGGGTTCATGATTATAGCGGTTGCCGTGGCTGAACTCGGGGATGTTGCTGTTGACCAGCCACACCTGATTGCCCTTCACCTCGGCATAGCTTTCCGCGATGTTGCCCTCGCCGAAACGAAGCGACTTCACCTCAGTGCCCTGCAACGCGATGCCCGCTTCGAATACATCCTCCAGGAAATATTCGAAACGCGCGCGCCGGTTCTCGGCGACGATCTTCTTCTTGTCGAACAGTTCGGGACGGGGGCGGGCCATGGCTCTCTTAACTAACTCACTTCACCATATAGGGCCGCAGCCCCTTTCAAACGAGACCCGCAATTTCCAAAGCGCGATCGACGGCGGCGCGGCTCGATTCCGATGGCCATGTGATCGGCAGGCGAAGCTCAACGGGCATGTCGGGCCGCACGCGACCCAGCGCATATTTGACTGGCCCAGGTGAAGAATCGCTGAACAGCGCATCATGCAGGGGGTAGAGACGATCCTGCAGCGCAAGTGCGCCATTCCAATCGCCCGACGCGCACGCCGCCTGGAACTGCGCGCACAGACGCGGCGCGACATTAGCCGTGACGGAGATGCAGCCTGTGCCCCCCATGGCGTTGAATCCCAAAGCGGTTTCGTCATTGCCCGACAGCTGACAGAAATCATCGCGGCAAGCGAGCCGCTGCGCGGTGACCCGCCCCAGATTCCCGGTAGCGTCCTTGATGCCGACGATCGTCTGATATTCTTCGCTCAGGCGGTGGATCACCGGCACGCCGATGTCGGTGATTGTGCGGCTCGGCACATTATAGAGAACGATCGGCAGCTGGCAGCGTTCGGCCAGATAGGCGAAATGCTGATAGACGCCTTCCTGGTTCGGCTTGTTATAATAAGGCGCGACCACCAACGCAGCGTCGGCGCCCGCTGCTTGAGCCGCGAACATATGTTCCAGCGCGATCCGCGTATCGTTGGAACCGCAGCCCGCGATCACAGGTACGCGGCCAGCCGCCTGATCGACGCAGATGGCGATGACGCGATTATGTTCCTCGACCGTCATCGTCGCGCTTTCGCCGGTCGTGCCGCACGGCACGAGCGCGCTGCTTCCCTCCGCGATTTGCCAGTCCACCAGCGCGCGAAAAGCAGCCTCGTCCACGGCTCCATCGCGGAAAGGGGTTATCAGTGCCGGAATCGACCCGGAAAACATCAAGAAACTCCTTCAATTCACCGGCATTCCGGGGCACACTGTCGATAGCAGGCGACGGAGCGCTATAGCGCCTCATTCAGGGCCTGATAAGGATGGAATTGCGATGATGTCCAGTAGGCTGTCAACTCGCCGCCCCGAAACAGCAATGGTCCGCATGCCCTTGATAGCTCTTCTTCTTTTTACCGCCGGCGCCAGCGCCCAGACTGAAACCCCCACAGCATCGCCCTATCCGCCCGGTGCGGTGGTCCAGCAACTGCCCGCCCAGACTCAGGAGTCGCCGCAGGCATCACCCTGGAATCAGGTGAGCGGCCGAATCGGCGTGGCGTCCGACCCGTCCGTTTCCGCCACGATCAGCCAGTGGCGCGCGTTGCAGCAAAGCGATGGCCTCGGCTTCTCGTCCTACGCCAGCTTCATACTCGCCAATCCCGGTTGGCCGGGGGAAGACCGGATGCGTCGGCTCGCGGAAACCGGCATCAATCCCAACAGCTACGATCCGCGTCAGGTAACGGCTTTCTTCGCGCGTTTCCCGGCGCGCACCGCCACCGGCCATGCCCGCCATGCGCTGGCCCTGATGCAGATGGGCCGCGCGGCTGAAGCTCGCATCGCGGCGCGCAACGCCTGGATCGGCGGATCGCTTTCGCCGGACGACGAAGCGAGATTGCTGTCCTTGTTCGGCTCGGGCTGGACCAGCGCCGACCATGATCAGCGCGCCGACTTGCTGCTGTGGGGCAATGACATGGCCGGTGCGCAGCGGATGCTTGCCTATGTCACCCCCGCGCGGCGGCCGGTCTATGAGGCGCGCATGGCGTTTCGCCGGAAAGCGCCGGACGCAGCCGCCCGGATGCAAGCGGCAGAATCCATCGGCCTATCCGACGCAGGCTTCATCGCGGACAAGGCGACATGGCTGATGAACACCGGCAACTGGGTCGCCGCCCGTCAATATCTCGCCAATCGCCCGACGCTCACCTTCCGCCCGGCCAATGCCGAAAAATGGTACGAGGTCCTGCTGGGCCAGGCACGCGCCGCCGCCAACGACAGCCAGTGGAGCTTCGCCTATGGCATCGCCAGCAAGATCGATGACGCCTATGCGCCCGGCACCGACGTCTCCAGCCGCCCGATCGGCGAGCGAGACGACTATACCAGCCTTGCCTGGCTCGCGGGTACGACCGCCTATTACAATCTGAACCGTCCAGCCGATGCAGCCGTGATGTTCCGCAGCTACGCCACGGCTGCCAAATCCCCCCAGACCCAAT
>JAEZCS010000148.1 GCA_023433445.1 Pseudomonadota bacterium | reverse complement strand
CGGCCAACCTGCGGCGCTCACCGGCATCGCTTCGGGCTTCTTCTTCGCACTAACTGCCATTGGCATCCGCCGCGCCACGCAGGAAGTGGGCGGCAGCGACCCGATCCTCGCCGCGCTCATCGTTCTGGTGGTGACGGTAGCGCTCCAGACTTTGATGCAGGGCGGCTATCTGCTGCTGCGCGAACCGGACGAGATGCGCAAGCTCTGGGGAAGCTGGCGCATTTCCGGCCAGGTCGGCCTGCTGTCGGCACTCGGATCAGCCTGCTGGTTTACAGGCTTTGCCACAGCGCCCGTCGCGCTCGTCCGCATCGTAGGACAAGTGGAAATTGCGTTCACGCTTGGCTTTGGCCATTTCTACCTTGGCGAGCGAATGACGCGCAGCGAGGTTCTGGGGCTGCTGTTGGTTGTCAGTGGCGTCGTGCTTGCGCTGGCCGGTTCGCTCTCGTGACGTTGCGAGGCGCGCGAAACTGAATCATGCACGCAAACAAAAAGGGCGGCCCCAATGGGACCGCCCTCCTATGTTTCAGATCCGAAAAGGATTAGAAACGGAAACCGATGCCGACGACAGCGGCGTCACGGCCACCGAAATCGTCTTCATACTCGGTGCGCTGATATTCAGCCGAGATGTAGGCATTGTTGGTCAGAGCGAACTCCAGACCACCGCCGAAACGGACGCCTTCATAGTTGACGTTGGTGCCGAGCAGTTCGAAACGCGTGTCAGCATAGCCAACCTTCGCGAACGCCAGGAACTGGGGGTTCACGACATAACCCAGACGCACCGAAGCGGCCAGATCACGGCTGGCGTCAACGCCGGCGGCGTCAACGGTGGAATCGCCGAACGACACTTCCGGGCCAAAGGTGAAGTTCTGGCCAACCGGCAGGTCGTAACCAGCGGTGACGCCGTAGCTCACGCCTTCTTCGTCACCCAGGCTGTCATAGCCAACGGTCACGCCAGCGCGGGGGCCGGTGAAGGGAGCAGCGTCCTGCGCGAAAGCGGGAGCCGAGAAAGCGGCAGCAGCAGCTGCTGCGAAAATCACAGTCTTCATAAAGTCCTCATGCGATAAGATGTACGTTACTCAGGAAGAGAGCCGCACTCTTGATATATAGCAGATATGGTATCGAAGCATTTTCGCTCCGGGCGCTGCCAAGAAGCAACCCCTTTACGCCATTTCTGCTTGCCCCGATCTTGCGTCGTGAGCTGAGGCGCATATGGTCATCTTTGATCAATGTTGCAATAACGATATGAAAATTGTTGCTTGTTGATGCTATTCCGCAACACCCGAACTTCTTCGTCGCGCTCCGCGCCACGCTTGCCACCCTGGATCATCATCGCCCCTATCCACAGCGAATGTGGCCAGAAGATGAACCGGAAAATCATTCCGAACACGTTCTGACCTTTGCCCGCCTTTTTGACGCAACTGATGCAAACGGGTAACAGCACAGCATGGACAGCAGCCCAGCCTCCCCGGACATGACGGCGCCGCTGGTGCTGCGCCACCCTTGGCAGGTCCGGCTGTGGCATTGGCTGAATGCCGGGCTGCTTTACATTCTCTTCACCAGCGGCTTGGGCATCTTCAACGCCCATCCTCGTCTTTACTGGGGCCATTATGGCGCCAACTTCGACCAGCCATGGCTGAAGCTGGAGCGCTTTGGCGCATGGATCACCCTGCCTGCCCATTATGATCTCGCCATGTCCCGCCACTGGCATCTGGCGGCCGCGCCTCTCTTCGCCTTCGCCCTGCTTGGCTACATGCTTTGGGCGTGGCTGAGCCATCATATCCGTGACGACCTTACCTTCCGCAGGGGCGAGTTGGCACCACGCCGTGTCTGGCGGGATATTGCCGATCACACCCGATTACGCTTTCCCACGGGGCGGGCCGCGCTCCGCTACAATGTCCTGCAAAAGGCGAGCTACGTCCTTGTCATCTTCATCGCCCTGCCGCTGCTGATCTTCACGGGGCTCACCATGTCGCCGGGCATGAATGCCGCCTGGCCGTGGCTGGTCGACCTGTTCGGTGGCAGGCAATCGGCACGCTCGATCCATTTCATCGCCGCTTTCCTGTTGGCGGCCTTCTTTGTCGTGCACGTCGGCATGGTGCTGCTCGCGGGCCCCGCCAACGAACTGCGCTCTATCGTCACTGGCCGCTATCGCTTGCCGGAGGCGCGACCGTGAGCCTGATTCTGAACCGCCGCACATTGCTGCTTGGCGCAGCTGCCACATTGTCGGGATGTGATCGGCTCGCACGCAATGAAAATGTGCGAGAGCTCCTGTTCTCGGCGGAGAATTTCCATAAATGGGCGCAGCGCAAGCTGATGGCGCGCGACGCGCTGGCGCGGGAGTTCAGGCCGGATCAGATCTCGCCCTTCTTTCGGCCCAACGGCACTTCCAATCCGAATACGGACGAATATCGCGCACTGTGGCGTTCGGGCTTTGCCGACTGGCGACTTAAGGTCTCCGGGCTGGTTGGCCGCCCCCTCTCGCTTTCTCTTGCCCAATTGCACAGCCTGCCTCATCGCGAACAGATCACCCGCCACGATTGCGTCGAGGGATGGAGCGCCATTGGCAAATGGCGGGGCGTTCCGCTCAGCCTTGTCCTGGGTGCGACGCGAATGAGCGACAGGGCGCGCTATATCGTCTTCCAGTGCGCGGACTTCATGGGCGATGGACGTCCCTATTATGAGAGCATCGACATGATCGACGCCTTTCACCCCCAGACCATCCTGGCCTTCGCCCTTAACGAAGAGCCGCTGCGCGTCGCCAATGGCGCGCCCCTGCGCCTGCGCGTCGAGCGGCAATTGGGCTACAAACATGCCAAATATCTGATGGAGATCAAGGCGGTCGAGACCCTCTCGGGCATCGGCAACGGCAAGGGCGGCTATTGGGAGGACCGCGCCAATTATGATTGGTATGCAGGCATTTGACGGAGACGTAATGACCTGACAGGTTGCCGCCCCATGAAACTATTTGATCGCGTCATCAAGCGGCTCGTCACAAAGGGACAGCTGACCATCATCTATCATGACGGCAAGAAAGTGACCGCGGGCACGCCCGATCCGGCCTTTCCGTCGCTGGCTCTCAAGTTCCAGGACGCGCGCGTCCCCTTCGATATCATCAAGGACCCACGCCTCGGCATGGCGGAAGCCTATATCGACGGGCGCGTCGTGATCGAAGGCGGCGGCATCATGGAGTTGATCTCGCTGATCCGCGCCAACAACAGCTGGGAAAGCGGCAATCCGATCAGCGACAAGGGGCGGCTGAAGCGCGGTATCAAGTCGATCCGTCAGACACTCTGGCGCGCCAATCACCGCGCCCGGTCGAAAACCAATGTCGCCCATCATTACGACCTGTCAGGCGCGCTCTACGCGCTGTTCCTCGATCGTGACCGCCAATATAGCTGCGCCTATTTCCCGGACGCAGACAATGAGGCCGGGATCAGCTTGGAGCAGGCGCAGGAGGACAAGAAGGCGCATATCGCGGCCAAGTTGCACCTCAAGCCAGGCATGAAGGTGCTGGACATCGGCTGCGGCTGGGGGGGCATGGCGCTTTATCTACACCGCACCTGCGGGGTGGACGTCACAGGCATCACATTGTCGGAGGAACAGTTGAAGGTTGCCCGGCAACGGGCCCGGGAAGCTGGCGTCGCGGACCATGTCCGTTTCGAACTGATCGACTATCGCGATGTGGAGGGGCCGTTCGACCGCATCGTATCGGTCGGCATGTTCGAACATGTTGGCACCGCCCATTACCGCACCTTCTTCGACAAATGTCGACAGCTGCTGACATCCGACGGCGTGATGCTGGTGCACACGATCGGACGTGTGGATGGCCCCGGCATCACCGACGCCTTCACCCAGAAATATATCTTCCCCGGCGGCTATATCCCGGCACTGTCCGAAATGATCCAGGGCAGCGAAGGTACGCGGTTGATGGTGACGGATGTCGAAGTGCTGCGGCTTCATTATGGCCTCACCATCCGCCAATGGTATGCCCGGGCGATGGCACGGCGCGCTGACATCATCGCCCTTTATGACGAACGTTTCTTCCGTCTCTGGACCTTCTACCTGGCGGGCGCGGCGACGGTATTCGAACATGGCGGCATGGTGAATTACCAGGTCCAATATGTGCGCGACCGCAGAGCGCTACCGATAACACGCGACTATATGACCGCTACGGAAGACGAATTGCGCGGCAAATAGCCTCCCTGAATGATGGCTGACAGCGCCGTTCCCTGAGGGTTCAGTGAAGCGCGTGCATCTTCTGCCTCCTTCGGCCCGGTCGAACGCTGTGCGTTCGGGGTGCATGTTGAGGAGAGCGGATATGAATATCTTCGTGAAGGGCGCTGCGGCGCTCGGCATGGTGGTTACGGCCCTCGGCGCGACGGCGATGCCCGCCCAGGCGCAATATCGCGGCGGCTACTATGGCTATGGCGATCGAGACTGGCGCGGTGATCGTGACTGGCGCCGCGGCGACCGGCGCTGGGACGACCGCCGCTGGCGCGGTGGCGACCGACGCCATTGGCGGGACGGCAAGCGGCATCATTATCGCTACCGTCAACGCTGCTGGAACGAATGGCGCTATGACCGTTATCGTGATCGCAACGTCCGGGTGCGCATCTGCCGCTGACACCTAACTGCCTGGCCCCGAGCCAGAAATTCATCCGCAACCCGATCCCTGATTGAAGCCGGGATCAGGTTGCGGCATCCTTGGCGGCATGAGTGATCCCATGCCTGTCATCCAAAGCCTGCTATCGGGGCTCCCTATCTTCCTGTTGCACCTCGCTTGCGCCACGCTGGCGTGGCTGGCGGCACTGGCGCTGTATATGTGGATCACGCCGCACGACGAATTCGGCCTGATCCGCGCCGGAAACGAAGCGGCGGCGATCTCGCTTGGCGGCGCGGCGATCGGCCTGGCCGTTCCGCTCGCCTTGTGCCTGGCTGGATCGGTCAACGTCTGGGACATCATGATCTGGGGCGGCGTCACGCTGGTGCTCCAGCTGATCGCTTTCCGTATCGTCGACTTCCTGCTCGGCTCTCTATCCGCGCGGATCGAGGCCAACGAACGATCCGCAGCCATCTTCCTCGCAATGATGAAGGTTGCGATCGCCTGCCTGACGGCGGCGGCCGTGGCAGGCTGAATATGGCGCGGCGGAGCATAGGGTGCCTGCCGCTGATGCTGGGCGGCATATTGACGCTCGCCTGGATCGGTGAGGCAACGCATCGCACGCCGTTGCAGGTCGAAAGCTACGACCCGCGTTCGCCCCGCCGGCCGATGCCGCAATGGAACGACGAAGCTTTCGTGATAGAAGACCGGGCGGGCGCGCGATCCGACAGCATGGGCACCGCCTTCGCAGTCGACCGCGACGGCGCCTGGCTGACAGCGCAACATGTCACGCATGACTGTGTCCGCATCGGGCTGGAGGAAGGCGGCGTGGCGCGTGCCGTGTCCCGCGTCATAGAAAGTCGGGAAGCGGACGCCGCCCTGGTGCGCGACGGCTTGCCCAGCGATCAAGCCTTGCCTTTGTCGGGGCGAGTTCCTGCGCCTGGTTCGGCAGGCTTCCACATGGGCTTTCCCGCAGGGCGCGCCGCGCTCGTCGTCTCCGAATTCATTGGCGCGGCGAGTGCCCGACGGGGGCGAACGGCGGAAACCGAGCCCGTTCTCGCCTGGGCGGAAGTCGCGCGCCTGCCCGAACGCGACTACACATTGTCCGGCATCAGCGGTGGCCCCGTCTTTGCCGAAGATGGTCATGTCGTCGGCGTCAACAGCGCGGCGACCGACCGGCGCGGGCGGATCTTGACCACGGCGCCCGATGCAATGATCCGGCTGGTGCGGGCCAGTCGTGCCGTCGATGATCAGCCCGTGGCCTATCCCTTCGCCGGGCTTGCGGATGTCGAGGCGCGCTTTGCGTCCTGGCTGGAGACTGGCGTGATCCGCCGTATCTTCTGCGACGTCGACGATGCGCCCCGGTTGACGGCAGCGCAGCCAAGAGGCTAGGCGGCGCGAAACGAAGGATCTGAAAGCCATGAGCGACACGCCTCCCGACCGCCTCTCCACTAATCCGCGCAGCCCCCATTTCGACATGGACGTGCTGCAACGGGGGATCGGCATCCGCTTCAAGGACCGCGTCCGCAATGATGTCGAGGAATATTGCATTTCCGAAGGCTGGATCCGCGTTGCTGCAGGCAAGACCAAGGACCGCCACGGCCAGCCGCTGACCATCAAGCTTTCAGGCCCGGTCGAAGCCTGGTTCGAACGCGGAGCCGAGGGCGAAGAGGAAGAGAAAGCGGCCGACGCAGAATGAGCAGGCTGCCCTAATAAGCGGCAGCCCCTCAATCCAATTCCTGTTCGCTTCGAGCGAGGTCGAGAAGCGACGGCGCATGACGTACCTCCGCTTCACTCGACACGAACGGGTGACGGTTTAGACCATTACCGCAGGCGAGCATCCCGCTTCACATCGGCGATGATATCGCGCAGCGATCGTCTCGATGGCATTGCGTCCGCGAACTGTACGGCCCGCATGTCCAGCTCAAGCTTTGGCTCATGCGCGGCCTTGCGCAAGGATCGGCCAAGGCTTGCAAGACGGCTCGGCGCCTCTTCACCGTCCACCTTCACTACCGCCTTTGACGTCCTCCACATATCGGCGTCAGCCTTGGCGAAACGTACGCTGGTGCCAAGCGCCGGATCGGCCTCGAATGCGCGCAGCTGCGCCTTGGCTGGATAAATAAAGCCGAAGGTCGGGTTGGTCCGCGCGCCCATCTGCCCGGTCGGGCTGTGCCAGACACGGACCTGACTCCAATCGCCTTCTTCAGACACATCAAGCGCGAGGACATCTTCCTCAATCGCGCCAGGTACGGACCAGTTGGCGTGGCGGATCAGCACGCGCCGGTCGTCCAGCACCTCGCTCACCACGGCGACATGGCCAAGCACCATGGGGCCATAGGGACGGAAGGCCATGACAGCACCGCGCCGGGGCACATGGCCGCGCCGATAGCGGCTTTCCGCTTGTTCCCACCAGGTCAGTGCGTCGCCGTGGATATTCACGCCGGATACGATCCGCGCATAAGGCACGCACTGCAAAGCCGTCGCGCCCCACAGCGGGGTCGCGGCTAACGAAGCCAGCACCCATGCTGCTCCGCGAACAAATCGAAACATTCTTGCGACCTCAAGACACTGAGAATCGCCCCACCGCCGGTCAAACTAGCCAGCGGCGCTTATGAAACGGTTAATCTCTCAGAAAGCAGTGCCGGCGGCGGCAGTCGCTGGATTCACGCGGTCGGCCATGGCGATCTGGACTGGCGCTGGCTCACGGGCATGGTCGGGATAGATGAAACCTTTGGCAGCGTTCGAACGCAGGCCAAGGTCGCCGATCGGGCCGTACCATACGCGGACATCGGTCCAGTCATTGTTCGGCGACACGTCGATCGCGCGCACGTTGCGCTCCACGCCGCCGCGATAGGACCAGTTGGCGTGCGTCAGCAGCACTTCACGATCGCTCACCACCTTGCTCACCATGGCGACATGGCCGACGGGCATGGCGCGGCTGGCCGAGAAGGCGAGAACGGCGCCTTCGCGCGGCTCATGGCCACGGTCATAGCGGCCCTCGGCCTGGCCCCACCAGGTGTGGGCATTGCCGTAGATTTCGATGCCGGAAACTTGCCGTGCATAGGGCACGCACTGGAGAACGCCAGCAGCGGCAGGGGTCACGCTCAGGGCGCTGAGCGCAAGCATGACAGTCGCGAAAAATCCGCGAAAAGCACCGATCATGTGTGAAACGACCCCCGACTTATTGTGCGTTACCAACCCCGTGACGGCCTTAGGGCAGAGACAGGATGAATTGAGAAGCGTCGAGCGGTGAGTTGTGGTGGAGGCGGGTTAACTTGCGGAACGAAAAACGCGACCTGAAGTTACGATTAACCGGGTTGCATTGACTAAGTCATTGAAAAGGCTGTCCTCAGTCCCCGTCATCCACACCTGCCCCCCGGTTTCGCTTAACCTTTCGAACAACGCCGATCGCCGCGATGGGTCGAGATGAGCCGCCACCTCGTCGAGCAGCAAGACGGGTGGCTGCCCCCGATGCGCTGCGACCAATGCCGCATGCGCAAGCAGGATGGACAGCAACAATGCCTTTTGCTCCCCCGTCGAACAAAGCGCCGCCGCCTGCCTCTTGCCCGCATGGATCACCGCCAGATCCTGGCGGTGCGGGCCCGACAGGGTGCGCCCCGCCGATGCATCGCGCCGCCGCTCACGCGCGAGCCGCTGCGAAAGCGGCGCATCGCTCCCTCCTGCCTCACCCTCGATCGCCAGCAAGGGGCGGGCGAAGGGTTCATCAGCCTGCCCCGCAAGCTCCATGCCCAGCCGCGCGACAAGATCGGCGCGAGCCGCCGACAGCCGCTCGCCATGCTCCTCCATCTGCGCTTCGAGCGCGGCCAGCCAGGATGGGTCGGCCCGCGGCAAGTCGGACAGCAGCCGGTTGCGCGCCCGCATCGCCGCCTCATAGCGTGCGCTGTGGACGGCATGCTCGGGATGCAGCGCCAGCGTCAACCGATCGAGAAAGCGCCGCCGCCCGCCGGGACTGTCCATGAACAGCCGGTCCATCGCAGGCGTGAGCCAAACAATCGCCAGGTGGTCGGCGAGTGCATTCGCCGAAGAGGAAACGCCACCGATCCGCACCTGCCGCCGATCCGGTGCCTGCGCGGAGGTGCCCGTGCCCAGCACCATTCCGTCCACTTCGGCCGCGATACCGAAGCTGCCCGGCCCGCCCTGCCGCGCCATGTCGCGCAGCGCCGCGCCCCGCAGGCCACGGCCCGGGGCAAGCATCGAAACCGCCTCCAATATATTTGTCTTGCCCGCGCCATTCTCGCCGGTCAGCAAGATGAAGGCATGATCGGGAAGGATCAGCGCGTCCGCATGGTTGCGGAAATCGCTCAGGGTCAGGCGGCCGATCATCGGCCCGCTCTAGAGCATCGTGCGTGAAAGTGGGAACCGGTTTTGCGCAAAAAGCGAAGCCACGGCAATGTCGGCTCGCGCCTGCCCATCGAAGTCGGTCAGCGCGTCAGCAGCGCTTGCGAGTCACCGCCGCCCCATCATTGATGATGGTGAGTTCGCGGCCATTTGCCGATGGCCGCAACTCCAGCTGCTTGGTCCAACTATCGCCTTCGCCGGTAAAGGCGGCATCGACCCGCAACCTTCCGCCGGTGCCAGTCGCAACACCCTTAACCGTGCCGACGCTTTCGTGGAAGATCAGGGTATCAGGCGTGACCTTCAGTTCCAGTTCGGCCGATCGGTCACCGCACCGGTCATTGAGTCCCGTCCAGTTGCCCTGAAAGGCAACGGGAATTGCTCCCGCGGGCGTCGAGAACACAGTCCTGGTCGACATATCCGAAGAGGCCGAATTGACTGGTGGCGCGTCTGCCGACTCATTGCCCGCTGCCAGCGTTTCATCCTGCACAAGCGTTTCGTTGCTGACGTCATAGCTTGCCTGCTCATCGACGATGTTGGTCGACATACGTGGCGCGTCTCCGCCCTTGTCGTCACAGGCAGAGAGCAGCAGCAGAGGCAAGGCGAAAAGCAAGCGCATCCGTAATGAACGGGCTGGGGGCAGATGGGTTCCGCTCTAGGCTTGCCAACCGCCCGGAGAGCGGCCATCACCGGAGCACAGCCGAAACGGATGGAGTGCGGGTGATGATGAAGCGCGCAATGATCGCCATGGGCCTTGCCGCCAGCTTGCTTGGAACGAGCGGGGCGATGGCGGCGCTGTCGGCCGGTGCCAAGGCGCCGGATTTCACCACGCGCGGGGCGCTTGCAGGGAAGACCTTCACCCTGACCCTGTCGCATCAGTTGAAGCGCGGGCCAGTCGTCCTCTATTTCTTCCCCAAAGCTTTCACTCCCGGCTGCTCGGCCGAAGCGCGGGAGTTCGCCGCGCATATCGATGATTTCAAAAAGGCGGGTGCGACCGTGATCGGCATGTCGGCCGATCCGGTGGACGACCTTGTCGCCTTCTCGACCAAGGAGTGCGCGGGCAAGTTCGCTGTCGCCTCTGCCGGTCCCGACATCATCTCCGGCTATGACGTAGCGCTCAAGATGCGGCCGGAGATGACGGATCGCACTTCCTATGTCATCGCGCCCAACGGACGGGTCGTCTTCGTCCATAGCGAGATGAACTATAGCGGCCATGTGAAAAGCACGCTGGCCGCGGTGCGGTCGATGAAGGCGAAATAAAGACCGCATGCGCCTTCATCCCCTTTGCTCCGAGCGAAGCCGAAAAGCGCTGTCTCCTCACGCACATCGGCTTCACCCGGCACAGGCGGCTATCCAGTTTGTCCGCCGCCCTTCACATAACGTCCAAACCATTCCAAGGTAGCGGCCCAGGCCGCCTTCGCCGCTGCCTCATTATAGCTCGGCCGGTAATCGGCCATGAAGCCATGATCGGCCTCCGGATAGAGCGTGATCTCATCGGGCGGCGACTTGCCCGCAGCTTTTAGCGCCGCCCGCATCGCTTCGACGTCGGCGACGGGTATGCCCTTGTCCAACGCGCCATACTGCCCCAGCACCGGCGCTTTCAATGCTGCTGCCTGCTCGACTACACTTAGCGGCTGCAACGCCGTCTTGTCGCTGACCAGCCTGCCGTAGAAGGCGACACCCGCATCCAGTTGCGCGCTATGTGCGGCGTAAAGCCACACGACCCGCCCGCCCCAGCAAAAGCCTGTAATCCCGCGACGGGACGCGTCGCCGCCATGCTTGCCCGCCCAACCATAGGTTGCATCGATATCGGACATCACCTGCGCATCGGGCGTCGTCGACACGATGCTGTCGATCAGTTGCTTGATGTCGGCAATCTTGGTGGCATCACCATGACGCGCGAACAGATCCGGCGCGATCGCATAATAGCCTTGGCCCGCAAAGCGGCGGCACATGTCACGGATCCATTCGTGCACGCCAAATACCTCGTGCACAACGACGATGACCGGAGCGTTCTTCGCCTTTTCCGGCCGCGCCACATAGGCGGGCATGGCAAAGCCGTCACTCGCCGGGATGGACACAGTTTCCTGCGCCAGGCCCTCACTTGATGTCTGCACAGCGCTGCTCGACACCGGGCGGCACGCCGCCGCGAACCCTGCCGCGAAAGCTCCGGTCATCAGCAGCTTCCGCCGGTCAAGCCCGGTGCTGTCGACCCAATTGCGGTCTTCGGGCAGACGATTCGTCACGGGCTGTCCTTGATTGTCATGGCTCATAGCGCGTCCTCTCCGCTTCCCCCCGGCCCGCAGACTATCGGCTCGTCAGCCCAGTGCAAGCGGGTCAAGCGAGGAAGTCACCACTCGCGATCCGCTCCAATCCCGCCACATCGCGGGCGTAGACATAGGTCCAAGCGTCGGTCGACCCGGCGGCGCATCGCACCTTTATCCGCTCACGCCGAAATTCATGGGACGCAGGAAAATGCGCTGCACATTCCTCATGCTCATCCAACACCGACAGGGTGGCCGAAGCGTCCGGCAGCAGGAACAGCGCACCTGTGACAATTCCGTCCCACCCAGGAACAAAGCCCGGATAATAGTCCACTCGATAGAGTGCGCCGTTCGCAACGGCGGCGCCCTGGCATGATGCCACCGAAGCAAGCCAGCGAGCCATTTCTCCGTCAAATCCAGGACGAAGAGATCCGTAGACGAAGAGCAGTTCCTGGCTCATTACCAACTATCGCTAGCAATAAAAAAGCCGCCCTAGCAATAGCTGGGCGGCCTTTTTGAAATTCCTCAAGACGAGGAATGAAGGGAGCGATTAATCGCTCAGGCGTAAAGCACCGAGTAGAAGGTCAGCAGCTGTGCGCCAACCGCAACCATCAAAGCAACGCCCTGCATAGTGTGCCGCATGTTTCGTTTCCTGCAATTTTTGTTTTTGCGTCCTGTTTGGACAAGGGCGCATATGGTGAAAGGCACCCTCTGCCTCAATCGCAAAGGGCGCGTTCGCAGTTGCAGCAAACGCAACAGTCGCTGTTACTTCAGTGCAACGATCATGGCCTGCGCGGCAGCAGGCGCGCGGACTTTGGCCCCGCTGATGAAGAAGACGAAGACGTCACCCTGATCCGCCATGCCTTCTGCTCTTTTTTTCCAACCCTCGATATCCTCTGGCGGGTAACCCGTCAGCTCCTCTTCCCGCGTGCGCATCAGGCGAAGGTAGGAAAAGCCAACATCATGGCCTTTGATCGCGGGATATTCGTCATGATCGGCAAGCACCACCGCCGCACCTGCATCACGGGCAAGTTGTAGAAATGCGGGGTCGTCAAAGCTTTCGTGCCGCACCTCCAGGGCGTGGCGCAGCGGCACGCCATCGACGCTCTTGGGCAGCAGCTTCAGGAACCCGCCGAAATCATCAGCATCGAACTTCTTCGTCGGCATGAACTGCCAAAGGATCGGGCCCAGCCTGTCCCCCAGTTCCGCAATGCCCTGTCCCACGAACTTGGCGATGGAATCTTCCGCTTCCGCCAGCACGCGTCGATTGGTGCAGAAGCGGGAAGCCTTCACCGCGAACTGAAATCCATCCGGCACCGCCTTCGCCCAATTGGCGAAGGTCGCGGGCTTTTGCGTACTATAATAGGTAGCGTTGATCTCGGTCGCGGTCAGATGCTGCCCCACATAGGCCAGTTCGTCCTTCTGCCGCAGGCCTTCGGGATAAAAGGTGCCGCGCCATGGTTCGAACGTCCATCCGCCTATGCCAACCCTGATCCGTCCCGCCGCCATGGCTATCTCCTTCGCCGCCCATCCTGACGGCTGAAATGCATGAGGAACAGGGGAAAAATGTCAGCCTGCAGGCTTGCGCTGCAATCCGATCAGCCACGGCTTCACCCCGCCCGTCGGCTGCGCCGTTCCATCCAGCCTCTTGGCACGGATGATACGGACCGGCTTTACGATCGTCTACGGCTGAAGATTACCGATCACCGAACTTTCGGACGCGATCGCCAGGAATCGCTCCAAAGTCGCAGGCATATGGTCAGGCCGCCACGCGATCCCTGTTTCAAGGCAAGGCGGGGCATCCAGCAGATCGGCGTAGCGCACGCCCGTGCGCGCAAGATGGCGTAACGAGGCGGGAACAAGCGACATGCCCATGCCGGCCGAGACCAGGCTGATGATGGTCTGCATCTGGATGGCTTCCTGCACTATCCGCGCCGGGCTGCGTCGCTCAGCATAATAGCCGGTGACGAGATCGTGGAAGCCGGGCGCGACATGACGCGGGAAGATGATGAGCGGCTGCTCAACCACCGTAGCGGCGGGGACCTTGTCGCCGACCAGCACGATCCGACCGTCTGCAATCCACGCCTCCGGGATCGCCGCCACGAGCGGCTCGGAAACGAGGCGGCGATAGGCAAGCGCGGGCGGCAGCGCCCCATCCGCCGGCGGGATGATGATGCCGGCATGGCCCTTGCCTTCAACCAGCGCCGCGATCTGCACGTCGCTCGTGGCCTCGGTAAGCGCGATCTCTGCATCCGGGAAGAGCGAGGCGTAGCGGCGCACCAAGGTTGGCAGGATGCTGTAGTCGGCCGTGCTGATGAAGGAGAGCTCCAGTCGGCCTGCCTCGCCGTCGCGCAGGCGCCGCGCGATCTCCGGCAACGCATTCACGCGATCCATCGCGGCCTGCACATGGCTAATCCATTGCTCGCCCAAGGGTGTCAGCTTCACGCTCCGCTTGGTGCGGGTGAATAACGGGGCGCCCAGCTCACGCTCCAGCGCCTGAATGGATTGGCTGAGCGGCGGCTGCGTCATACCCAGCCGCTCGGCCGCGCGTCCGAAATGCAGCGTCTCGGCCACCGCTGCGAAATGCTTCAGCTGGCGGAGGTCCATTTATATCTCCTGCGACCTAATAGAGGCACAATAAGAGATTTCTCATCTGATTTCTACTCCGCTAGTATGACGCGAAACCAAGATCGAGACTGCTCATGCCCGCTTACCGTTCCCGCACCACCACCCATGGCCGCAACATGGCCGGCGCCCGCGGCCTGTGGCGCGCCACCGGCATGAAGGACGAGGACTTCGGCAAGCCGATCATCGCTGTCGTCAACAGCTTCACCCAATTTGTGCCCGGCCATGTCCACCTGAAGGACCTGGGTCAGCTCGTCGCGCGCGAGATCGAAGCGGCGGGCGGCGTCGCCAAGGAATTCAACACCATTGCGGTGGATGACGGCATCGCCATGGGTCACGGGGGTATGCTTTACAGCCTGCCGAGCCGGGATCTGATTGCCGACAGCGTCGAATATATGGTCAACGCGCACTGCGCGGACGCGATGGTGTGCATCTCCAATTGCGACAAGATCACCCCCGGCATGCTGATGGCAGCGCTGCGGATCAACATCCCGGTGATCTTCGTTTCCGGCGGGCCGATGGAAGCCGGCAAGGCCGATATTCGCGGACAAACGGTCGCGCTCGATCTGGTGGACGCCATGGTCGTTGCCGCCGACGAGGCTTACACCGACGAAGAGGTGCAGGTGATCGAACGGTCGGCCTGCCCGACCTGCGGATCATGTTCGGGCATGTTCACTGCCAACAGCATGAACTGCCTGACCGAGGCGCTCGGCCTTTCGTTGCCGGGCAACGGCTCGGTGCTCGCCACCCATTCCGATCGCGAGGCACTGTTCCGCGAGGCCGGGCACAGCATCGTCGATCTCGCTCGCCGCTGGTATGAGCAGGACGATGCCTCCGCGCTGCCGCGCACGATCGCGAGCTTCGCAGCATTTGAGAACGCGATGAGCCTGGACATCGCGATGGGGGGATCGACCAACACGGTGCTCCACCTGCTCGCCGCCGCGCATGAGGGAGAGGTGCCGTTCACCATGGCGGACATCGACCGGCTATCACGCCGAGTGCCGTGCCTCTGCAAGGTCGCGCCCGCCAAGCAGGACGTGCATATGGAAGACGTCCACCGCGCCGGTGGCATCATGGCGATCCTGGGCCAACTCGACCGGGCAGGCCTCATCGAAACCAGCCTTCCGACCGTGCACGCACCGACCTTGGGCGACGCTCTCGACCACTGGGATACCAGCCGCACCACCAGCGAGAGCGTGCGGCAGTTCTACAGCGCGGCTCCCGGCGGGGTCCGCACCACGCAGGCGTTCAGCCAGAGCAACCGGTGGAAAGAACTCGACACCGATCGCACGAGCGGCGTGATCCGCGATGCCGAGCACCCCTTCTCGAAGGACGGCGGCCTGGCCGTGCTCTACGGCAATCTCGCCCCCGAAGGCTGCATCGTGAAGACAGCAGGCGTTGACGAGAGCATCCTCACCTTCCACGGCACGGCGCGCGTCTATGAAAGCCAGGACGCGGCGGTCGCCGGCATCCTCGGGAACGAGGTAAAGGCGGGCGACGTAGTGGTGATCCGCTACGAAGGACCGAAGGGCGGACCGGGTATGCAGGAAATGCTCTACCCAACGAGCTACCTGAAGTCCAAGGGGCTGGGGAAAGCGTGCGCGCTCATCACCGACGGGCGCTTCTCGGGCGGCACCTCGGGCCTGTCGATCGGCCATGTCTCACCCGAAGCGGCGGAGGGTGGATTAATCGCGCTGGTCGAGACGGGCGATCCGATCCTGATCGACATCCCCAACCGCCTCATCAAGCTCGATCTGGCTGACGATATCCTGGGCGCGCGCCGCGAAGCGATGGAAGCTAAGGGCGCGGCCGCATGGAAACCCTTTGGCCGCAAGCGCGCGGTATCACCGGCCCTACGCGCTTATGCCGCGCTCACGACCAACGCAGCGCGGGGCGCAGTGCGCGACGTCAGCCAGATCGAGGGTTAGCGTCGCGATCACGGGTCGTAAGGCTGCGCCGGGATGACTCGTTCCCGCGGTCATCCCTGTTGGCCGATCAAACCATCAGCCTGATCACGTATGGCGGACAATTTGGCCCCGTCCGCAGCTAGTAAAATGAGGGAAATTGGCGCGCTGCTTCCGATCGCTGACCGGTTGAACCGCCGCCGAACTCGGTATTCCCGTGATTGCGGAAGGAATCGAAAATAGTCATCAGATCAAAGGGCTGCGGCTTCGGACAAGGCAATTTCCTTTCCAGGCCGCTTAGCCTCAATGCCGCGAGCGCCATGTTCTCCTCTGTCGCACTTCGGACGAATAAGCAGGCATGAAGACCATCGACGCGGCCATCTCGGACGGCAAACGTCGTAGCTGAAACAGCGAAGCATGTCGCGAGCGGTTGGAACCCCATGACGACGACCGCTTTTTCAGAAAATGGCTGGAACTCCCCATCAAAAAGGGAAGCAGAGCAGGCGCGTTTGACAGAATATAGCTCTGGAATGCTTTGCATTTTTTCGGCATGTCTGGATAGCTAAACGGGGGGCTTCATGCGGCTGACATATCTTGCGTTTGCGTCTGTGGCCTTTCTCATTCACCAGCCGCTTTTCGCCCAGGCATCGCCAGCGCCGACTGGCGCACAGGGCGATATTTCCGTCACCATCTACAATAATGATCTTGCCCTGGTGCAGGACATTCGACGGATCACCCTGCCCTCCGGGCGTTCGCGTCAGGAATTTCCCGATGTCTCGGCGCGGATTCGCCCTGAAACGGTGACCTTGTCGGGTGACGGCATCGGCATTGTCGAACAGAATTTCGACTATGACCTGCTTTCGCCCGCCTCCCTGATGGAAAAGGCGGTGGGCCAGACCATCACCCTGCTGCGCACCAATCCGGCCACCGGAGCGGAAACACGGGAGCAAGCGACGGTGCTGGCCGCCAATGGCGGCGTGGTGCTGAAGATCGGCGATCGGATCGAGGTGTTGCGCGACGACGGATTGCCGGTGCGGGTCATCTTTTCCTCCATTCCGCCCAATTTGCGGGCGCGTCCGACGCTGAGCGTCACGATGGATGCGGAACAGGGCGGCGCCCGGCCGGTGACGCTCAGTTATCTGACGCCGGGGATGGGCTGGAAATCCGACTATGTCGCCCTGTTCGACGAGAAGGCGGGCAAGCTCGACATGCAGGGGTGGATCACGCTCAACAACAGCACCGGCACGACCTTCGCCAATGCCCGCGCGCTGTTGGTGGCAGGGGAGGTCGGCCAGGTTCAGCAGAGATATGATGGCTATAATGGCGGGCGACCGCAGCCGCGCGGGAACCGGCCGGGCACGGAAAGCGGTGGCGGCGAGCAACTCGGCGATTTCCACGTTTATCCGATCGAGGGACGCACGACGATCGCCAACGCCCAGACCAAGCAGGTCAGTTTCCTGGATGCGTCCGGCGTACCGGCAGAGCGCGGCTATGAATTCCGCAACGACTGGATGGGAAGCAGGGATCAGGCGGAAAGCGCGGCATCGGTACTGAAATTCTCCAACGCCAGGGCTTCCGGGATCGGCGCGGCCCTCCCTGCGGGCACGGTGCGCGTCTATATGCGGGATTCGCGGGGGCAGGCACAGTTTGTGGGGGAAAGCGCCATCCCCCACACGCCGGGCGGATCCACCCTGGCGCTACGCACCGGCGACGCCTTTGACGTGAAGGTGCAGCCGGTGGTCGAGAAGCGCGACATCATCACCGGCAGTGAATGGACCCAGACCGACCGCTGGCGCGTCGCCTATCCCGACGGCACGCGGGTGGAAGGCTATAGGGAGGTCCCGCAAAGATATTACCGCACCCAGATGCGCTATATCGTCACCAATGCGAAGCCGGTGCCGGTGAGCGTCGATGTGGTCCAGTCGGGTCTTGCCCAATGGAGGTGGTGGCGCGACCTGCGCGTGCCGGAGGAGAGCATCAAGGGCGTGCAGGAGACGGCAGATATCCGGCGCTGGGCCGTGCCGGTGCCTGCCAATGGCAAGGTCGAACTGACCGCCACCTTCCTGACCCCCTGGTAGGCATGGCCATGCGCCGCATCGCGCCGGCATTGGCGTCGATCCTGCTGTTCTGGACACCCGTCGTCGCGCGCGCGCAGTTACCGGTCGTCATTTCAGCCGAACCTGACAAGGTTGCAGTCACCCTTTACCGCGATCCGAACCGGGGGGAAGACATGCTCGATCGCGACAATCCCGGTGCCTTCGCCCTGATAGCCGAGACACGCACGGTGATGCTGCCGCCCGGCCCGGCGGTGATCCGTTTCGAGGGGGTGGCGAGCGGCATCGTGCCGCAATCGGCAATCATCTTCGGCACGCCCCCGCGTGAGCGTAATCGCGATGCGGCCTTGCTGTCGCAAAAGGGGCTGGTGGATGCCTTTACCGGGCAAATGGTTATCCTTCGCCGCACCGATCCGGCGACCGGCAGGACGATTGAGGAACATGCAACCGTCCGTTCCGCCGCCGACCGGCTCGTGGTGACGACGCCGCGTGGAGTGGAGGCGCTGTATTGCTCCGGCCTGCGCCAGACCCTGCTCTATCCGGAGGCGCCGGCGACCCTCTCGGCCAAGCCGGTGCTGACCATGACGACAAAGGACCAGCCCGGCGGCCGCGCCACCATCACCCTTGCCTATATCGCCACCGGCTTCGATTGGGATGCGAGCTATGTCGGCACGCTGGCGCCGGATGGACAGTCGCTGAACCTGCTCGGCTGGCTGACGCTGGCGAGTGCGGACGATACCAGTTTTGCCGATGCGACCGCTTCCGCCGTGGCCGGGCGGGTGAACCGCTCGGAGGACAGCCAGGACGATAGCGGCAGGAGGGCGCGGGAAGAGGCGCGTCATCTGAACAGGTTCAGCGACTGCTGGCCGGCCGGCACGACGAGCGATGTGGGCCATGGGCGGCGGCCGCCGCCGCTCGCGCCGATGGCCGTGGCGATGGCGGGCGGGGATATCGTCGTGACAGCCCAGCGGCGGCAGGAAGTCATGCAGTCGGCGCCGGTGCCGGTATCCGTGGTGGCCAAGGCGGAAAATCTGGGCGATCTTAAACTATATCGCATTCCCGTGCCCGTCACGGTGGCCGCGCATGCGCAGAAACAGGTGGCCTTCCTGGTCGCGCGGAAGGTGAAAGGCAGCATCATCTATCGTTCGCGGATGGACTGGGACCAGCCCGACGTGCCCCGGATGCTGTTCCGTTTCAACAACGGGAAAAAGGACGGCCTGGGCGATCCGCTGCCGGCCGGACGCGCGGTCCTCTATCAGGACAGCCCCTGGGGCCGCATGTATGTCGGTGAAAGCGCGACGGGCGACAAGGCCGTCGACGAAGAGGTCGAATGGCCCTTTGCCAAGGCAAGCAACTTCACGCTCGAGCAGGAGCAGGAAGAGGATGGCAAGGGCGTCCTCCGCCACAGCATCGTGGTGCGTAACGCCAATCCCTTTCCCGCCCGCTTCGAAATCGACTTTCCGCTAAGCAGTGGCCGGTTGTTCAGCGGCTTTGGCCGACGCCTGACGAACAAGCCGGGCAAGCGGGTCTGGGCCATGACCGTGCCCGCGAATGGCACCGTCCGGCTTCGCTTCCAATCCGCCGAGCGGAAGGAGTAAGGGCATGTCGGAACGGCAACTCAAGGCATGGCAGAATGCGGGCCTGATTGATGGAGAGACGGCGGGCCGCATCCGTGAGTGGGAAGCCATGCATGGCCGGCCACTGGGCCTTTGGGCAATCATCGGGCTGGGCGCGCTCGCCATCGGGCTGGGCATCGTGTCCGTGGTCGCCGCGAACTGGGACGCGATACCGGGCGAAACCCGCCTTGCGATCCACTTTGGGCTGATGGTCGGCCTAGCGGGCCTGCTCTGGCGCTATTTGCCCGATGCGGCGGCGAAGAACGCCTATTTCAGCGATGGCCTGCTGTTCATCGCGGCGGTGCTGGGCCTCAGCTTTTTCGGCCATGTCGGACAAGTCTATCAGACCTCTTCTCCGCTCTGGCAACCGCTCCTGGCATGGCTGCTCATATTTTCGCCGCTGCTGCTGCTGTTCGGGCGAGGCTGGCCTATCGCAGGCCTTTGGCTGGCAGGCCTGCTGGGCACCGCATGGTCCCATGCCGATGAATATGGTCATGGCTCATTATGGGGGCAGCAAGGGCTGCAACCCGATCATCCCACGCTCTATTGGGGGCTGATTGCCTGTCCGCCGATGGCGGTGGCCGCCTTTGCCGCTTTCATGCGCGACCGCAGCGATCGTCCCGGATTCTGGCGCCTGCTCGAACAACTGGCCATCATTACCATCCTCATCGGCCTGAGCATCTTTATCATCGCAGGCGCATGGAACAGCAGGACGCACGCCATCGTCGGCAGCGCCGCGATCCAAAGCGTCGCGCTGATCGCCGCTGCGGCCGTGATCCAGGCCGTCAGGCGAACCCGTTCCGGCCAGGCGACGGCGGGCATATTGGCCGTCGCGGCGCTGCTGCACCTCACGCAGCCATTGCTTTATGGCCTTGGCGGTTCGATCCGGGGGCCGTGGATCGGCGCGCTCTTCTTCCTGACATTATGGGGCGCTGTCGCGGCCGGTGCTCTTTTCGCTCGGTCACGGCGGTGGTTCCAGGGAGCGATCGCCTTGCTCGCCCTTCGCATCATCATCCTCAGCTTCGAATTGAACGATGACCTGCTGGGCAGTGGTGCAGGCCTCATCCTGTCCGGCGCCTTTGCCATGGCGGTGGCCTGGGTGACGGTGAAAATATCCAGACGCTATGCGCCCGCGGGGAGGGATGCGGGATGAAAACAGTCGCTTCGCCCCGCCCTAGGCTGGCAGTCGCGCTCATGCTGCCCCTTGTCGTGCTCGGCTTCAGCTGGGCGGCGACCTATCGCCTCGCCCAGCAGGGGGAGGAATGGCTCATCCCCATTCGCGGTTACGATCCAAGGGACCTGTTGCGGGGACATTATATCCAATATCAATATGACTGGCCGGTGGATGCCGCCTCGCCTGAAAAGCCCGGCAGTGACGGCGGGCCATCCAGTATCGCCTTCGCCAGCCAGCTATGCATCGAAGGGACGGCTCCCCACATCAGCCGCGTCCGGGAATTGCCCGCGATACTCGAACCCTCGTCCGGTCCCGGGCAGGCAGGGGGATGCGCCACCATCGTTCGGGCATCCCTTGGCGCGCGACGGGAAGTTCGGGGACTGAGTGCCGGCATCTTGTTCACATCGCAGACGCGCGCGATGGCATTGTCGCGCCAATTGGCGAACCCCGGCCTGCAGGGTTTCGTCCGGGTCAGGATCAGGCCTGACGGCGTCATGCGACCAGTAGATCTGGAATTTAAACCGCGTAGCGGCGTTTCTGGACAGCGGCCGTGAAAAATGACCCGGCCAATTGGCCGGGTCAGGAAAAGGAAACCGTAAATGTTCCCTTCGGGTCGCAAGGCCCTGCTGGTTGATTTAGCCCGAATTGCCTATCCGGGTTTTTCCCGGTGCTGCTCATCGGATCGGCCGCCGCAGTTCGACGCCTTGCGCGTCAAGTGCATGTCGGCTGATTGCGCCGGTTCCCTGCACTCAAAAATGCTCAGGGTATTTCCCTGCTTCACGGCCTTCACCGAACTCGGCAATGCAATCGCATGATGATCGCTTCAGGCCAGACGCAATTTGATGGCAGAAGGGCGCAGATGCCGCCCCGCTTGGCCGATCTCTTGCTGTTGCTGGCATATGGGTTTGGCTTCTGGCTGATGTTGGGCCTGGCAGCCCATTGGGGCGGCAAGGGCTTTTACTCAGTCTGGTTTCCCGCTGCGGGCCTCCGCCTCGCCTTGCTATGGCATGCCGGGCCACGGCTTACGCCAGCCATCGCCGTCGTGGAAATATTGGTCAATCTGGCAATGGGCCTTTTCTCCTTTGCCTCGGCCGACTGGGCAATGACGCTATGGGGCATATCACGTCCGGTGCTGGCATATGGTGGTGTGGTTGCCGTTATTCGCTGGCTTTCCAGCGGCAAGAGGGCAGGCGTGATGGCACCTCCGATGCCATTTGGCCTTGCCGCTGTCGCCGCACCTGGGGTCGCGGCGTTCAGCGCCCTGCCCGAGGCGCTGTTGCGGCCAGACCGGACGGCCGTTGAGACTATTCAGGATGTCATGATGTCGTTGACGGCCTTCGCTGTCGGCGACCTGCTGGGGGTGCTTATTATTGCGCCGCCGCTCCTCTGGGTGGCGGAGATGATCAGCCGCCGGCGAAGTGGCTCGGGCCTCGGCGCACCGGCTGCTGGCTGGAGTGCAATCGTGGAGGTCGCGCTACTGCTTGCGGGAGGGATCGCTATGACCTGGCTTCTCGATCGCATCGGTCTCGGGTCCCAGCCCATGCCCCTGATCCTGGCGGTTGCCTGGATAGGACTGCGCCTGGGCCGATTCCCTGTCTGGGTCGCTTTAACGATCGTCAGCGTCCTTATCCTGCCGGAGACGGCCGGCGCGTTCAGCACAACTGATCGGCTGCACCTGCATCTTGACCTCGCGACCGTCGTGGTGGTCGGGTATCTTGCCGGTAGCTATTGCGACGCACAGAAGCAGGCGCGCACGGACATCGAGCGGCGCGACCGGCTGCTCTTCCAGGCTGAGCGACTAAAGACCCTGCGCGCGATGTCGGTGGCGGTCATTCATGAGATCAGCCAGCCCCTTTCGACCTTGGCAATCGAGGCAAAGCATCTTCACGAGATCACCGATGGGGCTGGCGATGAAATCATGCGGTGCGCTGCCATCGTGAACCGCAAGGCCGGGGCACTGTCCACCCTCGTACGCCGCCTGCGACGTTTCGGCGGGGCAGCGGTGGACGAGCCGAGCCCGCTACCGGTTTCGGCGCTGATCGAAAGCGTGGCCGCGATCGCAGCCCCTGAAGCCAAAGATCATGGCGCATCGTTGAAGCTAGGGCCGATTGATCCCGATCTCGTCGTGTTCGCGCAGGAGGTTGAACTCACTCAGGCGCTGATGAACCTGCTGCGCAACGCAATCCAGGCAGCGGAAGTTGGACAGGTAGAACTGACCGGCCAGAAAGACGGAGATAGCGTGAGGATCATGGTCGCGAACCGCGTTGGCTCCAGCAACCGCGCCAAGGCCGGCATGGGGGTCGGCACCTTGGTCGCGCAGGCCATAGTCGAAGCACATGGCGGTCATTTGGAAAAGGCGAAGGTCCATGATGGCGTGGCTCATGCTTCGATCGTTCTGCCGCTTGCCGGAGACCGTACATGAATGGTGATAATTCCCTGGTCTATGTGGTGGACGATGATCCGGATCTGGGCCCTGCGGTGGCGCGGCTGCTCTGCCGACACGGCTTTACCGCGCAGTCTTTCCTGGATCCCCTGCTGCTTCTCGACATCTATGCGCAGGCGCCTGCGGCCTGCATCGTGACAGATGTGATGATGGATGATCTGGACGGCTTCGGCTTTGCCGACCGCATCCGTGCCATGGACTCCGGGGCGGCTATCATCTTCATGCCTGCGTGGCCGACGACCGCGAATGCGGTCGATTCAGTGCGGCGTCATGGAGGAATCGATTATCTTGAAAAGCCGCTCGATGAAGCGCGGCTCCTTGCGGCGGTTAGCGAAGGCGTGGACTGGTCGAGCCGGAGACGGCGCCAACTGGCCCGCACCGCCACATTGTCGCCACGCGAAAGGGAAGTGTTCGATCTGCTCGTGCAGGGGCACAGCAACAAAGTGATCGCTGGCATGCTGGAACTCAGCCCCAAGACGGTCGAGGATCATCGGGCCTCGATCATGTTCAAGACGGAAGCCAACGGCCTGGCCCAACTAATCGCTCTGGCATCGCTCGACTGACGAAAGCGCCTGATGAAGTGGCGATAATGCAAATCGCCAAACTATCCTGTTGTTGCATTGAACTATCTGGCCTAGGCAGAAGCATCTGTGAGAAATCGAGAGGCCATTAGCCCCCCGCCTAAGCACATCGGCGGGCTGGAGATGTGATGCTTTTTTCGCTGCTGGTTGCCTTTGTCGGCAGCTGCATTCTGCCGATTCTGGCAAGATGGCTGGGGCGCGGCGCCGGGATGGTGCTTTCGCTCCTGCCTTTTGGTCTGCTTGCCTCCTTCATCGCGCTTGCCCCGATCGTCGAGCGCGGATGGGTACGCAGCGAAGGGATCGCCTGGGCACCCAGGCTCGGCATCGACATCACCTTGCGCCTCGATGGCTTTTCGTTCCTGTTCTGCCTGCTCATCACCGGCATTGGCGGGCTGGTGATGATCTATGCGGGCGGCTATCTCACCAACAAATCGAAAGCCGACCGCTCACGTTTCTTCACGCTCATCCTGCTGTTCATGACTGCGATGCTCGGCACGGTGCTGGCGGATAATCTGTTGCTGATGATCCTCTTCTGGGAGGCGACCAGTATCCTGTCCTTCATGCTGGTGGGCTTCGACCATAAAAGCTTGCGTTCGCGCCGCGCCGCCAATCTGGCTTTGCAGGTGACGGCATCGGGCGGGCTGGCGCTGGTGGTATCGGTGCTGATGATCGGCCACATCATCGGCACCTATTCGATGTCCGAAGCGGTCAGCCGGGGTGAAGAAATCGTGGCGCACCCGCTGGGCGTGCCGATCTTGCTTGGCATCCTGCTTGCCGCCTTCACCAAATCGGCGCAGTTCCCGTTTCACTTCTGGCTGCCCAATGCGATGCAGGCTCCGACGCCGGCATCAGCCTATCTCCATTCGGCGACGATGGTGAAGCTCGGGATCTATCTGCTCGCGCGGTTCGAGCCAGTGATTGGCCTCACGAGCTGGGGCCGTCCGTTGCTGGTCGGCGTCGCGTGCATCACCATGGCGGTTGCCGCAATCCAGGCTTTGCGCGCGGAAAGCTTCAAGGCGGCGCTGGCTTATTCCACCATCGCCTCGCTCGGCATTCTGGTTTTGCTGGTGGGGCTCGATGGCCCTCGCGCCTCGGTGGCGATGATCGGCTTCCTGTTTGCCCATGCCCTGTACAAAGCGGCGCTGTTCTTCTGTGCGGGATCGGTGCTCCATGCCACCGGCAAGGGTGTGTTGCGTTCGCTCGGAGGGCTGCGCAAGGCCTTGCCGTTCACGACCATCGCCTGCATCGGGGCGAGCCTTTCCATGGCGGGGATCCCGCCATTTCTCGGCTTTATTTCCAAGGAGTTCCTGTTCGAGGCGCAGTTGGCGAGCAGCTGGGAAATGGTGCCACTCGCCATCGCAGTGCTGGTCAATGCAGTGATGGTCGGGGTGGCGGGCGTCATCACCCTGCGCCCGTTCTTTATGAAGCCCGTCAAGCCGGTCGAGATGCTGCATGGCGAAACATTCTCGCTGGTAATGCCGCCACTGCTGCTGGCGGTGCTCGGCCTGACAATCAGTCTCGATCCGAGATGGATCACCGATAACGCCCTGCGCCCGGCGGCGGTTGCAGTCTATGGTCAGCCGGTGAAAGTCGACCTGTCGGTCTGGCATGGCCTTACCCCGATGCTGGCCCTCAGCGCCGTGGTGGTCACCATCGGGATGCTGATCATCCGCTATTGGGTCACGATCCATCTGTTGCTCCGCTCTCGCCAGGGGATCGAACGCTATTCGGTCGAGAGCGCGTGGGAGCGCACCCTGTTCCGCTTCATCAGGAGCGGTGCTGCTTTGACCCGGAAGGTCGAACACGGCGATCTGCGGGGTTATGTCGCCACCGCCATAATCGCCTTTGTCGCCATTATCAGCTATTCGATGGTCGCATCGGGCGCGTCATTCCGGATTGAAATGCCGACCGGCACCCTTCCCCCGGCCCATCTGGCAATGGGGGCGATCGCCATGGCAGGCGCCATCGTTGCCGCGTTCAGCCGGAATGTCCTGGCAGCGCTGGTGGGCGTGGGCATCACCGGATTTGCCACCGCCATCACCTTCCTGTTCAATGGCGCCCCCGATCTGGCGCTGACGCAGTTCACAGTCGAGGTACTGATCGTGGTACTGCTGACCGCGCTGCTGCTGGCATTGCCGCTGTTGAGCGCCGACACACGCACCCGGGCCGAACAGGGTGCTGATGTGGCGGTGGCAGGGGCGATCGGCATCGCCCTGTTCGTTGCACTCGCCGACATGAGTGCAGCCCCGGCGCCGTCCGAGGCTTCCGCCTGGTACGGCAAGATGAGCTATGTCGCAGGCTTTGGCAGCAATGTCGTTAACGTGATCCTGGTCGACTTCCGCGCCTTCGATACGCTGGGCGAGACCGTGGTGATCGCGGCGGCGGCGGTGCTGGGCGGATCATTGCTGGCGCGCAGACGCGGCGAAGCGCGCGACACGGCCGAAGCGGGCAATGTCCATTACAGCCTGACCGCCGCGAGCAAGCCGCTGTTCTGGCTACTGCTGGCCGCTTCGGTGCTGCTCCTGCTGCGCGGCCATAACCAGCCGGGCGGCGGGTTCGTAGGCGGGCTGGTCGCCGCGCTCGCTTTCGGCGTCCTGTCACTTGCCCGAGGCGCGCGATTTGCAGCGCAAACGCTGCGCTTCCAGCCGCTTACCCTTTGCAGCGCGGGCCTGATTGTCGCTCTCGTCAGCGGCATCCCGGCGATGCTGCTGGACGGCGGCGCGCCGTATCTCACCCATTTGTGGTGGGAACCGGGCGGCTTTCTGCCCAAGATCAGCACCACCATCGCCTTTGATATCGGTGTCTATCTGGTGGTCCTGGGCGCGGTCCTGTCATATCTGTTCGGCTTGCAGAAGGAGGCGGCACGGTGAGCATCTTCTACGCCCTGTGCGCCGCCATCATCATCGCCTGCGCTGTCCACATGATCCTGTCGCGGAACCTGATGCGTAGCCTGCTCGGCCTTGCCCTGATCTCTACCGGGGTGAACTTGGCGCTGTTTACCGCAGGCGGTTTTTCCACTCGCCAGCCGCCGATCATCAAGGCAGCAGAAAAGGCGCTTGGCGAATCTGCCGATCCATTTGTGCAAGCGCTCGTCCTGACCGCCATCGTCATCGGGCTTGCCCTGACCCTGGCGCTGGCGGCGATCGTCATCCGGGCATGGCGCGCGACGGGCTCGCTCGACGCGCGCGCCATCGAGGCGCTCGACCAGCCCGCGCGCGACCCCGCCGACAGCGAGCCGCCCCATGGGTGATGCAGGGCTGCTCATAGCCCCCGTGCTCGGCCCCATACTGGCGGCGGGCCTCGCGATTCCGCTGCGCCGGAGGCCGCGCGTCAGTGAGGCCGTGCTGGTTGCCAGTCTTGCTATGACCCTGTTGGCCGCCATTGCCCTGCTGCTGCGGGCGACGGACGGCAGAATACTGGCAACAACAGTCTTTGGCGGCTGGCCATCGGGTTTCGGCGTTTCCTTTGCGGCGCGGATGCCCGGGCCGGCGCTGGTCGTCGTCACCACGCTGATCGGGCTGGCGGCGGCGATCTACGGCCATGCCGCCATCGGCGCACGGCGGCGTTATGCCGGCCATGATGTGCTGCTGCTGGCGATGATCGGGGCCGTCAACGGCGCGTTCCTGACACGCGATCTGTTCAACCTCTATGTCTGGTTTGAGCTTGCCTTGCTGGCAGCGATCGGCCTGATCAGCCTTGACCGGCGGGAAATGCAGATCGGCGCGGCGCTGCGTTATGCGACCTTCGGTATCGTTGGCGCGAGCGCGATCTTGGCCGGGATTGCGCTTATCTTTGGCAGCACCGGCACACTCGATCTGCCGTCGCTGTCCAACCGGCTCGCCCCGTCATATCCGAGCGTTGCCGTCGCTGCGGCAGGCGCGTTGCTGCTGGGCGGTTTCGGCCTCAAATCGGGATTGGTGCCGGTCCATGTCTGGCTGCCATCGGCCTATGGTCCTGCTCCCATTCCGGTGACAGCGGTGTTTGCGGGCCTGCTGACCAAGATAGGCTTTTATGCGCTGTTGCTGATATTTGCCGGGGTGTTCGCCATGGGATCGGGCGGGGTCGGGGCGCTGCACCTCCTGCCGCTATTCGGCTGGATCGCGACGGCGACCATGCTGCTGTGCGCCATTGCCGCACTGGCCCAGAACGACATGCGCCGCGCCCTGGCTTATCATGTCGTCGCGCAGGTCGGTTACATGATGGCCGGACTCGCTACGGGTACCGCTGCGGGCATTGAGGCTGCGGTGTTCTACATGATCCATTCCATGATCGTGCAGACCAACCTGTTCCTTGGCGCCGGAGCGATCCACCGCGCGACCGGAACATGGCAGTTATCGCAGGCAGGCGGCGTGCTGCGCGCCAACCCGCTGTTCGGTTTCCTGTTCGCGGTGCCGATGCTGTCGCTGGCCGGCATTCCCCCGTTCTCGGGATTCTGGGCCAAGTTGCTGGTGTTCCGGGCACAGATCGACAATGGCGATTATCTGCTCCTCACGGCAGGCTTTGTCGCCGCCGTGCTGACCATTTTTTCGGTTGCGATCTTCTGGTCGGCGGCGTGCTGGAAGGAATTGCCAGATCGCCCTGCGAAGCGCCTGCCAAGCTCGATGCTGATCGGCATGGGACTGCTGTCCGTCGCAACCGTGGCAATCGGCCTCGCGCCGCAATGGGTGCAGGATGCCGCCCGCATCTCGGCAGCCGCGCTGGCGGCGATGAGGGTGGTCGGATGAGGCCGGTCCGCAAAATTCGCGCAGCTGCCTGGCTGCTCGCCAGCTATCTGTTCGATCTGGTAGGGTCGACCTGGGCCGTGTCGCGCATCGTACTCGCCCCTGGAATTCGGACCCAGCCCAGGATTGTCGCCATGCCAATCGAGGTCAGGAGCCGCTGGGGCATCGCGCTGCTGGCCCATTTCATGTCGCTGACGCCGGGTTCGACCTGCCTGCACGTGTCCGAGGACGGGACAAAGCTCTATCTCCACCTGCTCGACGGGCCCGATCCGGATGCGGCCATCGCAAGGTTTCGCCATCTCTACGAACGACCGATCATGGAGCTGGAAGCATGATGGATCTGGTGTGGCTGGCCGATATCCTGGCCGTTGTCCTGTGCGGCGCTGTCGCGCTGGTATGCTGGCGATTGGTCCTTGGCCCGAGTTTTGCCGATCGCTTCGTCGCCTTCGACATGCTGACCGCGCTGGGCATCGGGTTTGCGGGGCTCACCGCACTCGCGACCGGTCGGGGTCTGTTCGTCGACATCGCCCTGGCGCTGGCGCTGATCAACTTTGTCGGCACCGTCGCCTTTGCCCTGTTTCTTGAAAGAAAGGCCCGCGACTGATGGCCATGGCCGCTGCCCTGATGCTGGTGCTCGGCACCGCCCTGATGATGATCGCGGCCATCGGGCTCATCCGTCTTCGCGATCCGCTACAGCGGATGCACAGCGCCACCAAGGCGGGTACGCTCGGCACCATTTTGTTAATCGCGGGAGTGATCGCAGGCATGGACAATCCCCCGGTATCAAGCGGGACGCTGGCGATCCTGTTTCTGATGGTAACGCTTCCCCTCGGCGCACAGATGCTCGGCCGCGCGACCTTTCGGTCCGAACCCGATATGGTCGAAGGCGCCGACACGGTCATCCCGGGCCTGCACCCGCAAGGCAAGCAGTCGTATCGCCCTGCGGAGCAATCTCACGAGTCCAATGATATATGATGCCAACCCGCCTTGACGGGAGCGGGCGCCTTGCACAGGGACCAAATATCTCGGCGCACTCAGGGCGCACCGCACTGCCTCGAGTCAGGTGGTAAAAAAAAGCGGGTCTCTTTCCCACATTTCCAATCGGTCACCGGCGGACTGGCAGGGATGAACGCGGATACGGATCACGCCGAAAGCCGCAGAAAACCGGGCCTTCAGCGATTCAGAACGGATGTGAAAGGACAGGATGTGGCGGAGAGGGAGGGATTCGAACCCTCGGTACCGTTGCCGGCACGCCGCATTTCGAGTGCGGTGCATTCGACCACTCTGCCACCTCTCCGCAGAAGGAACGGCCTGCGCCGACCCGGTCGAGCGGCGGCCATTAGCGAATGATGACACGCTTGCCAAGCGGCGGGGGCCGTATTTTTCTTGTAAGACAGCGCGGGTGTCCTAAATTACTGTTCATGAACGACACCACTGCAATTTTCGGGGCTGATGTCAGCGCGCCCCCCGTTGTCCACGCGCATTTCAGCATCGGCGATGTCGTCAAGCATTGCCGCTTCGGTTTCCGGGGCGTCGTGTTCGACATCGATCCCGTCTTCGCCAACAGCGAGGAATGGTATCAGGCGATCCCGGAACACTCCCGCCCCGACAAGCATCAGCCCTTCTACCATCTGCTCGCCGAAAATGGCGAAACCAGCTATGTCGCTTATGTGAGCCAGCAGAACCTGCTCGCTGACGACAGTGGAGAACCGGTGGATCATCCAGCGATCGCGGGAATGTTCGGGACTTATGCTCACGGCAAATATCAGCTGCGCCCGCTCCATCGTCATTAAGGCTTCGCCTCTCAAGGGGGCATGGTGGCGGGCCGCCGCCGCTTTTGCCCTGCTGCCTGGCCTTGCCGGTATCGCAGCGGCGCAGGAACCGATCGAGCGCGTTACGGACGAAGCTCGGGTCAACGCCGATCCTTCTTTTCCTTTTGCCAATGAAGTCGCTGCCTTCGCCAAGGCGAACGAGGCCGATAATGCTCCGCCCGGCGCCGTCCTCTTCCTCGGCAGTTCCAGCATCAGGCTATGGAATACGCAAGGAAGCTTTCCCGATAGAAGCACCGTCAATCGCGGCTTCGGCGGCGCGACGACGCCTGATGTCCTGCGCCATTATCCCCGGCTTTTCCCCAAAGCCGCCCCCCGCACGGTTCTTGTCTATATCGGCGAGAATGATCTTGCAGCCGGTGCCACTCCCGATACCGTCGCGCGCGACATACTGAAGCTGCTGAAGAAGCTGCGCACGGATTATCCCAAGGCCCGCATAGCTTATCTGTCGCTGAAACCTTCGCCGATCCGCTGGACGCTTTGGCCCAAGATGGCCGCCGTTAACATGACCGTCGCCGCCCGCAGCCGGGTCAGCGGCTATGAGTATCTCGATGTCGGCAGCAGCCTGCTTGCCCATGACGGCCTGCCCGATGCGTCGCTGTTCAGGCCCGACGGGCTGCATATGAATGCCCGTGGCTATAGCCGCTGGAACAGGCTGATCGACGGCTGGCTCGACCGGACGGAGATGGCGGCCGCCCCTCATGCACGTCCGCTGTCACTTTCCAATTGATATACGGCTAAGCAACATTATTACCGGACATCTGTAAAAGATGCCCAAAGGGGGACGATGCTGGTGACAACTGATTCGGCCAAGGCTCTGCCGACGCCCGCTCCAATGGCGGAACTGACGCTGCGCGGCGTCGTGCTGGGCGGGCTCATCACGCTGCTCTTCACTGCGGCGAACGTCTATCTGGGGCTGAAGATCGGCCTCACCTTTGCGACATCGATCCCCGCCGCCGTCATCTCCATGGCGGTGCTCCGCCTGTTCGCGACCGGCACGATCCTTGAAAACAATATCGTTCAGACGATCGCGTCGGCAGCGGGCACTTTGTCGGCGATCATCTTCGTTCTCCCCGGCCTGGTCATTATCGGCTGGTGGCAGGGCTTTCCCTATTGGCTGTCGGTCTTCACCATTGCCTTGGGCGGCATATTGGGCGTCATGTATTCCGTGCCGCTCCGCCGCGCGCTCGTCACCGGCTCTGACCTCCCCTATCCCGAAGGCGTAGCCGCCGCCGAAGTGTTGAAGGTTGGCGCAGGCTCGCGCGAAGGACTGGAAGAAAACAAGCGCGGCCTCGCCGCCATCATCATGAGCGCGCTCGCCGCCGCCGCCTTCTCCATCACCGCAAAGACGAGGCTGATCGCGGAAGAAGCCGCCACCTTCTTCAAATTCGGCGCGGGCGCGACATCGCTCTCGACCAGCTTCTCGATGGCGCTGATCGGCGTAGGCCATCTGGTCGGCCTGTCGGTCGGCGTCGCGATGTTCGTGGGCCTGCTGATCAGCTGGATCGGCCTTGTTCCCTGGCTTACCGCACCGCTGCCAGCCGGAGCCGACATCGCCGAGGTCGTCGGCACCACCTTCCGCATGAAGGCGCGCTTCATCGGCGCGGGTACGATCGGCGTCGCGGCGATCTGGACCCTGCTCAAGATAATGGGACCGATCATCAGCGGCATCCGCTCCGCCATGGCGGCAGCCCGTCAGCGCAAGGCGGGCGACGGCAGCCTGCTTGAACTGACCGAGCGGGACCTGCCCATCGGCATCGTCGGCGGCACCATCCTCGCCTCGGTCGTACCGATCGCGGTGCTGCTCTGGTATTTCGCGCAAGGTGGGCCAATCGCCCTCAATCCCGTGCCGATCCTCATCCTGACCCTCGCCTATATCCTGGTCGCGGGCATCGTCATCGCATCGGTCTGCGGCTATATGGCGGGCCTGATCGGCGCATCGAACAGCCCGATTTCGGGCGTCGGCATCCTCGCGGTCCTCGGCGCGTCGCTGATCCTCGCTGCCATCTACGGCTCCGGCGGCGATCCCAAACAAAGCCAGGCGCTCATCGCCTATGCCCTGTTCGTCACCGCGATCGTGTTCGGCATCGCCACCATCTCGAACGACAACCTTCAGGACCTCAAGACCGGCCAGCTGGTTGGCGCGACTCCCTGGAAGCAGCAGGTGGCGCTCATCATGGGCGTCATCTTCGGGTCGCTCGTCATTCCCCCGGTGCTTGATCTCCTCAACAGCGCTTTCGGCTTCGCAGGCGCACCGGGGGCGAAGGCGACCGCACTCCCCGCACCCCAGGCCGCGCTGATCTCGGCATTGGCCAAGGGCGTGCTCGGTGGCGATTTGGACTGGGGCCTGATCGGCGCGGGCGCGCTGATCGGCGCCGTGGTGGTCGCGATCGACGAACTGCTGGGGAAGGCTGGCAAGCTTCGCCTGCCGCCGCTCGCGGTCGGCATGGGCATCTACCTGCCGATGGCGCTCACCCTGCTGATCCCTGTCGGCGCGGTCATCGGCCACCTCTACAATCGCTGGGCGCGCCGCCAGGCGAACCCGGATTTCGCCGAGCGCATGGGCGTGCTGATGGCGACGGGCTTCATCGTCGGGGAAAGCCTGTTCGGCGTCGCCTTCGCCGGGATCGTCGCTGCCACCAACAGCGACGCCCCGCTTGCTCTGGTGGCCGAGAATATGTTTGCCGTGCCGCTCGCGCTCATCATCTTCGCGGTCGTCATCGGTGGCCTGTACGCCCGGCTGCGGCGGCAGGCATCGATGTAACATCTTGCCATGATAACATCATCAAACTGTCATCGAACCGGCATGCCAGTGTAAGCAAACTATATCACTGCCCCCCTCGACCAGAAGGGGGACGGCGGTGCCGATCTCCCCTGGCAACAGGGAGATTCCATCATGAACCGTCTTTTCCGCGGCGCCAGCCGCGCAGCCATCGCGCTCGCCCTGGCGGCCCCGGCCGCTTCCTTGGCCGGCACCATCAGCGGCACCGTTCTCGACGGCACCGGCACCCGCGCCCTCCAGTCCACGCAGCTGCGGATCGTCGAGCTTGGCCGCATCGCCGAAGCAGGCCGTGACGGCAGCTACCGCTTTCCCGACGTAGCGCCGGGCATCTACACGATAGAGGCGCGCTATGTCGGCGCGGATCCTGTGCGCACCACGGTCACCGTTCCCACGACCGGCGACATCGACGCCGACATCCGCATCGGTTCGGACATCGACAGCTCGATCATCGTCGTCGGCCAGGTCGCCAATCAGGCGTCGGCCCTGTCGCGCCAGCGCGCCGCCGACGGCGTTGAAAGCGTCCTCACTCGCGACGCCATCGGCCAGTTCCCGGACCAGAATGTCGCCGAATCCATCCGTCGCCTGCCAGGCGTCAACATCCTGAACGATCAGGGCGAAGGCCGCTTCGTGTCGGTCCGCGGCCTTGACCCGGCGCTCAACGCCGCCTCGATCAACGGCACCCGCCTGCCCGCGCCTGAAAGCGACACGCGCCAGGTCGCGCTGGACGTCATCCCCTCCGAACTCATCGAATCCATCGAGATCAAGAAGTCGCTGACGCCCGATATGGACGCCGACACGATCGGCGCGTCGATCGAAATCAACACAACCAGCGCTTTCGATCGTAAGAAGGATCTTTATTCGGTCAAGCTCGAAGGCAGCTATAACGACTTCGCCGATGCGCTGACGCCCAAGGGCAGCTTCGACTTCTCGACGCGCCTGTCCGATCGCTTCGGCATCGCGGGCGGCTTCAGCTATTACAAGCGCAAGTTCGAAAGCGACAACATCGAAGCCGCCGACTGGGACGTGACGGACGACGGCAACGCCTATGCCGCCGAAGTCCAGTATCGCGACTATGACGTGGAGCGTAAGCGCATCGGCGGATCGCTGAGCTTCGACTGGCTCGCGACCGACACGACCAAGCTCTACGCGCGCGGCCTCTACAGCCAGTTCGACGATCAGGAATATCGCGGTGACGTGATCCTGATCATGAACGAAGCACCCCGTTCCTCGACTGCGACCAGTGCGGAATTTTCCGACGAGGACGGCCGCATCGAAGTGCGCCGCCGCATGAAGGACCGGTTCGAACGGCAGAAGATCAAATCGCTGACCCTCGGCGGTGAAACCAACACCGGCCCATGGAAGATCACCTATTCAGGCAGTTGGTCGGAAGCAAGCGAGCGGGAAAATGGATCGGTCGATCCCACCCGCTTCCGCGCCCGTTTCAATGACGATGGCGTCAATGTCGGCTTCGACTATTCAGACCCGCAAAAGCCGCGCTTCGCCGTCACCGGCAACAGCGACGCATTCTTCGATCCGGAAAGCTATGGCTTCAACGAGCTGGAGCACACCGTCCTGTCGGATGCGCGCGACCGCGAATATGCGCTGCGCGGCGACATCTCCCGCGCCTTCGCCTTCGACAATGGCACCTTCACCGTCCAGACCGGCATGAAGGCGCGCTGGCGCAAGAAAAGCTATAACCTCCAGTCGAACGTCTATGACGACTATGATGGCGATTACACGCTGGCCGATGTGCTGGGCGGGCAGAGCTACCGCATCCAGGACATCCTGCCACTGCCGAGCCACACCGGCCCGACCGATTTCTTCAACGCCAACCGTGACAATTTCATCCTCAACGACGTCGACACGGCGCTGGCTTCGGCATCGTCCGACTACAGCGTGAAGGAAGATGTCCTCGCGACCTATCTGCTCGGACGCTGGGACAGCGACAAGCTGCGCGTCATCGGCGGCGTGCGCATGGAGCAGACGCGCAACGACATCAACGCCTTCACCACCCAGTCCGATGGCGACACCGTCACCGTCACGCCCAACCGCTTCGTGCGCAGCTATACCGACTGGCTGCCCAGCCTGACGCTGCGGTATGAACCGGTGCGCAACCTCGTCCTGCGCCTTGGCGGCTACAAGAGCCTGGTGCGACCCAAGCTGTCCGACCTCGCGCCGCGCTTCGACATCAACGAAGATGACGAAGCGGCCACCGGCAATCCGAACCTCAAGCCCTACCGCGCCTGGAATGCCGACGCGTCTGCGGAATGGTATTTCGGCACCAACGCGGCGCTGACTGGCGGCGTCTTCTGGAAATCGGTGAAGAACTTCGTCGTGTCACAGCGGATCACCACGCCCGGCACGTTCAACGGCATCGACTATGAGGAACTGACGATCCCGATCAACGGCGACAAGGGCAAGATCAAGGGGCTCGAACTGTCCTATAGCCAAGTGTTCAGCTTCCTGCCTGCGCCGCTCGACGGCCTGTTGCTGAACGTCAACTATACCTACACCGACGCCAAGGGCACCGTCCTCAACGATGGCGACATCAGCGATCCGCGGTCGATCCCGCTTCTGAACGCGTCCAAGAACACCCTGAACGTGGTCATCGGCTATGAAAAGGGTCCCATCTCGCTGCGCGCGGCGGGCACCTATCGTGACAAATATCTGGATGAGGTCACCGATGCGGCGGAAACCGACCGCTATGTCGATGATCATTTCCAGATCGACCTGAGCGCCAAATATCGCATCGCGCCGGGCGTCCGCGTTTTTGCCGAGTGGATCAACGTCACCAACGAACCCTATTTCGCCTATCAGAATTTTGCGGGGGGCAAGCGCCTGCTCCAGTTCGAAGAATATAACTGGACTGCGAAATTCGGCATCTCGGCGAGCTTCTGATCCATGAAAAAGAATATCCTCTCCACCCTCCCCCTCCTCGCCCTCGCCGCCTGCGCGACCGGCGAGGCGGCAGCCCCCATCGCCGTGCGCATCGCCAATGCCTCCCCCGCCGTCTCCGTGACGGCGCGGGGGGAAACCACCCCCGTGGGCACGGCCAATGCGGACGCCGCCGATGATCCGGCGATCTGGCGCAACGCCGCAGACCCGGCGCAAAGCCTCATCGTCGGCACCGACAAGAAGGCCGGGCTCTATGTCTATGGTCTTGACGGCAAGACACGCAGCTTCCTCGACGCGGGGCGGGTCAACAATGTCGACCTGCGTGACGACGTGACGATCGGGGGCAAGCCCGGCATCCTCGTCGTCGCCAGTGACCGCAATGACGTGGCGAACGCCAAGCTGGCGCTCTTCAGCCTCGATCCTGCGTCGGCGAAGCTGACCGCTCTCGGCAAAGTCGATGGCGGAAAGGGAGAAGCCTACGGCATCTGTCTCTACCGGGCGGCGGACGCCGTCCATGCCTTCATCGTGCTGAAGGACGGGACGATCCATCAGATCGCGCTCGACGCCTCGGGCGCTACTGCCACGGGCCAGACAGTGCGAACGATGAAGCTCGGCACCCAGGCGGAAGGCTGCGCCGTCGATGACCGCACCGGCATCCTCTACGTGGCGGAAGAAGATGTCGGCCTCTGGCGCTTTGACGCCCGCGCGGACGGCTCGACCACGCCGGTGAAGATCGCCGCCGCCGACGGCAAGAACATCGTCATGGATGCAGAAGGCGTCGCCATCGCGCCAATCGGCGATCGGGACGGTTATGTCATCGTGTCAAGCCAGGGCGACAATGCCTATGCCGTTTACCGCATGACCGACGACAGCTATGTCGGCCGCTTCCGCATCATCGACGGCGCCATCGGGGGAGCCGAGGAAACCGACGGCGTCGAACTGATGCTCGGCGATTTCGGCCCGGCCTATCCCGGCGGCCTCTTCGTCGCGCAGGACGGCCAGAATGGTGCCGCTGCGCAGAACTTCAAGCTCGTCGCCTGGGACGATATCGCCCAGGCGCTCGGCCTTCGTTGACATACAAAATCCCCCTCCCGCATGCGTTCAAACGAGGCACGTGACTCGTTTGAAGGGTTAGGGGTGGGGCGAGCGCAGCGAGCAGCTACGCTCTCCCCCCCTCACTTCTTCGCGAACCAGGCGAGCAAAGCCGGCTTCAACCGCGCCCGCGTCTCGATCCGCGTCTTGATGGCAGAGATCGACCGGTCCACCACCTTACGCGATTCCGGCGTCAGATATTGGGTCGCATAGGCATCCAGCTTCGCCGCCATCGCCGGGTCAGCCGATCCGCCGCCCAGCCGCGCAATCGCCTGGCTGCGGGCCGACACATCGATCATCGCCTCATATTGCTGCTGGTGCGCCAACACATAGTCGACCGCCAGCATGGGATGCTCCGCCCCCACCGCCGAAATGATCGCCGCGCTGGTCGTCTTGCCCGGCTCGTCGGTCATGGCGAGGTCGAGCGCCTTGCGCGCCAGCCCCTCATCCTTGGCCGCACCCAGCAAGCCAAACAGCGTGCTCCGGTCCAGCGCACTCGTCGCGCCGTTAGCCATCGCCCGCAGCTGGTCCCAGGTCGCAGCATCAGCATTATGCGCGATGATGCGCAGCCACACATTGCGCAGCGGCCCTTCCATCAGCGCTGGCTCGGCAAAGCGCCGCCGCGCTTCCGCCACGACCGTCTTGTCACCCATGCCGCCCAGCGTCGAAACGAGCGCCGACCGCAGCAC
>JAEZCS010000036.1 GCA_023433445.1 Pseudomonadota bacterium | reverse complement strand
GGCGTGCGCCGTCAGACAGCACTGCAACCCTAAGGCTGGAAGAGTTGGAACAGCGCCTCGGACATATCGGTGAACGGTGAACAAATACAGATGGATCGCGGACATAGTTTCCACCGATCATCTTTTTTTCGCCGCAAATCATTGACCGGACGCCATAATTGGGTTAAACAAGTCCGAAGGCAGTAAAGCTCGCGAAAGCGAGTGATCTGACCGAAAAGGGCAAACTGCCGGTGACGGCAAGACGCAAAGCTTCCGGTCTCATGATGTGAGATAGCGGGGTTGCCGAAGCAGGACATGACGCAATGCAGTCACTTAGCCTCATTTCTTCGTTCTTGATTTTCGGGCCACCCGGCTGCTCAATATGGCGTCGGTTGTAGACCCACTATTCACTGGGGGTCGCACAGGCCTTGATCAGGCCAGTTCGCCTTTGTCCGGTTCTCAGTTTTCATTTCGGGCCGGTCCTGCCGTGCCCAGCCTCCTTCAGCTCCCTCGGGTCGCACTATGGGAGAGAAGCACAGCGTCCCAAAGACCCATCTCCCCACCCGGGACGCTGTGCTTCACCACCGCAAAGGTGACGTCCGGCAGCAATAGCTGTTATCTCGTACCAAGCTTCATGCAGGATCATTTGCGTTGGCATGCGGCGCGGCTTTGCGCGGCGTGACTTCGCGCTGTCGATAGCGGGATCGACAGCTTACCTCCGTGCTTCTGAAAGCTGGAGGGGGCGCGGCTGCTTCAGTTTGACGAAGGTGCCCAGCTCCCGGTGGAGCATCGCCAGCATCCAGTTGCGATGGTCGGCGATGAATTCGGGAAAGCCGTGGGCGCTGGACGGATCAAAGACCGGCACCTGCCAGTCGGACGGCATTTCCTCATAATTGGCTTCGATCCGGGCTGAGCCGTCGTCAGGCGCATCTATGTGGCTGCCGAAATAGCTGTTGCCCTTAAATCGAAAAGACGCCGCCGGGTCGAAACCGGCCTTGATCAGATAATCGGGGCCCCGCCGCCCGGTCTCGCTGCCGTAGCGGGCGATGCCCGCCACCTTGAACACATTGTCGCGGAAGCGGACATCGCGCGCCCATCCGTCCCATTGGGTTGCGACGACCATTTGAACGTCCATGGCCTGGCCGACATGGATGACATTCTTCTCGACCAGCGCTCCCGACACATTGCCCGAGATCTGGAATATGCGCGTGCCATCATTGCGGCTGACGTTGAAGCGAGCGACTGTGCCATGATTGCCGATATTGCCGCTGCCATCATGTCGAGGCGAGCAGATCAGCAGGAATCCTCCCGCATTGTCGTGGCTGTAATTGTAGAGCAGCGTCGTGCGCCGGGAATTAAAGTCTGAATCGAAGCCCTGACCATCATAGCGGGTGCGGGTATAGGCTGCTTCGTTCAGCTGGATGAGGCTGTTGTCGGTGCTCCATTGCCAGATGCCCGCATTATAGCCCGGTGCGCGGGCACCTGCATAATGGACGATATTATGTTCGATAAGCGCCCCGTCGGTACCGCGCGGCACGATGCCGTCGCCGCCGACATCCGTCACATAATTGTCGCGAATGACGACCTTCTCGCTCGGGAACCAGTTAGCGGACGTTACCTGATCGCTGATGCCTGCGATGCCCGAGCGGTCGACGCGCCAGACGATATTGCGTTCTATGATGAGATCTTTGAACTTGGTCGGCGTGTTCGGCCCCGCAACGCGGAAGACTATGCCGCCATTGTCCTTGCGATCGTTCGTACCGCGCACATTATGGATATACATGTCGCGAATACGGATGCCGCGCGTGATGCCGCGATCTTCAGCCGACACCAGAACGCCAATGCGGGCGGCGGGGATCGGGCTGTCGTTGGTGACTTCAAGACCGCTGACCGTCACATAATCCGCGTTGATGATAGCGACGCCGTGGGGCGAGATTCCTCCTGCATCTATGCGCGGTAGAGATCCTATGCCTTCGGCGGTGACGATGATCGGCGCTTTATCGCTGCCTGAACGCGTGAGGATAAGCGGTTCGCGCCAGAGCGATCCCGCCATCAGCTTGACTTCATCACCCGGTTGCAAGGGGAATGCAGCAACGCGGGACAGGGACTCCCATGGCTCGGACGGGGACGTGCCAGCGAAACTATCATTGCCGAGCGTCGAACTGACATAATAGGTTGCGGCATGGGCCGCCGTCATGAATGTGGCTGACCATGCCATGGCGAGAAGTGCAACTGCGCCTAATGACTTCAACGACGTTAACCTCGCGTCTTGCGTTTTGAGCCTAAGCCCTTTCTAGGCGAGAGACGCTGAATGCGACGTGAAACAATCAGCCCGAGAGTGCGGAAAAATTTGACGTCCAGGTGACGTCATAAATCCGCGTTCCACTTAACTCCCAGAAATTGCTGGATCAGTCTTGCCCCTCAGTTGTTTCCCTCTCCGAGACAGGAGGGAGTCAAGATGTCACAAACCGACAGCGCTCGCGGCCGCACGGCGACGAGCCCACGGGAAATGCCCAAGGCCGCATGGCGGGATATTCTCATCCGGACATGGAATGAAAGCGCCAGCGACAATGTCGGACTGATCTCCGCCGGGGTCGCATTTTATGGCTTCCTCGCCTTCGTGCCTACCCTGGCGGCGCTGGTATTATGCTATGGGCTGCTCGCCGACCCGGCAACGATCGCCGGTCATCTGCAATCGCTGTTCCAGCTCCTTCCAAAAGAAGCCGCTCACCTGATTGGCGAGCAGCTTCTGTCAGTGGTCAATACGGGTAATGACAAGAAGGGGCTTGGGCTGCTTCTTTCGCTGGCGCTTTCACTCTACGGCGCCATGAACGGCGCGAAGGCGATCGTCACCGCGGTGAACATAGCCTATGACGAGGAAGAGAGCCGCGGTTTCATCAGCCTGACGGTACTGGCGGGCCTGATGACGCTCGGGCTGCTGGCGGCGGGGATCATCGCCATTTTCGCGATCGCTGCGCTCGCTTTCCTCGAACGATTAATGCCTGGTGCGCCCGTGATCCTCATCACGGCTATACGTATCGGCTTCTGGATACTGGCCGCGCTGGCCGCGAGCATGTTGCTGAGCACCATCTATCGCTTTGCTCCAGATCGTAAGCGCGCTCGCTGGCGCTGGTTGACGCCAGGATCCCTGTTCGCGACGGTGGGCTGGCTGGTGGTGAGCCTGGGCTTTGGCCTCTATGCGTCAAATTTCGGGAATTATGGTGCCACCTATGGCGCGCTAAGCGCGGTGGTGGTTACGTTGATGTGGCTATATCTGTCCGCCTACATCCTGATCCTTGGCGCTGAACTGAACAGCGAGATTGAACATCAGACGGCAAAGGACACGACCGTCGGCCGTCCCAAGCCAATGGGCGAGCGTGACGCCTATGTCGCCGATACGCTTGGAAAGGTGCCCTGATCGGTGATTATTGTAGAAGAGGCAACTTTTTTGCTGCTCATGACTTTGCGTGATCATGGACCCGGGAGCGATCAACGAGGGAGAATTTCATGGCGCGGACTCGTGAGCAACGTGGCGAACAGGAGACGAAGGCGGCTGCAGCCAAGGTGAAGAAGACCGGCAAGGCGGCGGGCGGGGCGCGCGGGGGCATAACTGCGCCGGTGACGCCTTCTCCTGAACTTGCGGACATTATCGGCGACAAGAAGATCCCGCGTAGCGAGGTGGTCAAGAAGATCTGGGACTATATCAAAGCCAATGATCTTCAGAATCCCAAGGACAAGCGAGAAATACTTGCGGATGAGAAGCTGGAGAAGATATTCGGCGCCAAGAAAGCCAGCATGTTCGAGATGAACAAGCATTTGGCCAAGCATCTCAAAGCCTGATCCGGCGGCCGCTCAAAAGAAAAGCTCTCTTCGAACGCACGAAGAGAGCTTTTCACGCCCCTTGTCGGCATGAGCGCCGAGTAGGAGATAATAAAAGCTTCAGGCCCGGCCGAATTGGGCGATCAGCCACCATGTCCCGCCTGCGACCAGCAGAAAAATAGCAAGTGCCGCCCAGGATGACACGAAATGTAAGCTGGGCTGGTCGCCCGACCACTTTCGCCGTCCACTGATCATCGGCCCGACCAGATTGTCACGGCGGTGAAGCAAGTAGAACAGGATCGCGACGACATGCAGGGCAGTGAGGGCCAGAATGATGTTGAAGATATAGGCGTGCCATTCCGCCGCAAGCCGGCCAGTATCGAAATCGACCAGATAGCTGAACGGGCCTGATTCCATGCCGTCGATGTCGACCGAAAAGAAGCCAAGGCCCACCTGAACTGCCAGAATGGCGATCATCGCGATCACGCTCCACCCGCCTACAGGATTATGACCGGGCGCCGGGGCGGCGGACCGGTTAAACATATGGCCGCGGACATAGTTAAGCAGTCTGGAAGGCCCCCCGATGAAATTGGCGAAGCGAGCCGTGCTGCTGCCCGCGACACCCCAGATGATGCGGAACAACAGCAGCGTGAAGATGCTGTAGCCAGCTAGCCGATGCCAGTCGAGCATGCGCTCCTCAGCAGTCCACCAGGCGAAGGCCAGTAACGGCACGAGCGTCCAGTGGAAGAGGCGGGTCGGCAAATCCCAGATGCGCAGGCGCACAGGCGCGCTGCTCGCTCCCGCCTCCACCATCAAAGCTCCACGCGGAAGCGGTCGTGGCAGCTTTTGCACGTGCCGCCCAGGCTGGTGCGAGCGGAGGTGAGGCCCCCGACATTGCCGCTGGCGGCTGCCGCATCGAGAGCCTTCGCGGCCGTGATCATGTCACCCTGAAGCTTCACAAAGGTGGCATTGTCCTTCCAGATTTCCGCTTTGGCGCGTGTCTTCACGCCCGATTCCGGGCCACTGCCCTTGGGGAAATATTTGGGCAACAGCGCGGCGCGGGTCGCGATGTCGCGCGCCAGCGGGCGAACGCTGTTCATGTCGGGCGATCCGGACTTGATCTCGTCATTGATGCTTTTGAAAGCTCCGCCGATCTCCTTGTAGCTGGCCTGGCGCGCCTTGATCGCATCGGTGACTGCGGGTGCGGCGGCATAAGCAGCGTAGCTTGCGGCCAAGCCGACTGTTGCCAGGGCCAGGGAGTAGGGGAGCTTCATCATCTTCCTCATTCTTTCTGCGTTCGTTACGCCATTATTTCGCTGATGGGCCGTTTGGTGTTCATCGCATCCAAGCCCCAGCTATCCACTGAAATTCCCATAGCCTGTTGAAGAGTCAAGCCAACGCGGCTGATCGGTTCACCATTGCCATTTATATGCAGGCCGGTTTTTATCTTTCCTCCCGCACGCCCGGCGAGCATCACCGGGACACCCAGGACGTCATGGTTCTTCGCGAAGGAAACGTCGGAATGCGCGAAAACCAGCATATTGTCGAGCAGGGTGCCGTCGCCTTCCTTGATGGCCGCCAACGCCGAAACGAAGTCGGCCCATGCTTCCATGTTGCGAACAGCAAAGAAGTCCACTGTCGGCTGATAGCCGACAGAGCGGTCGATCAACTCCTCATGCGTATTCTGGTGATAGCCGGTCGTCTGCCCTGCCTGACGCAGATCGGACGCCGCCGTTGAGAAACTCATATTGAATACGCGTGTCTGATTGCAGGCGAGTGCCATCGCCAGCATCTGTGCCATCAACCGGTGATTGGTCTTGCGCTGTTCCACATCCGTTGTGTCTCCTGCTACGGCAGGCGCTTCTGCGGGCACCACGCAAGCCTCGGCCGGCGGCGGCTTTTGCAGTTGCAGTGCCAGCTTTCCTTCCATCTCGCGAACCGAGGTGAAATATTGGTCGAGACGAGCCTTGTCGGTCGCGCCAAGGCTGCTTTCCAGCGCGCGCCGCTGCTCCGTCACGCCGGACAGGACGCTGCGCCGAACCATGATGCGGGGATCCGGCTTGAAATCAGCCTTGTTGGGATCGTTGAAGTCCGCGCCGAAGATCTTGCGATAAAATTCCAACGCGCTCGGCGTTGCCGAATTCATGCTGCGACCATCACGGAAGGAATAGCTCGTCCGGGGATTGCCGTCCGCCGACAGTTCAAGCGAGCGAAAGAAGGACCCGCCGCCTATCGCATCAGCGATCAACACATCGATCGTCGGCGCCCGGATCGTGAGCCAGTCGTCGGTCGGAGCCCCTGTGCGCACGCCGGTGTTCCCAGTCAGGTGCGGCAGATTGCCCTTGCCGTCCAGTACCACGTCATAGCCAGTGAGGACGCTGACATGCTGTTTCACACTGGCGATTGGCGCGAGTTGCGGGGGAAGGTCATAGTCTGCGCCCGTCTTCTTCGGTTGCCACCGGTCCGGGATCATCCCGCATCCCCAGAACCAGGTCCCGAAACGGACAGGCAAGCGTCCCCCGCCCAGCGTCGCCGCGAAGGCCGTGCCGTTGTTGTCCAGAAATGCGTCGAGCAGGGGCAGGCCGAGCGTCACCGCGCCGCCGCCCAAAATGCCGCGCAGCAGGAAACCGCGCCGCGTCGTTCCATGCAGTAGCATCAGCCAGTCTCCTTCGTTCTGCGAACAGTAGCCACGCGGCGTTCAGAACCAAGGCGCGGCATGGTGTAAAAGGCGGGATCAAGGGCGATGGCGCGCATCAGTGCCGGGAAGCGATGGCCACCTGCCGCGAAACTTTGAGCAAGCTTCGCTATGTCGGCAGCGTCAGTGCCGGACGGATTGCGGCCGTTGGCGTAGCGCCATGCCGACTGGACAAGGCAACTGCTTACGCGGGGGCTGTTGCGAAACAACTGCCCGAGCGCCGCCGCGCCGTCGAACGCCTGCTTTTCGAAATCGCCGCTGACGTCGATCAATTCATCATGTTCGAACTTGCGGAACTGGCCAGCGCCGTCAAATTGCTCCAACCCCAGGCCCATCGGATCAGTAAGCCGGTGGCAGCTCGCGCATTCTTCGTCATCAAGATGTGCCTGGAGCCGCGCCCGCGTCGTCTTCAGTGTCGGATTGTCGACATTTTGCACGACCGCGAAATTCACGTTGGCCGGAGGAGCCGGGGTCTTCTCGCACAGGAATATCTCGCGCAGTGCCACGCCCCGCAGTGTCGGCGATGTCCGGCCCGGGTGGGAGTGCTGCGCCAACAAGCTCGCATGGGTGAGCAGACCGCTGCGCGGATCACCTTGCGGGAATTCATACATGAACCAGTCGGTCTTGCTGACCGGTATGTCGTATATCGGACCCAGCGAGCGATTCATCGCGATCGATCGCGTGGTGAACAGGTCGCGATAGTCGCCATTCCGCTCAACCAGAAGCCAGCTGATGGTGCGAAGCGTCTGTTCGCGCAGCGACGTGCTGATCGCCTGCGAAAAGGCGGGATAGATGAGCGAGTCCTTTGACAGTTCGTCCATTCCGTCGAGGTGGAGATAATCGGTGAAGAATGCACGGACGCCCTGTTCGAAACGCGGCGAGGCGATCAGGCGATCAACCGCCTTCGTGAGACCCGCCTGCGTATCCAGCGCCCCGCTACGCGCTTCGTCGAGCAGCGTCTGGTCCGGCATGCTGTTCCAGAACAGGAAGGAGAGGCGGCTCGCCTTCGACCAGGCGTCGATATTGCGGCGCGAGGGCGCGGGGCGGTCGATCCGAAACAGGAATTCGGGGCTGGTCAGCATGCCGCTGAGCGTCGCACCGAGACCTGCGTGGAAGTCGCCAAGCGTCTTCGTCGCGTCAGTCGTGGCCTTCGTCAAAGCCGTGACCTCCGCATCGCTCAGGGGTCGCCTGTAGAGTTGCAAACCGACGCGTTGGAAGAATTGACGCGCGCAGGCAGCGCCATTCTGATCGGCTGGACTGGGTGAGCAGCCGATCAGTTTAGCGCGATGCTGTTCATCAGTGACCTGAGCCGAAATGCTGCGCGCCAGATTTTCATATTGTTCAAGTCCGGCTGCAGTCACCGAAACCGCGCTGGCGCCAACCGCGTGAAGCCCATCTATGCGCAAATCGGGCTCGAACCGGCCAACGATCTTGATGTCGGGCCCGAAAACATCGGCGATGACGCTGCGATATTGGCTCTCGGTCAGGCGGCGGACCTGGCTGGCTGGGGTCTCTGCGTGCGTTTCGTCGGCTCGTGCGCCGCTGAACGCAACGCTAAGGCCGAGGGTCAGGCAAGCGCCTGCCAACGCCAGCGAGGGCAATGCCCTGATCTTCATTGCAACGCCTCATTCTGCGCGATTTGGTCGGGTTTGGCGAGGAAAGCCCTAACGCCAACGAAGCTATAAGCGGATGATATAGCGGTAAATTTTCCGGTGCTGGGGTCGCGGTAGCCGTCGGCGAAGCGATCGATAGCCCTGCGAACGCCGGGGCATGACACGTGCGACAGATTGGCGCCATTTTGCGTCATTTGTTCAATCGAGTCATAGAAGCTGTCGAGCGTGTAATAGCCGAATATGCTGCCGTCGATCGATCCATCAGGACCGAACTTCGCTTTTATGCGCGCCCCTCGTATGTGACGCGGCGCATCCAGGATCTGTTCTTTGTAGTTCAGCTTCAGATCGACCGGATCGGTGATCAACACCCCGTCCGTGATGCGTCCTTTGACCGATGCGCGAAGCTCGGGGTTAGGAGCGGGCGTGAAGGTGGTGCGGGCGAGGGGATCGCCACGCCCGTCACGGGTCAAAGGCTCATTGACTGCCAGAACAGTCACGGTGACGTCGGGATCATCCTGAAGACTGTCAACGCCTCTTAGCTCAATCACAGTAGGTGCGCGCATGGACATTATCGTCTTGCGTGCCAGTTCATCCTTGCTGCTTTCCCGGAACGCGGAAACACAACCGACGGCGCGCCATAGACGGTTGTCGACGCCCTTCTCGCCATTTGGGCCTTCAAAATCGGATTTCCCGACCTTGCCGTCCAGGTTCATGCCTGCAGCGACCTTGCCGTCATAGGTTTTGAAATCTGTTCCGAGGGTTGGGAAGTCATGGGGATTGGAGCAGGCATTGTAGACAACTTCGCGCTTCTGGAATGCAAGACGGCCAGCACCTTTCGGCAGACCATTCAGTGCGCCGATCGCGACCGCAAGTTCCTGGGTCGGCTCTGCTTTCGGATCAAAGTTTGGCGGGAATTTTACAGAGGCCGCTCGATCGCCACGGATGAATATCCGTTGGAACTTGAAATATTCATTCATCCGCTGCTCAAGCGCCTGCCGCTTTTCTTTGCCTGCATACTTGGCCTGTTCCGCAGGTGGAAGCATGGCGTAGAATCGATCAAGGTCGCCTATGTCAGGAGTGGGGCAACTGTCCTTTTCGCCCGCTTGAGCCAGATAGACGTTGCTGAGAACGAACGCATGCACGCCCTGTTCGCCACCCGTCGGCGCGTCGGCACCAATCAAGGCTGCAGCGATTAGGGGTAAAGCAAAATATGCCTTGGCCAGCACATGGCCGGCGAAATCCTCTCTGCCCTTCATATCGTCCTTTCATGCCACTTTCATGGGCACTGTAATTTTCATGGCTCTTCGCGCGCTTCGACGACACCCCAAAATCGATCATCCTGCGCGGCAATTTCGCGCAATAGAACTTTGGTATTGCCGAAAAAGGAAGATTTTTCTTGCCGATGTCCTAAATTTGGCTGATCGAATTAACGGGAGTCGTTCATGCGGTCGGGACAGCCGGAATCAAGCAAATGGCACTTGGCCGAAAGCGTCGCCGAGCGGGTTTTTGCGATCTATGCGGAAGCCTTCGGATCAATGGAGCCACTGTTCGAACATGTCGCGCAGAGGCCGGACAGC
>JAEZCS010000028.1 GCA_023433445.1 Pseudomonadota bacterium | reverse complement strand
CGATTTGGGGCTTAATCGCCGGGATCGCGCCCCAAGCGCGGCGGGAACGCGACAGGTGCGCGACAGGATCAGGCCGGTGCGCGGGGTCGGGTTTCCAGCGCGAAGGGATCGGCCATGCGCGTCGCGTGGATCTTGAGCGCATCGTTCCAGCAGCGGTCGAACGCGGTGCCGGTAAGGCGTTGCCGCAGGCGGTGTGCGCTGGATCGCGACATGCCGACCGACCGCGCGGCGTGGGAGACATTGCCGGTTTCGATCAAGGCGGTGAGGAAGAGGCGCTGAAGCGCTGGCGTCCAGCGGCCGTGGGCGGATTGCGGCGCCAGTGCAGGCGCGGCGGGTGGGGGAGGAAGAGGCTGGTCCATCCGGCAGGATAGATCAGGGGGAATCCTATTTTGGAAGGGGCGGCTGGCGCTCGCGCGTGACGAAGTCGGCGAGGGTGCGGGAGTAGAGTTGATGCTCGGCGATGAGGATGCGCGCGGCGAGGCTGTCGGCGGTGTCGCCGGGGAGGATCGCCACCTCCGTCTGCGCCAGCACCGGGCCGTCGTCCAGTTCGCTGGTGACGACATGGACGGAGCAGCCCGCATGGCTGTCGCCCGCGTCGAGCGCCTTCTGGTGGGTGTCGAGGCCCTTATATTTTGGGAGGAGGCTGGGGTGGATGTTCAGCATCCGGTTTTCCCAGCCCGCGACGAATTCGGGCGAGAGCAGGCGCATGTAGCCAGCGAGCGCGACATATTGGGCGCCTGCCTTGCGCAGCTGCGCGTCGATGATCTGGTCGAATTCGACGCGCTTAAGGCCCTTGTGGCTTTGGGCGAAGGTGGGGATGCCTTCGGCCTGGGCGAGGATGAGGCCAGCGGCGTCCGGGTCGTTGGCGGCGACCAGGACGATCTCATAGGGGCAGCTGGGGTGCTTGGCGGCATAGAGCAGCGCCGCCATGTTGGACCCGCGCCCGGATATGAGAACACCGACTTTTGCTTTTTGCATGGGGAAATTCCCTCGCGCTGGCGGAAGATGTCAGGGGTGGGCTTGCTCAAGCCGACCCTGTGACATGCCCTCCCCTGACCCCTCCCGCCAGCGGGAGGGGGATTGGTTGATTTACCCGAGATGCGTGGCGGTCCAGTCGGCCTTGGCGCTCCAGGTCTCCTGGCTGCCTTTGACCGTGCAGCCTTTTTCACCAGCCTCAACCATGCCGACGCGGACGACGGTTTCGCCTGCGGCTTCGAGGTCGGCGGTGACGCTGTCTGCCGCGTCAGCGTCCACGGCAAGCACCATGCCGACGCCGCAGTTGAAGGTGCGGGCCATTTCTTCCGATTCGATATGGCCCTGCGCTTGCAGGAACGCCATCAGGCGCGGCTGTTCCCAGGCGTCGGCGTCGACCACGGCATGACAGCCGTCAGGCAGGACGCGGGGGATGTTTTCGAGGAGGCCGCCGCCGGTGATATGGGCGAGGGCGTTGATCTTGCCGCTGCGCACGAGCGGGAGGAGCGGCTTCACATAGATGCGGGTGGGCGCCATCAGCGCGTCGATCAGCAGCACTTCATTGTCGAAGATGGCCGGGCGGTCGAGCTTCCAGCCCTTGTCAGCGGCGAGGCGGCGGACGAGCGAGAAGCCGTTGGAATGGACGCCCGAGGAGGTGAGGCCGAGGAGGACGTCGCCTGCTTTCACCTTGTTGCCGGTAAGGGCTTGGCTCCGTTCCACCGCGCCGACGCAGAAACCGGCAAGGTCATAGTCGCCAGCGGCATACATGCCCGGCATTTCAGCAGTTTCGCCGCCGATGAGGGCGCAGCCAGCTTGCTTGCAACCTTCGGCGATGCCCGCAATCACGCGTTCGGCGACGCCGCTCTCCAGCTTGCCGGTGGCGTAATAGTCGAGGAAGAAAAGCGGCTCCGCGCCTTGCACGATGAGGTCGTTGGCGCACATGGCGACGAGGTCTATGCCCACGCCATCATGGCGGTCATGGTCGATCGCGAGCTTGAGCTTGGTGCCCACCCCGTCATTGGCCGCGACCAGAAGGGGGTCGTCATAGCCAGCGGCCTTCAGGTCGAAGAAACCGCCAAAGCCGCCCAGTTCGGCGTCAGCGCCGGGGCGGCGGGTCGCCTTGGCCAAGGGGGCAATGGCACGGACCAGCGCATTGCCTGCCGCGATGTCCACGCCAGCCTTGGCGTAGCTGTAGGATTCGGTGTCGCTCATGCCCGCGCCCACTATAGCAATGATGCGGAAAACGGAACGGCAAATGGGTTGGCGCTTGGCAGATGGGGTAAATCCCGCCAAAAGGGCGCGCGTGAGCCTGTCCACTGCCTTCCAAAGCCATATTTTCCGGCCTTCGTCGCTGCTTCGCCGCTTTTCGCGGCCCGTCCAGATTCTTGGCGCGATCATGCTCGGCCTCGCGGCTGCGGCCCTGTTCGCGCAGATGGAGGGCGAGCGCGGCGTGCCGCCGATCGCCAGCGGCGGCGACTATCAGGTGAGCGGCGTCAAGGTCGACGTGATGGGCAAGGATGCCAACAGCGCGCGGCAGGCGGGCTGGCGATTGGCGCAGCGGCAGGGCTGGCGGATGCTGTGGACGCGCACCCATGGCGCCGCGGGCGTGCCCAACCTGTCCGATTCGCAGCTGGAAGCGATGATTTCCGGCATCGAGATCGAATATGAGCAGATCGGGCCGACACGCTATATCGCGACGCTTGGCATTTCGTTCGATCGGGCGCGGACAGGGCAGTTGCTGGGCGTGTCTGGCCAGGTCAGGCGATCGCCGCCGCTGCTCGTCATTCCGGTGATGTGGGATGGCGGGTCAGCCGTTTCCTATGAGCGGATCAATGAGTGGCAGAAGGCGTGGGCGCGGTTCCGCACCGGCGACAGCGCGATCGATTATGTGCGGGTGAGCGGTTCGATAGCCGACCCGATCCTGCTGAATGCCGGGCAGGTGGGGCGGCGTGGCCGCCTATGGTGGCGCGTATTGCTCGACCAATATGGCGCAGCCGATGTGGTGGTGCCGATCGCACGGCTGGAGCGAGAATATCCGGGCGGTCCGGTCAGGGGCACCTTCACGGCGCGCTATGGGCCGGATGACCTGTTGATCGGCAGCTTCTCGCTGCGCGCGTCAGCCGAAAGCGCGCTTCCGCAGATGATGGATGAAGCGGCGCGGCGGATCGACCAGCTTTACACGGCGGCGCTGAACGACGGCCGCCTGCGGCCCGACCCGTCGCTGATCATCGAGGAGCCGGTCAATCCCGCCGCGCTCGAGATCGAAAATGCGACCGAGCAGCTGTTGGAGACAATAGAGACGCCAGCGCCATCGGCGACCACAAGCAGCTTCTCGATCCAGTTCGATACGCCCGATGTCGGATCGGTGGCGCAGGGCGAGGCGGCGGTGCGATCGATCCTGGGCGTCCGGTCGGTGGCGACCAGCAGCCTTGCCCTTGGGGGGACGTCGGTGATGCAGGTGAGCTTTGACGGCGGTGTCGATGCCCTGCGCGCCGGGCTTCAGGCGCGGGGATTCACGGTGTCAGGCTCCGGCAATGTACTGCGCATCCGCCGCGGCGGCGCAGCGCCTGCGGGAGCATCAGCGCCGCAATGAGCCAGATCAGCCTGCCGTTCGAATGGCCAGGGCAAGGGACGGACGATGATTTCCTGGTCAGCGATGCCAATCAGATCGCCGTCCGCCATCTGGAAAACTGGCGCGAATGGCCGTTGGCGATCAGCGTGCTCACTGGTCCGGCGCGGTCGGGGCGGTCGATGCTGGGGCGGCGTTTCGCGGGAATGAGCGGCGGCACGGTGATCGACGACGCGCAGGGTCAGGAGGACCGGCTGCTGTTCAACGCATGGAATGAGGCGCAGACGAGCGCCAGCCCGCTGCTGCTGATCGGCGGCAGCGCGCCGACGCTGTGGGATGTGACGTTGCCGGACCTCCGGTCGCGCCTTGCCGCCGCGCCGCATGTGGCGATCGAGCAGCCGGACGAGCCGCTTGCCCGCGCTCTTATCGAACGGGCGCTGGGCCGGGCTGGATCGCGCTATGCACAGGATCTGCCCGACTGGCTGCTGCGCCGGATCGAACGCAGCTATGCCGCGATAGAGGCGGCAACGCGGCTGCTCAACGAGGCGGCATTGTCATCGGGACGTAAGATTTCTGTCGCTATGGCCAAAGAGAGTCTGCAAGCGGCGGGTTTCTTGCCTATAGTGGCGGACGATCCGCACCCCTCATCATAGCGAGAGAGACGTGGCCGAAGCTGATCCGTCCGCCAGCCTGACACTGCCCACCGACCGCTATTTCAACCGGGAGCTGTCCTGGCTGGCGTTCAACCAGCGCGTGCTGGAAGAGGCGATGAACCGGGCGCATCCGCTGTTGGAGCGGTTGCGCTTCCTGTCGATTTCCGGCGCGAACCTGGATGAATTTTTCAGCGTGCGCGTGGCGGGGCTGAAAGGCCAGCAGTTGCAGGATGTCGACATGCGGTCGGCCGATGGGCTGACGCCCGCGCAGCAGCTTGTCGGAATCGCCGATGAAACAGCGCGGCTGATGAAGGCGCAGCAAAAGGTCTGGGGCGCGCTGCACGATGAACTGACGCAGGTCGGGATCGAGGTGATGGGCCCCGCCAGCGACATCGATGCAGGCAGCGAGACATGGCTGCGCGAGCATTTTCTGACCCAGATCTTTCCGATCCTGACGCCGCAGGCGCTGGACCCGGCGCATCCCTTTCCCTTCATCCCCAACCAGGGGCTGTTGATCGTCTTCGATCTGGAGCGGCTGTCCGACAAGCAGCCGATCCGCGAACTGGTGATGATCCCGTCCTCGCTCGCCCGTTTCGTGCGCATACCGGGCACACCGGCGCGCTACATGGCGCTGGAGGCGGTGATCCGCCGTTTTTCGGGCGACTTGTTCCCCGGCTATCGGGTGCGCAACAGCGGCGTGTTCCGCATCATCCGCGACAGCGACATCGAGATCGAGGAAGAGGCGGAGGATCTGGTCCGCTATTTCCGCAGCGCCATCAAGCGGCGGCGGCGGGGCCGCGTGATCCGCATGGAGATAGAGGAGCGTATCCCCGAGCCGGTCGAGGAAATGTTGCAGGACATGCTCCAGGGACATGAGGCGATCATTGCCGAGGTCGAGGGGTTTGTGGGCATTGGCGACCTGTCGGGCATAGTCGAGGAAGACCGGCCCGACCTGAAGTTCGAACCCTATGCGCCACGATTCCCTGAACGAATCCGCGAATATGGCGGGGATTGCTTTGCGGCGATCCGGGCGAAGGACATTGTGGTCCATCACCCCTATGAAGCTTTCGACGTTGTCGTTTCGTTTCTGAAACAAGCGGCGTCCGACCCCGACGTCGTCGCGATCAAGCAGACGCTGTATCGCGCGGGGAAGCAGTCGGCGATCATCCGCGCGCTGATCGACGCGGCAGAGGCGGGCAAGTCGGTGACGGCCGTGGTCGAGCTGAAGGCGCGATTCGACGAGGAGCAGAACCTGATGTGGGCCGACGCGCTGGAGCGCGCGGGCGTGCAGGTGGTCTATGGCTTCATCGACTGGAAAACGCATGCCAAGGTGTCGATGGTGGTCCGCCGTGAAGGCGAGGCGTTCCGCACCTACTGCCATTTCGGCACGGGCAATTACCACCCCGTCACCGCGCGCATCTATACTGACCTCAGCTTCTTCACCGCCGATCCCGCCTATGGCCGGGATGCCGCCGCGCTGTTCAACTATATCACCGGCTATGTCGAACCGCAGGCGCTGGAGAAGCTGGTGATGAGCCCGCGCGACCTGCGCAATCGGCTGTGCCAGCTGATCGACGCGGAGATCGAACATGTCCGCGCCGGGCGGCCCGGCAATATCTGGGCAAAGATGAACTCGCTGGTCGATCCCGCGATCATCGAGAAGCTGTATGCGGCGAGCAATGCGGGGGTGGAGATCGACCTCATCGTGCGCGGCATATGCTGCCTGCGGCCGGGCGTGCCGGGCATGTCGGAGAATATCCGGGTGAAGTCGGTGGTCGGACGCTTTCTGGAGCATAGCCGCATCACCGCCTTCGGCAATGGCAAGGCGCTGCCGAACAATGGGGCAAAGGTGTTCATCAGCTCGGCGGACTGGATGCCGAGAAACTTTGACCGCCGCGTCGAATTCCTTGCCCCTGTGGAGAACCCGACCGTTCATGATCAGATTCTGGACCAGGTGATGGTCGCCAACCTGATCGACAGCGAACAAAGCTGGGAACTGGACAGCAACGGCCATTATGCCCGCGTGGATTCGACCGACCGGCCGTTCAACCTGCACCGCTATTTCATGACCAACCCTTCGCTGTCCGGGCGGGGCGCGGCGCTGGACAGCGAAACGGTGCCGACCTTGCGCCTGCGCGGGCGGACCTGAACGGCGATGAATTCGATGCTTAGCCAGGTGCGCGCGATCGCCGAGACGATGGTGACATCCCCCGCCCATGCCAAGTCGCGCACGGCGATCATCGACATCGGGTCGAACAGCGTCCGCCTGGTCGTTTATGACGGGCCACGGCGCATTCCGTTCATCCTGTTCAATGAAAAGGTGATGGCGGGCCTGGGCGCATCGCTCGGGAAGACGGGGCGAATCGAGCCGGAAGCGATGGAGCGCGGATTGCGGGCGATAGGGCGCTTTGCCCATCTGTGCCGCGAAATGGAGGTGCGGGAGGTGCGCTGCGTCGCCACCGCCGCTGTGCGCGACGCCGCCAATGGGGACGAGTTCATCGCGCGCGCCAGGGAGATCGGGCTGGAGGTCGAGCTGCTGACCGGGGCGCAGGAGGCGGTGGCCGCGGCCTATGGCGTGCTGTCGGGCATCCCCGGCGCGGACGGCATCGTCGGCGACCTGGGCGGCGGCAGCCTGGAGCTGGCGCGGGTGAAGGGCGGCGCGGTGCATGAGACCATATCGCTGCCGCTGGGCGTGCTGCGCCTGCCGCAGATCCGCGCGAAGGGGCCGGGCGTGCTGGAACGGCAGGTGAAGAAGATGCTGGCGAAGGCGGGCTGGAACGCGCGGGCCGACCTGCCCTTCTATCTGGTGGGTGGATCGTGGCGCGCGCTTGCCCGGTTCGACATGCAGCTGACCAATTTTCCGCTGCCGGTGGTGCATCAATATGCGATGCCCGCGTCCCGCGCCGAGCAGCTGACGCGCATCGTGTCGCATGTCGGGCGCGCGCGGTTGAAGGATATTCCCGCGATCACCGGGTCGCGCGTGCCGACATTGCCCGATGCGGCGGCATTGCTGTCGGTGGTGGTCCGGCAATTGCAATCCAGCGAACTGGTCGTGTCGGCCTATGGCCTGCGCGAAGGATTGCTGTTCGAAGATCTGCCGGCCGAGATGCGCAAGCATGACCCGTTGCTGGTCGCCGCGGAGGCGGAGGGCGAGGCGCAGGGGCGCTTTGCGGGCCATGGCGACATGATCGACCGCTGGATCGGGCCGCTGTTCCGTGACGATGAGCCGTCCTGGCGGCGCATCCGGCGCGCGGCCTGCCTGCTCGCTGATGTCGGATGGCGCGCCAACCCCGATTTTCGCGCGGAACGGGGGGTGGAGATTGCCCTGCACAGCAATTGGGTCGGCATCACCGCTTGCGAGCGGGCGATGCTGGCGCAGGCCCTGCACAGCAATTTCGGGGGATCGGCCACGCCGCCCGCCGGGATAGCCGGGCTGGCTTCCGCCGCTGCGTTGAAGCGGGCGACCTGGTGGGGGCTGGCGATCCGTCTGGGCCAGCGCCTGTCGGGCGGGGTCGAAGGGCCTTTGCTCGCGTCCACGCTGGAGATGGATGGCGATACGCTGGAGCTGCGCCTGAAAGGCGTGGACGTGGACCTGTTCGGCGAGGCCGTCGAGCGGCGGCAGCGGAACCTGGCGCAAGCCATGGAAGTGAAATACCGGATGGCCTGGTGAGGGGAGGGGTGATCTACTCCCTCTCTCCTTCAGGGGAGAGGGGATCAAGTCCCTTTTCTTGTCGCTGCACTGAGCACACTAGAAGTGGAGAGTCGCCATTCGACACCAACTTGCCCCCGCATCTATAAGGCCCTATTGCGCGCGCACATGAACAGCAAGCACGCTCCCGATCCCGCTCTCCTCGCCAAGGCCGAAACGCTTGTGGAGGCGCTGCCCTATATGCAGCGATATGCGGGGCAGACTTTCGTCGTGAAATATGGCGGCCATGCGATGGGCGATCCCGAAGCAGCGCGCGATTTCGCCGAGGACGTGGTGCTGATGAAGGCGGTCGGCATCAATGTCGTCGTCGTCCATGGCGGCGGGCCGCAGATCGGCGCGATGCTCAAGAAGCTGGGCGTCGAATCGCATTTCGTGAACGGCCTGCGCGTCACGAACAAGGAAACCGCGCAGATCGCCGAAATGGTGCTGGCGGGATCCATCAACAAGGAAATCGTCGGCTGGATTTCCGGCGCGGGCGGCAAGGCGGTCGGCATTTCGGGCAAGGATGGCGGGCTCGTCCTGTGCGAAAAGGTGGGCGATACCCGTGCGCCCGATCCCAATTCGGGCATCGAGCGCAATGTCGACCTCGGCTTTGTCGGTGATCCTGTGAAGGTCGACCGGTCGATCCTCGACACGCTGACGCAGAGCGGCATCATCCCGGTGATCGCGCCGGTGGGCATCGGCGCGGACGGGCACACTTATAATGTGAATGCCGATACGATGGCGGGCGCGATCGCGGCGGAGCTTCAGGCTTCGCGCTTTTTCCTGCTGACCGATGTAGCGGGCGTGCTGGACAAGCAGGGGCAGTTGCTGACCGACCTTGATCCCGCGGCGATCAAGATATTGCAGGAGGATGGCACGATCAGCGGGGGCATGATCCCGAAGCTGGAGACCTGCGTGAAGGCGGTCGAAGGCGGCGTGGACGCCGCCGTGATCCTGGACGGGCGGGTGCCGCATGCCATGCTGCTGGAGATATTTACCAAGCGCGGTGCGGGGACTTTGGTGCGCCGGTAATCGTCGCCCGGCTCTTGTCCGTCATCCCAGCGGAAGCTGGGGGCTCGGGCGGGGTCGCGCTTCCTCTCCTGAGATCCCAGCGTTGGCTAACGCCGCCCTTCGGGTCGCTGGGATGACGAAGTGAGGGGCGAAGGGGGTGGCGATAGGGTGGCGTGGCGAAGCAGGGGGCAGCGCTGCTTGCGGCGGGAGAAAGCCTTTCTAATCCCGCGCAAACTCTTGTCGCGGCCTGCCCCGCTCGGCTAGAGCAGCGGCAGTCAATTTGGAGACCACATGGCCTACGCGCTTTATCAGATCATCGTCATCCTGCTCGATGTGCTGTGGTGGATCATCATCATCCAGGCGATCATGAGCTGGTTGATCGCCTTCAATGTCATCAACACGTCCAGCGACATCGTGCGCACGATCATCGTGGCGCTCGACCGGATGACGGCGCCGATCTATAATCCCATCCGACGGGTGATGCCGGATCTGGGCGCGCTCGACCTGTCGCCGATGGTCGTGCTGCTCGCCATCCTCATCATCCGCCAGGCCATATTGCCGCCGATCTTCGGGCTGGTGTGAGCGTCTGGAGGCAGGACGGCGACGACCTGCTGCTATCCGTCCGGTTGACGCCGGGCGCGGCGCGTGAAGAGATTGGCGGCTGCTGGACGGATGAGAAAGGCGCGCAGTGGCTGAGCGCGCGTGTTCGCGCCGTCGCGGAAAAGGGCAAGGCGAATGCGGCGCTGGTGGCGTTGCTCGCCAAGGCAATGGATTGGCCACGGAGCGCGATTTCGCTGGAATCGGGTGACACCAACCGGCTAAAGCGGCTGCGGATCAAGGGCGGTGCCGACGCGTTGGCGCGGCTGTCCGCCATCATCAGGGAATGGGTTGAGGCAGCATGACCATCGGCAAGATCATCGACGGAAAGGCCTTCGCCGCCACGCTGCGCGGACAGGTGGCTGATGGCGTGGCGGCGTTTGTCGAGCGCACCGGACGCAAGCCGGGGCTGGCGGTCGTGCTGGTGGGCGAGGACCCGGCCAGTTCCGTCTATGTCCGCAACAAGGGCAAGATGACGGTCGAGGCGGGCATGGAAAGCCTGGAGTTCAAGCTGCCCGCCAGCATCGGCGAGGAAGAATTGCTCGACCTGGTAGAGGAATTGAACGCCGATGAGCGGGTGGACGGCATCCTCGTCCAGCTGCCGCTGCCCGGCCATATCGACGAGGCGGCGGTCATCGGGACGATCGACCCGGCCAAGGATGTGGACGGCTTCCATGTCGTCAATAGCGGGCGGCTGGCGACGGGGCAGGAGGCGCTGGTGCCCTGCACGCCGCTGGGCTGCATCATGCTGCTGAAGGATGAGCTGGGCGACCTGTCGGGCATGGAGGCGGTGGTCGTGGGACGGTCCAACATCGTCGGCAAGCCGATGGCGCAGCTGCTGCTGGCCGAAAATTGCACCGTCACGATCGCGCACAGCCGCACGCGGGACCTGGCTTCGGTCGTGCATCGCGCCGATATCGTGGTGGCGGCGGTGGGCCGCGCCGAAATGGTGAAGGGCGAGTGGATCAAGCCGGGTGCGACCGTGATCGACGTCGGCATCAACCGCGTGACGGACACGGAGGACGGCAAGAGCCGGATCGTGGGCGACGTCGCGACGGCCGAGGCGCTGGCCCATGTGCGGGCGATCACACCGGTGCCGGGCGGTGTCGGGCCGATGACGATCGCGGTGCTGCTGCGCAACACGCTGGTCGCGGCCCATGCCCGCGCGGGGCTGGCGAAACCGGAGGGGCTGTGAAGGCAGGGCGGGCCGTACTGATAGCGGCTTGCCTGACGGGGCTGGTCGCGGCGCGGCCACCGATGCGGCATCAGCCCGATCCCAGTTCCGTCTTCGCCGCTGAACTCGCCTTCAACCGCCTGGCGCGGGACAAGGGGCAGTGGACCGCCTTTCGCGCGACCGCCGCCGATGACGCGGTGATGTTCGTGCCGCAGCGGGTGCTGGCGAAACAATGGCTGAAGGGCCGGGCCGACCCGCCCCAGCCGATAAGTTGGACGCCGTCCTTCATCCATGTGTCGTGCGACGGCAATATGGCGGCGAGCACGGGCAATTGGCAGCGGCCGGATGGAACGGTCGGCTATTTCACGACGATCTGGCGGCGGGACAAGCGGGGCGCGTGGAAATGGATGCTCGACCATCGCGATACGCTTGGCGCCCCACGGCCTGCGCCGGAGTTCCTGGTGGGCAAGGTCGCGACCTGCAAGTGGGGCAAAGCGCCTGAGCCGGCCGGGGCCGCGACGAAATCGGCGCTGCCGCCTGCCGATGAAAGCCTGATCTGGAACGCGGAGGTCGCGCCCGATGGCGGGCGGCAGGTCATGGTGCGCATCTGGAACGGGGTGGACTATGAGGTGGTGATCGACGATCGGGTGGGGGCGCCGGGCGCATGATCGAGCTGTTCATCTCCGCATTCGTCACATTGTTCGTGGTCATCGATCCGCCCGGCTGCGCGCCGATCTATGCCAGCCTGACCACCGGCGCGAGCCATGCGCAACGGCGGGCGATGGCCATCCGCGCGGTGGGCATCGCAGCGGTGATCCTGCTGATCTTCGCGCTGTGGGGCAAGCAATTGCTGGGCGTGCTTGGCATTGCGCTCGACAGCTTCCGAATCGCGGGCGGGATCACGCTGTTCATCATCGCGATGGACATGGTGTTCGAAAAGCGCACGCAGCGGCGTGAAGACCGCGCGCACAAGATCGCCGAAACCCCGGAAGTCGAGGATGTGTCGGTATTCCCGATGGCGATGCCGATGATCGCCGGGCCGGGATCGATCGCGACGGTGATGCTGCTGATGTCGCAGGCCGATGGCATAACGGAGCGGCTGGTGGTCGTGGGCGCGGTTGTCGTGACGCTGGCGTTGATGCTGGGTTCATTGCTGGCGGCAGGGCCGATCATGGCGCGGCTGGGCAGCAAGATCGAGGCGGTGATTACTCGGTTGCTGGGCGTGCTGCTGGCGGCGCTGGCTGCGCAGTTCGTGATCGATGGGCTGAAAGCGAGTTTTTAGAGCAGGACGGCCGGGCGCGGTCGCGTCTGCATTCAGGCATGTTTTGCGTCGGTCTGGGGGGGGCTCTTCCAGCATCGTCGTAGCCGATCATCGCACCCAACAAAAAAGCCGGGAGCGCTTGCGGCGCGTCCCGGCTTTGTTGGTCATGGCGTCAGGCTTCAGGCCCGGAGGTCGCTTTCCGTCACCGGCGCGACCTTGATCTCGACGCGGCGGTTGCTGGCCTTGCCCTCAGCCGTGGCATTGGACGCGATGGGCTGGGTTTCACCAAAGCCGCGCGTCGCGATGCGGGCCGATTGTACGCCACGGCTGGTCAGATAGTCGGCGACCGACTGGGCGCGGCGTTCCGACAGCGTCTGGTTATAGGCATCGGAGCCGTCGCTGTCGGTGTGGCCGTATACGTCGATATAGGTTTTGGGATATTGCGCGAGCACAGACGATACTTCGTCCAGCGTCGGGCGGAACTGCGGCTGGACGGCGGCGCTGTCGGTGGTGAAGGTGATGCCCGAGGGCATGCGCAGCACCAGATTGTCGCCGTCGCGAATCACGTCCACGCCGCTGCCGGCGGTTTGTTCGCGCAGCTTGCGTTCCTGCGCATCCATGTACGCGCCGATGCCAGCGCCTGCGACCGCGCCGATGCCTGCGCCCAGAATTTTCTCAGTGCGATCGCGCTTGCCGCCGACCAGGTCGCCCAGCAGATAGCCGCCCAGCGCGCCGCCGATGCCGCCGATCGCCGCCTTCGAAATCTGCCGCTGACCGGTGTTGGGATCAGTCGTGCAAGCGGCGGTGGCGAGCATGGCGGCAAGTCCCGCCGTCCCTAAAATGCGATGAGAAATCCGCATAGATCCAGTTCCCTTATTTATCTCGCACCCGAAAGCGCGTGCAGGCCCCAATCATTGAACCGGCTGTTTTGTTCCACCAGCGAACTGAACCCAAGGTGATGCGGCGGTTGTGAAATTGTAAGAAACAAGGTTATAGGGCGTAGCTGACCACCATGGCCACGATCCCCCCGCACGCTCCGACGCCCTTTCCCTGGGTAGACATCGTCATCATTCTGGCGCTGGTTGCGCTCAATGGCGTCTTCGCCATGTCGGAGCTGGCGATCGTATCGGCCCGCCGTCCACGTCTGCAGGCGATGGAAAAGGCAGGGCGGTTCGGTGCGCGCACAGCCCTTTTGCTGGCGAGCGATCCGGGTAAGTTCCTGTCCACCGTCCAGATCGGCATCACCCTGATCGGCATCGTGGCGGGCGCCTATTCCGGCGCGAGCCTGGGCGGACCGGTGGGCGAGCGGTTGCGGCTGCTGGGCGTGTCGCCGGGCATCGCCGATAATCTGGGCTTTGCGATCGTCATCGGCCTGACGACCTACGCGTCGCTGATCATCGGCGAACTGGTGCCCAAGCAGTTTGCGCTGCGGGCGCCCGAGCCGATTGCGATCATCGTCGCGACGCCGATGCTCTGGCTGTCGAAGATCACCGCGCCCATCGTGTGGGTGCTGGACGGATCGAGCGCGCTCATCTTCCGCCTGCTGAGGATGACCCGTGAGTCGGAACATCATGTGACGGCCGAAGAGCTGCACCTGATCGTGGCCGAAGCGAGCCGCTCCGGCTTGATCGAGGAAAGCGAGCGCGCCATCATTTCAGGCGTGGTGCGGCTGGCCGACCGGCCCGTGCGCGAAGTCATGACGCCGCGGATGGATGTGGATTGGATCGACGTCAGCGCGGATGATGAAGCCATTCGCGCAAGGCTGCTGCAGACCCCGCACACGCGGCTCCCCGTCGGGCGCGGCTCGGTCGAGGATATTATCGGCGTGGTACAGGCGCGCGACATCATGACGGCGCTGTTCCGGGGAGAGCGGCTGGACGTCGGATCGCTGATGCGCCGGGTCGAGGTCGTCCCCGATCAGGTCGACGCCATGGACGCCCTGGAAGTGCTGCGCCGAGCGGACGTGCCCATGGTGATGGTGCACGACGAATATGGGCATTTCGAGGGCATCGCGACCCCTGCCGATCTGCTGTCCGCGATTGCGGGTGCCTTTGCATCCGATCGTGACCTGCATGACGAACCCGATGTCGTCGAACGGGAGGACGGCAGCCTGCTGGTGTCCGGGCAGATGTCGGTGGACCTGCTGGCCGATCGGATCGGCATCACCCTGCCCGAACATCGCGATTATGCGACGGTGGCTGGCCATGCGCTGTGGCTGCTCAAACGCCTGCCCGAAGTGGGCGACTTCATCGACGATCAGGGATGGCGGTTCGAGATCGTCGACATGGATGGGCGAAAGATCGACAAGCTGCTGGTGGCGGCGCAATAGAACCGAATCGGTCGGATGATCTGCGAACGGGGCGTCGGACAGATCCCCAACGGCCAAAGGATGATCAGGAGCCGGAGAGCGATGCTTCCCGGCTCCCATCGTTTCAGAGGGTGGCGTTGACGCTACGTGCCTGAGACGCGTTGTGGCCGCCGTTGCGGTACAGAATCTCGCGCACGCGGTCTGCATCCAGTCCGGCATCGGCGACCGTGACGAGCACGGCGCCGTCCTTCAGGCGGCCGCCATAATAATCAGCGTCTTCCTTGCTGACACCGTGCTTGGTCAGGGCTTCATTGAGGGTTCCGCCGATCGCACCGACGACAGCGCCGATCCCGACAGCTTCGGGCACCGCCGCAGCGGCGATCGCGCCAGCGGCCGCCAGCGGCCCGACACCGGGGATCGCGAGCGCGGCAACGCCCAATCCTGCGCCCAGCGCGCCACCGCCAAGGATGCCGCGAAGAATATTGCGGTGATGCTCGTCCGTAATCTCGCCGTCGCCGCTCGTGGTTGTGGTCGTGCCGCCATGGTGAGCGATGACAGAGAGGTCACTGTCGCCCACGCCGAGTGTGCGTAGTTCCGTGACTGCCCTTGCGGCCTCTGCGTGTGTGTCGAAAATAGCTGATGCCTGTACCATGACCGGGTCCTTTCCTGCGCTTTTCTGCTTTGGTGCAGTGGTGCCTCAACCCGACGGTCGTGGCGATGTTCCGCAAGAAACGATGGGAAGAGGGCGGGCGAGCGGTAGGCGGGATGACTGGATGGGCAAGCGGGAGGGG
>JAEZCS010000027.1 GCA_023433445.1 Pseudomonadota bacterium | reverse complement strand
GTGTTGCTGTTATAGTAGATCGGGTTGTCGATCCCGGCGAAGCCTGCGTTCATTGACCGCTTGATGATGAACACCGACTTGGCCTTATCCGCCTCGATGATCGGCATGCCCGCGATCGCACTCTTGGGATCGTCACGCGCAGAGGGATTGATCGTATCATTGGCGCCAATAATCACCGCCACGTCCGCCTGCGGCAGTTCGGGATTGATGTCATCCAGATCGACCAATTGCTCGTAAGGCACATTCGCTTCGGCCAACAGCACGTTCATATGCCCAGGCATGCGGCCCGCCACAGGATGGATCGCAAACTTGACGTCCACGCCTTTCTTGGTGAGCGCCTGATACAACTCGCTCACCTTGTGCTGGGCCTGGGCAACAGCCATGCCATAGCCCGGCACGATGACGACAGTGCTCGCATTTTCCAGCTGCATCGCGGCTTCTTCGGCCGAGGCCGAACGGACAACGCGGTCGTCCTTCCCACCCATGGCACCAGCCACGACATTGCCAAATCCACCGAACATGACGTTGGCAAAGCTGCGGTTCATCGCCTTGCACATTATGACCGCCAGGATGAAGCCCGACGCGCCATCAAGCGCGCCCGCCACGATCAGCAGCTTGTTGCCGAGCGCAAAGCCCATCGCGGAAGCGGCAAGACCGGCATAGCTGTTCAGCAGCGCGATGACGGTCGGCATGTCCGCACCGCCGATCGGGATGACCAGCAGGATACCGAACAGCAGCGCGAGAGCGGCGAACGCCGGGAACAACCAGGTCTGCGTAGGATCAAGCGCCAGCGCTATGCCAATCACGACCGCCGCAAGGGCAACCGCCCCGTTGACGATGCGCTGGCCGGGGAACGACACGGCACGGCTGCCCATCAGTTCCTGCAGCTTGGCAAAGGCGATGATCGAGGCCGTGCAGGTCAGGAAACCTAGCAGGATTTCGAACATCAGCGCCCACATGATGAAGCCGCCAGCATATTCCGCATGGGCGTGCTTGTAATATTCAGCAGTACCGATGAGGCCGACCGCGAGCGCGCCGAATGCGTGGGAGATGGCGGTTCGCTGCGGAATCGCCGTCATCGGCATCAGCAGCGCCATCGGGATACCGACGGCCGCGCCTGCGATCATCGCGATGATGATCAGATTGTAATCGACCACCTCATGCTGAACCAGCGCGCCAATGATGGCGATGACCATGCCGATTTCGCCCGCGCGCACACCGCGCCGGGCCGTCGAGGGATGGCTCATCCACATCAGCGACAGGATGAACAGGGCCGATGCGGCAATTGCCGCAAAAGGTACGAAGGCGTCCATCTGTTACTTCCCCCGCGGCTTGAACATCTTGAGCATGCGATCGGTGATCATGAACCCGCTGACCAGGTTAACCGTCGCACAAAAGACCGCGATGAAGCCGAGAGTCTTGGCAAGCGGCGTGGCCCCTTCCTCACCCGCAATCGTGATCGCCCCCACAATCACCACCGCCGCGATCGCATTAGTCAGCGACATCAGCGGCGAGTGCAGCAATGGCGAAACCTTCTTGATCAGCTGAAAACCAAGAAAGGCCGCCAAAATGAAGACGAACAGATAATCTGCATTAAGAGCGTTCACTTGCTATATCCCCTGTCCAGAAGCCGCGATCCGATCAGGACACTAAGGCGGTCTTCCATCTTCCCCCCGGTCCGGGACGTGTCGCCCCTGCCATGATCGCTGGCTCCCATAAAACCCCTCCAAGCATTGTTGGGCGTGCCATATTGATCCAACTCATTACAGGCAAGCCGATTGGGGCCATTTATCAGAACCCCGATTCGCGCAATAAAATTATTCCCCTGATCCGGCAAGCAGGGCTTCTCCCGTTACCTCCGCGCCGAAATTGACCCATCATTCGGCCAGTTTGATAATTCCGAGAGAGCAGCACCTGGAATTTATTCTCTATTTGAGCGTCAGCGGCAGGCCTGCGGCTATGAACAGCACCTTGTCGCAAGTGGCCGCGACCCGCTGGTTGAGAAGGCCGGCTTCATCCCGGAAGCGTCGGGCGAGCACATTATCGGGCACAATCGAAAGGCCGACTTCATTGCTGACGAGTATGATCGGCGCGGAACAAGCCATGATGGCCGCTATCAGCTTTTCGCTCCATGCCGGAATGTCTTCGTCAGCCAGCAATAGGTTGGACAGCCAGAGAGTCAGGCAATCGACAAGGATGGGACCGGACTGTTGCGCTTGCGCGATGGCGGCGGGCAGCGTGATCGGGGCTTCAAAGCTGTTCCATCGTGCGCTTCGTCGCGCGCGATGCGTGGCAATTCTGTCGCGCATCTCAGTATCAAAGGCCTGCGCCGTAGCAATATAGGTGATGGTGCCGGGTATAGCTTCGCACTGTGCCTCGGCATGCCGACTTTTGCCTGAACGGGCACCGCCGAGCACAAGCATTTTTTGCCAAGCGGTCATCAACCAAACCCCTTGATCGCGACGGTCATCAGCCAGAGCAAGCCACAGGCGCGAACATAGAGCGAGAGCGCCGCGCGGGTGACGGCAGGGGTAGCTTCCTCCCCCTCACCGCCGATCCATGGTTTGGCATGAAATTCTCCTTCATAGGCGATCGGCCCGGCAAGGCGGATGCGCAGCGCGCCCGCCATGGCCGCTTCAGGCCAGCCCGCGTTGGGCGAGGCATGGCGCCAATGATCGCGCCACAGAATTTTCCACCCGCCCAGGCCGCCCAAGCAGATGAGGACGCCGGACAAGCGCGCGGGGACCAGGTTCAACAGATCATCGAAACGAGCGGCGGCCCAGCCGAAGGCAGCGAACGGCTCTTCCCGATGACCGATCAGGCTGTCTGCGGTATTGACTGCCTTGTAGGCCCAAATCCCGGGAAGACCGCCGACGAGCAGCCAGAAAAGCGGCGCGACAACCCCGTCGCAAAAGCTTTCGGCAAGACTTTCTATGGCTGCGCGCGCAACACCTGCTTCATTCAGCGCGGCTGTGTCACGCCCAACGATGCGGCCCACAGCGCGGCGCGCGGCGGAGAGATTTTCCGCTTCCAGCGCCTGCACCACGGACAGGACATGATCGAACAGGCTGCGTTGCGCCAGCGCAGGCCAGGCAGCGAGCGCGAGTCCAATCCAAGCCCAGGAGCCGAGCAGATGATGAATGAGCCGTTCTACGCCCCAGCCCAACGCAACAGCGATCATCAAGAGGATCAATAGCGTGACAATGCCACCTGTCCGGCGACGGCATGTACTGAAGTCGCGATGGTTCAAGCAACGTTCGCAAGCTGTGATGATCCGGGCAAAGGCGCCGACCGGATGGCCAACGCGCGTGTGCAGTCTCCTCGGCCAGCCAAGCACCGCATCCAGGACAAGGGCAGCTAACTCAACCAAGAGCTTCGTCCAGTCTAGCCAGATCGGTCTTATTGCCGGGCAGGCCAAATCGGAGCCAGCGGGGATAATCTTCGAACGGACGGGTAAGAATCGCTCGGTGCGCGAGGCGGTCGAACAGGGCGCTGGCGTCGGGCGTCTCTACTAGGCGGAACAGAGGGCTATCGCCTTGCGGACTGAAGCCGTGGCGGACGAGAAGCGCGTCCAGTCGAGCTGACTGACTGGCCAGGCTGACGATCGTCTCATCAATCCATCTTTGATCGCGATAGGCGGCGCGGCCGAAATCGATCGCGGCGGCCGACAGCGGCCAATCGCCCAGCAGGCGGCGGCAGGCAGCAACAACGGCGGCAGGACCAAGGAGAAAGCCTAGTCTTACACCCGCGAGTCCAAAAAATTTGCCGAAGGAGCGAAAGATGATCAGCCTTCGGTCATCAGCTACCTCGCTGGCGATACTGGCGGAAGGGATGCAGTCGGCAAAGGCTTCATCGACGATCAGCCACCCCCCCTGCTCCTCCTGATCACAGAGAAGCTGTTGCATCTGCGTCCGCGTGTATAGGCGACCATCCGGATTGTTGGGATTGGCAAGGAGGAGCGCGGTTCCGGCAGGTGCGACCTCCGGCCGTTGCAAGGCCAGCGAGTTGGGAAATGCTTGCGCATGAGTGCGGTAGGACGGTTGGAGGTGGCAGGCGGGCGCGTCGATCAGATGGCCAAGCAGACGCAGGCCGGTCTCACTGCCGGGCAATGCGCAGATATGATCGGCAGAAACACTGAAATAGGCGGCGGCGGCTTGTTCAAGATCGGCAAGCGCCGCGGGGTCGGGGAGCGAGTGCCAATCGGGCCTGATCGCAGCCGCGCCGGGCCATGCCACGGGATTTACGCCGGTGGAGAGATCGATCCAGGGAAGGCGCGCCTCTTTATAAGATTGACGTGCAGCGGCAATGCGCCCGCCATGCCAACGGAAGATATCGCTCATCGCGCCAGCACCAGAGCGGCCAGTACCAGAACGGCGAGCAGGCCACTTTCGACGAGTTCGATACCCGCGCCATGGCCATCTCCCGAAATGCCGCCGATGCGGCTGCGCAACCACAATCCCCATAACAAAATAAAGAGAGCAGCGGACATGAGAGCCGGGACAAAGAAGCAGAGAGCGGCGGCCAGAGTGGCCCAGCCCACCAGATGCACCGCTCCGATGCCTTCGCGGAAGCGGCTGGCAAGACCTTGGTGAAGCGGCGGGAGCCAGAGAGTCCAGGCGAGCGGACCGATCCGCGCAACGAAGGGCACAAATAGGAGGGCGAGCAGCGGGACATGCTCCGCGCACAGGCGGAGCAGCACCAGCTTCGCCAGCAATTGCAAGGTGATCGCGACGACGCCGAAGCTACCGATATGCGGGTCAGCAAGGACGGCGGACAGCTTAACACGGTCCCGATGAGCTGCTCCGGCTCCGTCGGCGATGTCGCCAAGGCCGTCGAGATGGAGCGCTCCGGTGATGGCGACCCAGGCGATGAGGCCGAGCAAGGCTGCGATCCAGGGATCGCTCTGGACGCCGATAGTCATGGCGCCGGCGACAGTCACTCCCACGGCAATGCCGGTCGCTGGGAACCAGCGCATCGCAGCAGCAAAGTCGCTTTCGTCGGCGCCCACGTTCGGAAGCGGCAGGCGCGTCATGAGTTGTAAGGCGAGGATGAGGCGAGTCATGTGACGAGGCCTGTGATCTGCGCGCCGGTACTGCCCCCTGGCCATAAGCGCAACGTGACCACCGCCGCATAGGGCAGATCAATGGCCCAGGCCTGCTGATAGGAGAAGCCGCACAGCACCGTCAGCGCACCTCGGATCGCGCCGGCATGAGCGATGATGAGGGTTGGCCGCCTTATGTCGCCCAGGGCTGAGCTGACCCGCTTGCAGAGCGCGGACCAGGTTTCCCCGCCCGGTGGCGGGCTATCGTCCGGGGATGACCAGAAGCGCCTTGTCTCATCGACCGGCAATGTCGCGGGGTCTGCGCCTTCCCATGTCCCGAAATGCAGTTCGCGCCAGCGAGCGTCTATCTGATGGGCCACTTGCCGGTCGGCGGCGATCAGCGCGGCGGGGGTGCGGGCCCGTGTCAGGTCCGAGCTGAACAGGCATTCGAATGCCAGCGTCCGGGACCGTTCAATGCACATCTGCATCGCGACCAGATCAGGCGGCATATCGGTGTGCCCAAGCAGAAGGCCCGGCGTTTTTGGTGCCCCATGCCGCATCAGGTGGAGTGTAAGCGGGCTCATAACGCGCCAGCGACGGCTGCTTGTGCAAAGGTCGCCATATGCGCATGCGCAGCGAGGGCCGAGCGGACGAGCTGCGCCGCGACGGCTGCGCCGCTTCCCTCGCCAAGGCGCATGCCAAGGTGCAGCAGGGGGTCGAGGCCGAGCGCTTCGAGCAGCCGGGCATGGCCCGCTTCGGCTGAACAGTGGGCGGCGAGACAATGCTGAACGATGCCGGGATTATCGCGCCAGAGTGGGGCGAGCGCCGCGCCACATATGAACCCGTCGAGAAGTACTGGCGCGCGGACCATGCGCGCTGCGACGATTGCACCTGCCATGGCGGCGATCTCTCGCCCGCCTAGGCGGCGGAGCGTTTCGAAGGCGTCAGTGCAATGGGATGCGTGCAGGGCGGTCGCGGCGCGGACTGCATCTGTCTTGCGAGCAAGGCCTGCTTCATCGACGCCGGTGCCTCTACCCGTCCAGTCCTGCGCTTCGCCGCCCAAGATGTGCAGGCAGAGCGCGGAGGCAGGGGTGCTGTTGCCGATACCCATCTCTCCGGTGAAAATCAGGTCGCAATCTTCACGAATGGCGGCGGCGCCTGCGTTCAACGCCTGGAGGCACTCAGCCTCCGTCATTGCAGGGCCTTCACATATGTCGGCAGTGGGTCGGTCGAGCGCGAGCGGAACGATAACCAGATCCGCCCCGCAGGCGTCGGCGAGCGCGTTGATCGCCGCACCGCCCGCCTGAAAGTTCGCCACCATCTGCGCGGTGACAGAAGCCGGAAAGGCGCTGACCCCGCGTGCGGCGACGCCATGATTTCCCGCGAAGATCGTGGCGTGAATGCGGTCGGCGCGGGGAAGATCCCGGCCCTGCCAGCCCGCCATGAACAGGGCGATCTCTTCCAGACGGCCCAGCGATCCGGCGGGCTTGGTCAGCTGTGCTTGCCGTGCCGCCGCAGCATCGATCGCCGCCGCATCACTCTGCGGCAGGGCAGCAAGCGCGGAACGAAACGCCGCGCGATCCTGAAACTGGATCATGTGCAAAGAAAGCCTTCGGGAGGCGTGCGGACGATGAAGTGGCCCTTCACCCCCTGCGGCCATTCGGCGTAGCGAACGACGCCCTCTTCGCTCGCGGCATGGCGCAGGGCGTAGTCGAGAATGGCGCGCGCGGCATCGGCGTCAGGGATAAAATCCCCCAGCACATAGCCCACCTTGCCAGGGCCGCGCACATGCACGGTGCAATGCCGCTGGCAAGCGAAGAGGCAGGGCATGTCCTCCACCGCTACTGCTTCATAGGCGGGTTCCTGCGCCTGAAGGTCGCGCATGGCCTGAATCAGCAGATCACCGCCGCGTCGTCCCGCTTCATCTTCCCGCTTTTCCGCTGACCGTCGGCAGGTGGAGCAGACCACCACGGACGCACGGTTTTCGACAGCACGCAGCATCAGCGCCGCGCTTTCATAATCATGTGAACATGAAAGACCGTCATCATGGCCCTCCTGCAAAATCGAACCGCAAACGGCCCTGCCCGGCCAGTGGCGAGCAAGGCGATGGCTGTCGTCCGCGAGGGGAACCCCGTTCGTCCGGCACACCCTGTCCGGTCGAAGAACGACTGCGGCAGGCAGGTCTCCTGGCTCACGGGTCGCTGCGCACCGGCCGCCTTCTCGGGAGGAAAGTCCCCCAATGGCTGCGTGGCCGGTCCACTCACCGCTTACAGTTGCAGGGGCAGCGCGGGCATTGCACCCGACTTCCCTTTTGATCCCCAAGCGGGGAACCTGTCGCGGCGCTGCTGATAAAGAGACGGCGCCAAGCCCGCAAGCGGTAGATGAAGCGGCGCGTCGTCAGCCGGCCAACTCGCCCGTAGCCAATACGGCGTCGGACCGGGCGAGAACGACAATCGGTAACCCGGCGCTAGCCGCGCGCTCGGCAGCGAGGCGCGTCGGCGCGGAGATGGTGACGAGCAGCGGGCAATCCGCGAGCGCCGCCTTCTCCACCAATTCATAAGAACAGCGCGAGGACAGCAGCGCAAAGCCGCCATCCCACGACAATTGCCACCGCCGCATCCCCCCGATCAGCTTGTCGAAGGCATTGTGGCGGCCGACATCTTCATAAGCGAGGCGGATTGCGCCCTCGGCATCTACCAGCGCAGCGGCATGAGCCGCGCCCGTTCGCTCATTGAGCGGCTGATGCTCAGCAAGCTCGGACAATGCCTGAAAGATCGCGGCCCGGCTCGCGTTGGAACGGGCGATCACGGGAGGCAAGGGGCGCATTGCCTGTTCCAGATTTTCGACGCCGCACAGGCCGCAGGAAGAATCGGAGACGCGATGGCGGACGCGGCCGACCAATCCCTCGACTCGTTCTTCCGGCAGGGTGGCCCGCGCGACGAGCCCTTGGCCCATCGCATGCACGTCAACGTCGATCGGCGCGTCAGACGGCTGGACCAGCCGTTCGGCCAGCGCGAATCCCTGAACCAGTTCGGCCACGTCCGCAGGGGTCGCCATCAACACGGCATAACCGATGCCGTTGAATTCGATCGCGACTGGCACCTCCTCCGCCAGATCGCGCTGCACGGGCGACGTTTCGCCATTCGGGGCAATGCGTGTGAAAGAGTAAGGTGACGGCATATGGCCGGTCTAGGCGGGCGATGTGCGCGCGGCAATATGATCCGGTGGCGCAACTCCCGCTTTCCTTTGCCCATGAAGCCCTCTATGCACGGCAACCGATCGCGCCGGTGCCCGAAAGGGCTTCAAAGGGAATGCGGTGCGGGTGCTGGAAAGCGCCCAAATCCGCAGCTGTCCCTGCAACTGTAAGCGGTGAGCGAGATGCATAGCGACCTTCCGTCACTTGTCGGAGGGTCAGCCACTGGGCCGGACGCTAAACCATGCGAGGCCTGGGAAGGCCATGTGTCGAGCGATGACCCGCAAGCCAGGAGACCTGCCGGCGTCTGGTCGCTCTTGCTCTGGCCCAGGGGATGGCCAAGGCACGGTATTCCGTCTGAGCGACGCGTGCGGCGGGACCGCACCGGCATGCGTGCCGGGCGCTATGACGCGTCCGTCCGGCGCGTGGTGTCGGCCGCGTAGCGGAGGTTCCCGTCCAGTCTCGCTGACGCCGACGGGAGCCAAGCCGTCCTATGGAGATGCAAGTTCCGAGGTTGCGCCGTCGCGCGACTTGGATGTTCGCGCTGCTGATTGCCGCCAATATCGGCCTTTGGATATGCGCACTGATGATCTTTTCAGGCGATACGATCATGCTGGGCACCGCCCTGCTCGCCTGGAGCCTGGGCCTGCGCCATGCGGTGGACGCCGATCATATCGCCGCCATCGACAATGTGACCCGCAAGCTGATGCAGGACGGGCAGCAGCCGCTGACAGTTGGCCTGTGGTTCGCCATCGGACATAGCGCCATCGTCCTGATCGCGGCGGTGCTCATTGCTTATGCCGCCAGCGCGCTCAGCAAGGTCGAAGCGGCAGGCGAGATCGGCGGCACCATCGCGACGATCATTTCGGCAAGCTTCCTCTTCGCGATCGCGGCGATGAACCTCGTCATTCTGCGTTCGGTTCTGAAGACCTTCAAACATGTGCGCAACGGCGGAGCCTATGTCGATGAGGACATGGACATTCTGCTCAGCAACCGGGGCCTGTTGTCGCGGCTGTTCCGTCCGCTATTCCGCCTCGTCACGCGCAGCTGGCACATGGCGCCGCTCGGATTTCTCTTCGGCCTCGGCTTCGATACGGCGACGGAAGTCGCGATCCTCGGCCTGTCCGCAGGGCAAGCCGCCAGCGGACTTTCCATCGCGACGGTGCTGATCTTCCCCCTACTGTTCGCGGCGGGCATGGCGCTCATCGATACAGCCGACGGCGCGCTGATGATGGGCGCTTACCAATGGGCGTTCGTGAAGCCGATCCGCAAACTTTACTACAACATCACCATCACGCTGGTGTCGGCGATCGTCGCCATCGTCATTGGCGGGATCGAGGCGGCGGCGCTGCTGGGCGACAAGCTGGGCCTGAGCGGCGGCATCTGGTCGATCGCCGCCGATCTGGGCGAGCATTTCAACAGCCTCGGCTTTTTCATCATCGGCCTGTTTGCCGCCTGCTGGCTGGTGAGCTGGATCATCTACCGCTGGAAGCGCTTCGACGAAATCGAAGTGCTCATCCCCAATCAAGGACAGACAATATGAGCAAGGTCCCCGCTACGGTTATCACGGGTTTTCTGGGTGCCGGAAAGACGACGCTGATCCGCCATCTGATCGAACATGCAGGCGGACGGAGGCTTGCCCTCATCATCAATGAATTTGGCGATGTGGGCGTCGACGGTTCGCTGGTGAAGGGCTGCGGCGATGAAGCCTGTCCCGATGAGGACATCATTGAACTCGCCAATGGCTGTATCTGCTGCACCGTCGCAGACGATTTTCTGCCGACCATGCAACGGCTGCTGGACCGGGACGTGCCGCCCGATCACATCATCATCGAAACGTCGGGCCTGGCGCTGCCCAAGCCGCTCGTGAAAGCGTTCCAGTGGCCGGATATCCGGACGCGCGCGACGGTGGACGGCGTCGTCGCGCTCATCGATGCCGACGCCTTGGCCGCTGGGCGCTTTGCGCATGACGAAGCGGCGCTGGCTGCGGCACGCGCGGCCGACCCGACGCTGGACCATGACAGCCCCATTGAGGAGCTATTTGAAGACCAGCTTGCCTGCGCCGATCTGGTGCTGCTGAACAAGACGGACCTCGTCGCGCCGGACAAGCTGGCGGAACTGGAACATCAGCTGGCCGGTGAGGTGCGAAAGGGCGTGCGTATCCTGCGCACCGCGCGTGGCGAGATCGATCCGGCCATCCTGCTCGGTATTGGCGCCGAGGTGGAGGAACAGATCGATGCGCGACCGTCGCACCATGACGATGAGGAAGATCATGACCATGAGGATTTCGACAGCTTCGTCCTAGAACTGGGCGAAATCGACAATCCCGCGCCGCTGCTCGCCGCCTTGGAAAGAGTCATCACCGATCACGACATCTTGCGTGTGAAAGGCTTTGTCGCCGTCGCGGGACGTTCAGCGAGACTGGTTATCCAGGCAGTTGGGCCCCGCATCCAGCATCATTTCGACCGGCAATGGCAGGTCGGCGAAGTGCGCGCGTCGCGGCTGGTCGTGATCGGTCAGGCTGGATTGGATCGCGCGGCCATCGAAGAAGCGCTTTCAGGACAGATGGCGGCCGCCTGATGCATTTGCTGACCGCCACGCCGGGCACCGTCTCCAATGGTGACGAGGCCATCGACCTGGGCCAATCACCAGGGGACATCGTGCTGCTGACCGTGGCGGACAGCGACCTTGCCTGCTTTGCGAGCGCGGCGGCGATGCTGGGGGATGATGCACCTTCCATCAGGCTCGCGAACCTGTTGCAGCTGAAACATCCCTATTCCGTCGACCTCCATGTCGAGAAGGTGATTTCACACGCGAAGTTCGTCTGCGTCGTCTTGCTGGGTGGCAAGAGCTACTGGCCCTATGGCATTGAGGAAATTGCCAACGTCGCGCGCGAAAAAGGCATAGCGTTCGCCGCGATCACGGACGGGCGGGAGGATGACCCGGAGCTGAGGCTCGCCTCTACGCTACCCCGCGAAACATGCGATCTGCTGCGTGATTATTTGCGGCAAGGGGGCATCGCCAATGCGGTCGCCTTTCTGAAGAAGGCGGCGGGGATTGCAGGACTAAAGACTGACGAAGCCGACCCGCCGGTGCCGGTCGCTGACGCCGGACTTTACCTGACCGGAGTCGAGCGTCCTGTGCTGGGTCAGGTGAAGGCCGGCTGGACGGCAGGGCAGCCGACAGTTCTGTTCCTGTTCTACCGTGCGCTGCTGATCGCAGGGACGCTGGAGGCGGTGGACGCGATGATCGCGGGCCTCCGCGCGGCGGGACTGAATGTGCTGGCGGTGCATGTACGCGCGCTCCGCGAACCCTTTGCGCGGGATTTCCTGGAAGGGGTGATGGCGTCGGTGCGCCCGGATGTCATCCTGAACGCAACGGCCTTCGCTGCGTCGGCCCCCGGGGAGCCGCGCACGCCGTCGATATTGGAACAGGCGGACTGCCCCATCCTCCAGACGATGTTCGCCAGCGCTGAACAAACTGTATGGCAGGACAGTGCACGGGGCTTGGGTCCGCGGGATCTCGCCATGCATATCGCCCTGCCCGAGGTGGACGGGCGGATCTTCTCGCGCGCAGTTGCCTTTAAGGCGGCGGCGCGGTTCGACGTCCGCACCGAATGCAGCATCATTGTGCCGCAAGTGCTGGCTGACCGGGTGAGCTTCGTCGCGCAACTGGCTGGCAATTGGGCAAGGCTGGGACGGGCCCCAACAGCGGAGCGGAGGGTAGCACTGGTGCTCGCCAACTACCCCAACCGGGATGGCCGGGTCGGCAACGGTGTCGGGCTCGATACGCCGGAAAGCGCGGCGGCGATCCTGCGGGCGCTCGGAGAGGCTGGCTATGCCATTGGCGATGCGCCCGACCATGGCGCGGCGTTGATGCAACTGTTGACGGGTAGCGAGGCAACGTGCGCGCTGACGCTGGCCGACTATCGCGCGACGTTTGCGAACCTGCCCGAGGGCGTCCGCCGGACCGTGACGGAGCGATGGGGGGAGCCGCAGGACGACCCATCCTGCCACGACGGCGCGTTTCGCCTGCGGGTGCATCGCTTCGGTCATGTCGCGGTCGCGGTACAACCGTCGCGCGGCTATGATGTCGATCCCAAGAGCAGCTATCATGATCCGGCGCTGCCGCCGCCCCATGCCTATCTGGCCTTCCACATCTGGCTGGCCCAGGAATTCGGCGTCCATGCCGTCGTGCATGTGGGCAAGCACGGCAATCTGGAATGGCTGCCGGGCAAGGCGATAGCGCTTTCGGAAAGCTGCTTCCCCGAAATCTGCGCCGGGCCGATCCCGCAAATCTACCCCTTCATCGTCAATGATCCCGGCGAAGGCACGCAGGCGAAGCGTCGGATCGGCGCGTGCATCATCGACCATCTGACCCCGCCACTGACGCGGGCAGAAACCTACGGCCCGCTCAAGGAACTGGAGGCGCTGGTCGATGAATATTATCTGGCGGCGGGCATGGACCCGCGCAGGCTGGAGACGCTGCGGGGGGACATATTGGCGCTGGCGGCGGCGCAAGGGTTGGACAAGGATGCCGGCGCACAGGGCAACGGCGATGATGCACTGGCGGCGATCGACAATTATCTCTGTGAATTGAAGGAAATGCAGATCCGTGATGGACTGCATGTCTTCACCCGATCCCCAGAGCAGGCGCTGCGCCGCGACTTGCTTATCGCCCTGGCGCGCTGCCCCAGGGGATTGGAAGATAGTCAGCAATCGCTGCTTCGCGCGCTGGCGGATGATCTGGGTCTGGGATTTGACCCGATAGATTGCGGCATGGGCATTCCGTGGGATGGGCCAAGGCCGCAGCTGCTGGCAGCGATAAGTCCGGATATCTGGCGCAGCACGGGCGACACGGTCGAACGGCTTGAGCTTTATGCCATACAATTGCTCGACACAGGAAATGCCGCACCCGGCCCCGCGAGCGCTCAAGTTCTGGAAACCGTCCGCAGCGACCTTGCGCCGCGCGTTGACGCATGCGGGGCGGCGGAAAAGGCCGCGCTGCTTCAGGCGCTCGACGGCAGGTTCGTAATGCCCGGTCCCTCCGGCGCGCCAACACGGGGCCGGCCCGACGTGCTACCGACGGGGCGCAATTTCTATTCGGTCGATACTCGCGCGGTGCCGACCGTCGCGGCGTGGAACCTAGGCCAGAAATCGGCAGAACTCGTCGTGCAGGACTATCTCCAGCGCGAAGGCGATTATCCGCGCGCCATCGCCCTGTCCGCATGGGGCACGGCAAACATGCGCACGGGCGGCGACGACATCGCGCAGGCGTTGGCGCTCATGGGCGTGCGGCCACGCTGGGATTGGGGATCGGGTCGCGTGATCGGGTTCGAGGTGATGACGATCGCCGAACTCAACCGGCCCCGCGTGGACGTGACGTTGCGCGTGTCGGGCTTCTTCCGCGATGCCTTTCCCGAACAGATCGACCTGATCGACAGCGCCGCCCGCGCTGTCATGGCGCTGGACGAGCCGGAGGAAGACAATCCCGCCGCCGCGCGTCACCGCGTGGAAGCAACGGCGCTGATGGCTGAAGGCGCAGGGGAAAAAGCAGCGCTGCGCCGCGCGGGCGTGCGTGTGTTCGGATCGAAGCCCGGCGCATATGGCGCCGGATTGCAGGCGATGATCGACGAAAGGATTTGGCACGACCGCTCCGACCTCGCGAACATCTACCTCGACTGGGGCAGCCACGCCTACGGCAGCGGCGTCGAAGGTGAAGCGGAGCGCGAGCTGTTCGCCAAAAGGCTGGGTGAGGCCGACGCCCTCATCCAGAATCAGGATAATCGCGAGCATGACCTGCTCGACAGCGACGATTATTATCAGTTCGAAGGCGGGATCGCAGCGGCGGTCGAACATCTGTCGGGTCGCCAGCCGCTCAGCTATCACAACGACCATAGCAGACCGGAACGGCCCGTCGTCCGCACGCTGGAGGATGAGATCGGTCGGGTGGTGCGTGCGCGCGTCACCAACCCCAAATGGATCGCGGGCATGATGCGCCACGGCTACAAGGGCGCGTTCGAAATCGCTGCATCCGTCGACTACCTCTTCGCCTTCGCCGCCACGACGCACGGCGTGAAGGACCATCATTTCGACGCCGTCCACGCCGCCTTCATCGAGGATGAAGCGGTGCGTGCCTTCATGGCCGAAGCCAACCCCGCCGCGCTGCGCGAAACCGCCGCGCGCCTCCACGAAGCACTGGACCGAGGCCTTTGGCGCCCACGGTCGAACAGCGCCGCCATGATCCTTGCCCAACTGATGGAAGATCGCCCATGATCGAACGCACGCCGGAACAGCATGCCGAAAAGATGAAGAAGAAGCAGGCCGCCCATGACAAGATCATGGCGACCAAGACGCAGGAAAAGGGCTTGCTGATCGTCCATACCGGCAAGGGCAAGGGCAAGACGACCGCCGCGCTCGGCATGGT
>JAEZCS010000177.1 GCA_023433445.1 Pseudomonadota bacterium | reverse complement strand
TAGCGGCCGATGCGCTCGATGAACTTGCCGTCACGCGGGGCGCGCTGTCGGCCACGACGATGCGGTAATAAGGACGCTTCTTGGAACCACCGCGCGAAAGACGAATGGACGTTGCCATGTTGTTTTTGACCTTTCCGTACTAAACCAGTTGTTTCTCAATTCGTCATCCCAGCGGAAGCTGGGATCTCTCTGCCCCTGGAGAGAAGTGAGATCCCAGCTTGCGCTGGGATGACGCGCTACTTCACTTCTTCATGAAATTCTGAAAGCCCGGCGGCAGGTTGGGCATGTTGCCACCCCCGCCAAGGCCACCCAATCCACCGAGCCCGCCAAGGTCCGGCGCACCACCCGCGCCGCCCATCAGCTTATCCATGCCACCGCCGGTGAACATCTTGGCCAGCCCTTTGAGGCCGCCCATCTTGCGGATTTTCTTCATCGCCGTTTCCATCTCCTGATGCATTTTCAGGAGCTTGTTGACTTCCTGCACGGTACGGCCGGAACCCTTGGCGATGCGGATCTTGCGCTTGGCGTTGATCAGGCCGGGCTTCTCCCGCTCCTTGGGCGTCATCGATCCGATCATCGCATCGAGATGGATCAGCGTCTTGTCATTGGCGCCGCTCGCCGCCATCGCCGCCTGCGCCTTCTTGAGGCCCGGCAGCATGCCCGCGAGCGCGCCAAGCCCACCCATGCGGCGCATCTGATTGAGCTGCGCGCGCAGGTCGTTCATGTCGAACTGACCCTTGGCCATTTTCTTGGCGAGCTTCTCAGCTTCGTCGGCGTCAACCGCCTCGGCCGCCTTCTCGACCAGCGACACGACGTCGCCCATGCCAAGGATGCGCTGCGCCACGCGCGCAGGATGGAAGGGCTCGATCGCGTCCAGCTTTTCGCCGGTGCCCGCGAATTTGATCGGGCGGCCCGTGACCGCACGCATCGACAGCGCAGCGCCGCCGCGCGCGTCGCCGTCCATCCGGGTCAGCACCACGCCGGTCAGCGGCACCTGAGCGGTAAAGCTGGTCGCGACATTCACCGCGTCCTGGCCCGTCAGCGAGTCGACGACGAGCAGTATTTCCGCCGGGTTGGACACTTCGGCCACGGCCTTCATCTCGTCCATCAGCGCCTGATCAACGTGCAGACGGCCCGCCGTATCGAGCATCACCACGTCGAAGCCCTGGAGCTTGGCTGCCTGCAAAGCGCGCTTGGCGATATCGACCGGCTGCTGGCCCGGCACGATCGGCAGGGTCGCGACATCGGCCTGCGTGCCCAGAACAGCCAGCTGTTCCTGCGCCGCCGGACGCTGGACGTCGAGCGACGCCATCAGCACCTTCTTGCGCTCTTTGTCCTTCAGGCGCTTGGCGATCTTCGCCGTGGAGGTAGTTTTACCGGAACCCTGCAAGCCCACCATCATGACGACGGCGGGCGGACTGACATCGATCAGCAGGTCGCTGGTCTCCGCGCCAAGCGTTTCCGTCAGCGTGTCGGAGACGATCTTGACGACCATCTGGCCCGGCGTGACCGATCGCAGCACGTCGTTGCCGACAGCCCGCTCGGTCGCCTGATCGACGAACTGGCGCACGACCGGCAGCGCGACGTCGGCTTCCAGCAGTGCGATTCGCACCTCGCGCATCGCAGCGCGGACATCGTCCTCCGTCAGCGCACCGCGCCCACGCAGTTTGTCGAATACCCCGCTCAGACGATCGCTTAGCGAATCGAACATCATCACCTCATTTGGGCCGAAAAGCCCGGAAAACTGCGCCACCCCGCCAAACGACAAAATCGCCGGCGGGCGAAAACTCGCCGGCCAGCGTCCATCCGGTGCTCCCTTGTGAGCGCCATGGATCTGTCAGGGTATCGAACGGCGAACCGCCCAATTGCGATGTGGCCCTTAGCGGAAAGGGACGGAGCATGCAACCGGCACGCCGCCCCTACTTCGCCCGGTAAGCCCCCTACGTCATGCCAGCGAAGGCTGGCATCTCAGAATACATCGCGCGAGCTGGCCTGAGATCTCAGCTTCCGCTGGGATGACGAGGATCTGGAATGGCGAGGATGCAGACTCGCCTTTTCGCACCACACCCCCTACATGCGCGCCACTATGGGACGCTTCTCCAAAATGCACGGGCTGGGCAATGATTTCGTCGTGATCGACGCGCGCGAAGGCGCGGTCGACATCACCCCCGCCCGCGCGCAAGCGATAGCAGACCGCCACGCTGGCATTGGCTGCGACCAGCTGATCCTCATCGGGCAATCCGATCGCGCGGACGTCTCCATGCGCATTTTCAACAGCGACGGCAGCGAAGTCGAAGCCTGCGGCAACGCCACCCGCTGCGTGCCCCTGTTCGTCGGCCGGGACGTCCTGATCGAAACCAAGGCGGGCTTGCTCGACGCAAAGGCCGTCGACTGCGGCGCCAGCGTCGACATGGGCGCGCCCCGGCTCGACTGGGACGCTATCCCCCTCGCTTATGCGATGGACACGCTGACCATGCCGGTCAGCTGGGAAGACCTCCCCGCCCCCGCCGTCGTCAATGTCGGCAACCCGCACGTCATCTTCTTCTGCGACGATCTGGACGGTGTGAACTTCGAGCATTTAGGTCCGCTGATCGAGACCGATCCGCTCTTCCCCGCCCGCGTCAACGTGAACTTCGCGCAAGTGATCGGTGACAACCATATTCGCCTGGTCGTGTGGGAACGCGGCGCCGGCCTCACCCGCGCCTGCGGCACCGGAGCCTGCGCGACCGCCGTCGCAGCCGTGCGCCGCAAGCTCGTAAGCGGCCCTACGCGCGTCACCCTGCCCGGCGGCGACCTCGTGATCGATTGGCAACCCGGCGGCTCCATCATGATGACCGGCCCCGCCACCCACGTCTTCGACGGCGAGGCTGACTGGACACGCTTTTAGAATATGAGCGGGCCGCAGATCATCACGCTCGGCTGCCGCCTCAACATCGCGGAAAGCGAAGCCATCCGCGAAATGGCGGGCGGACAGGACGACCTGATCGTCGTCAACAGCTGCGCGGTCACCGCCGAGGCGGTGCGCCAGACTCGGCAGGCCATCCGCCGCGCGCGTCGTGACCGACCAGAGGCACGGATCATGGTGACGGGCTGCGCCGCGCAGACCGAACCGGAAACCTTCGCCCAAATGGCGGAAGTCGATGTCGTGATAGGCAATCGCGAGAAGCTGGACCCAACTACCTACCCGTCATCCCAGCGAAAGCTGGGACCTCAGGCCCAACGCCGTGCGCCACCGCATGAGACCCCAGCCTCCGCTGGGGTGACGGATTGGAGGGAGGTGGACCAGAAGATCCAGGTCTCCGACATCATGGCGGTGCGCGACACAGCGCCGCACATGGCCAGCGCCTTCGCCGAACATGCCCGCGCCTTCCTTGAAGTGCAAAATGGCTGCGACCATCGCTGCACCTTCTGCATCATCCCTTATGGCCGGGGAAATAGCCGCTCCGTCCCCGCAGGCGCCGTCATCGACAAGGCGCGCGAGCTGGTGGACGCAGGCTATCGAGAGATCGTGCTGACCGGCGTCGATGTCACCAGCTACGGCCCGGACCTCCCTGGCTCCCCCTCGCTCGGCCTGCTGGTCGAGCGGATCCTGAAAGCCGTGCCCGCGCTGCCCCGCCTGCGCCTCTCCTCCATCGACAGCGTGGAGATTGACGACCGCCTCTTCGAGCTTCTCGCCAATGAGCCGCGCATGATGCCGCACCTGCACCTGTCCCTCCAGGCAGGCGACGACATGATCCTCAAACGCATGAAGCGCCGTCACGTGCGCGCCGACGCCGTCCGAATCGTAGAGCGCCTCAAGGCCGCCCGCCCCGCCATCAGCATCGGCGCGGACATCATCGCCGGTTTCCCCACCGAGGACGAAGCGATGTTCGAAAACAGCCTGAAGCTGGTCGAGGAGTGCGCAATCGTCCACGGCCATGTCTTCCCCTACTCCCCCCGCACCGGCACGCCCGCCGCCCGCATGCCGCAGGTCGATCGTGCCACCATCAAGGCCCGCGCCGCCCGCCTCCGCTCCGCCTGCGAAGCGCAGCGCCGTGACTGGCTGCAAGGCCTCGTCGGCAGCGCCCAATCCGTGCTGGTCGAGCGCAACGGCCTCACTGGCCACGCGGAAAATTTCGCCCCGGTTCGCTTCGCCACGCCGCAGCAGCCTTCCTCCATCACCGCCGCAACGATCACGGGCCTTGAGAATGGCGTCCTGATCGCGCAAGAGGCTCGTCAATGACTGAACCCGGCAACAGCTGGCGCGACCGCCTCTTCGGTGGCCTGAAGCGCACCTCCGACAAGCTTGGCGAGAACCTCACCGGCCTTTTCACCAAGGCCGCGCTTGACGATCAGACGCTCGACGAAATCGAGGAAGCGTTGATCGTCAGCGACCTGGGCCCCGCCATGGCCGCCCGCGTCCGCGACCGCCTCTCCGAAGGCCGCTACAACCGTGAACTGACCGAGGAATATCTGCGGGAAATCATCGCGGAGGAGATCGAGAAGGTCCTCGCCCCCGTAGCCCGGCCGCTGGAGATCGAAGCCTTCCCCCGTCCGCAGGTCATACTGGTGATCGGTGTCAATGGTTCCGGCAAGACCACCACCATCGCCAAGCTCGCCAACAATTTCCTGGAGCAGGATTATGGCGTCATGCTGGCGGCAGGCGACACGTTCCGCGCCGCCGCCATCGGGCAGTTGAAGGTCTGGGCCGACCGGCTCGGCATCCCGATCGTCGCTGGCAAGGAAGGCGGCGACGCCGCTGGCATCGTGTTCGATGCGGTCAAGCAAGCGACCGCCACCGGCATCGACGTGCTGATCGTCGACACCGCCGGCCGCCTTCAGAACAAGACCGAGCTGATGGACGAACTGGCCAAGATCCGCCGCGTCCTCGGCCGGTTGAACCCGGCGGCTCCCCATGACGTTGTGCTGGTGCTGGATGCCACCACCGGACAGAATGCGTTGAGCCAGATCGAAGTTTTCAAGGAAGTCGCGCAGGTCACCGGCCTCGTCATGACGAAGCTGGACGGCACCGCGCGCGGCGGCGTGCTGGTCGCGGCGGCGGAGAAATATCGCCTGCCCATCCATGCGATCGGTGTGGGCGAAAAGATCGAGGATCTGCGCCCCTTCGACCCCGGCGACATGGCGCGGGCGATCGCAGGAACGGCCTATGCGCGGTGAGTTCATTATCGTCGCCATCCCAGCGAAAGCGGGGATCTCGTGCCTCGACCGCCTGGTCCAGCCTTTCAGCATCCCAGCTTCCGCTGGCATGAGGTGTCCCAATGACTGACTCCAAACCGGCCCATGGTGGCAACCTCAGCCTCGCGCTGGATTTCGGCCCGCTGCTCGTCTTCTTCCTTAGCTACAAGGCTGTGGGCTGGATCTGGGGGGCCGATAACCCGGTCACGGCGATGAGCCTCAGCACCGCCGCATTCATGGCGGCCATCGTCATCGCGGTCATCATTTCGAAGGTGAAGCTTGGCCGCGTGTCGCCCATGCTCTGGCTATCCGCGATGCTCGTGCTCTTTTTCGGCGGCCTCACCATCTATTTCCAGGATCAAAGCTTCATCCAGGTGAAGCCCACGATCATCTACAGTTTCTTCTCGCTGATGCTGTTCGGCGGCCTGCTGCGCGGCAAGGCGTTGCTCAAATATCTTCTGCAAGCCGCCTATGACGGCCTTACCGACGAAGGCTGGCGCAAGCTGTCGCGCAACTGGGGCTTGTTCTTCGCCGCGATGGCGGTCGCCAATGAAGTGATGCGCCATTCGATGAGCTTCGACGCATGGCTCGCGGTCAAAGTCTGGGGCGTGACCATTGTCTCGCTGCTCTTCGCCCTCGCCAATATTCCGATGCTGACTCGCCATGGTCTGACCATCGGAAACGCTGTCGACAGCGAGGAAGTCGGCGAGACTACGCCACCGCAGGGTTGAATTCTTTTCCGGTCGTGCGCTCGCGCCCTAATGCGAATGAGGCATGGCCCATCTCATAACCGCAGGCGGAGCAGCACATAGCCGCCCCGCCCGCAACCGGCTCAACCGCCGTTGAAGTTCACCATGCAGTAAAGCATCGGCAGCGACAGCAGCGTATTGGTGCGCGAGAAAATCATTGCCGTAGTCGCCGCGTTTGCCTTCACCGCATCCTCGGCGGGAACGATACCCAGCGCCTTCTTCTGGTTTGGCCAGATGACGAACCAGACGTTAAAAGCCATGATGAGTGCGAGCCACATGCCGACACCAATCAGGACGAAACCGGGCGTCAGCGTCAACGCTTCCACCAGATAGGCGCTGCGCCCCGCGATAATGACCCCGGTCAACACCGTCAGCGCCGCGCTCCAGCGAAAGAAGAACAGGGCCGAAGGCCCGATGAACTTGGACACGCCGGGTTTCAACTCTGCCGGGACTTTTGGCATCGTCGGTATCTGGACGAAGTTGAAATAGTAAAGCAGGCCGATCCAGGTGATGCCAAAGAACAGGTGCAGCCACCGCAATATGGCCTGTTCCGGCACGGTATTCGCGGGAATAGCGAAGATGACGGCCAGCGCGAGGACGAACCCCACCACAAGCACAAGATGCAAGTTGCCAAAGAATTTTGCCATTGATCCGTCCCCTATTATCAGCCGCTGCTTTTGCACGGCCTAACCGGTGATTCTAAGGCATCGTTACGCTGCTGTCACATGGATATTTCCATGCAGTTAAACGAAAATATCCTGTTTTCCGCAGTGCAATAAGGCTGCTACGGGACCGGGACCCTTCCGGTGGCATGTCCGTTATGCCCCCATCCATCCATGAACCCGAGGAGTTCCGACATGGCCTTTGTTCTGCCTGACCTGCCCTATTCCAAGGACGCCTTTGGCGACATCCTGTCCGCCGAAACCTTCGACTATCACCATGGCAAGCACCACAATGCCTATGTGGTAAAGGCCAACGAGCTGGTCGCCGCAGACCCCGCCTTGCAGGGTAAGTCGCTCGTCGAACTGATCAAGAGCAGCAAGGGCGCGCTGTTCAACCAGGTTGGCCAGATCTGGAACCACACCTTCTATTGGCACTCGCTTTCGCCGGAAAAGAAGCAACCGTCGGGCCAGCTTCTCGACCTCATCAACGAAGGCTTCGGTTCCGTCGACGCCCTGATCGACAAGTTGAAAGCCGAAGCTGTCGGCCACTTCGCCAGCGGCTGGGCCGCGCTGATCCTGAAGGACGGCAAGCTCGAAGTGACCAGCTATCACGACGCGGACACCCCCGTCGCGCATGGCCACACGCCGCTGCTGATCCTCGATGTGTGGGAACATGCCTATTATATCGACTATCGGAACCTGCGCCCCAACTATGCCGAGCGCGTTCTGAAGGAAGCGATCAACTGGGACTTCGTCGCCCAGAATCTCGACGGCGAAGGCGCCAGCCGCGCCGACCAGCCGGGCTGATTCAAGGTGCCATCCGCCGCTCGTCAGGGCGGCGGATGCTATGCTTGGCGGGAACCGGCAGTGGGCTTTGAGCGGCCCATCACGCGCGCTAGCTGACGCGCTCGCCTACCCCCACAAGTCCCAGCGTCTGCGCCAGTTCATCCAGATCAATACCGCGCCGCACAAGCAGCCAGTCACGCGATTGCGAGCCGTTCACGACCGTCACCGCCCCCTTGGGGCACACGCCAAGGCAGTTCACCTCGATAATTCCGGCTGCTGCCTTCCGCCCCTTCTTGATCGAAAGCTGTTTGCGAAGCGCCTTGGCCAGCCGCTCATTCCCGTCAGCGCCAAAGCCGCCGTCCAGCTTCTTCGAACATTTGCGGCAGACCAGCACCGCATTCTGCCAGTTGGACCGGACATGATCCTTCAATCCACGGTCTCCCGCGGCTTCCATGTCCGCCGCTCCTCCGCCGACCGCAGCACTTCGTAAGCCGCCTGGATCGTCTGAAAGCGGACGGCCGCATCCGCGTCGCCGGGCTTGACGTCGGGATGATTCTCCTTGGCAAGACGCCGCCAGCTCTTCTTCACCGCCTCGAAATCGGCGTCATCCTCAAGATCCAAGGCCTTGAGAGCATGCAGTTCGTCGCGTGAGCGGCTGCCGTCGCCGGGGCCGCCCCAGCCGTGATAGGCACTGCTCTGGTAGCCACCGGCGTCGCGCCGCTCGGCGCGCTCGCGCTGCTCCCGCTCTTCCTGGTCCAAGCCCTGAAAATAGTCCCAGTTGCGGTTATACTCCGCCGCATGATCGCTACAGAAATACCAACGCTCGCGGCTGTTGGGCGATTTGGGCGCAGGGCACTCGCCCGGCCTGTCGCACCCATAGCGGTCGCACATGCGGACCTGTTGCGCCTCACGCGATGCGCCATAGCTGCGCCAGCGGGGAAAGCCCCAGTCATTTGATCGGCTGCTTCTTGCCATCGGTCCAAATTAGGTAAGCCGCAGGCAGAACGCCACCCCGGC
>JAEZCS010000163.1 GCA_023433445.1 Pseudomonadota bacterium | reverse complement strand
GACGGAATATCGGGGTCAAATGGCAGGCATCGGGTCCCGACAGGATCATCGTCGACATGCCCCTGTCCGAAGAGGCGGCTGTGGGCGACGCTGTTGTTGCCATACAGTCCTTCGGCACGGATCAGCCCGAATTGCTGACCATAGCAGTGCAATCGGATCAGCCCCCCACGGAACCGCCCGACCCGCTATAATGCTGGCAAGACGTCCGGTGGATGATAAGGCGCCTGCTCCATCAAGCGCCGCCGGCGCATTCAACAGCGGGAACAACGGGATGAAGACCAAGCACTGTCTGGAAGCAAGCGACGTAAAGGCGATCCTCGCCGCAGCCGAGGCCGAGGCGCTGGCGAATGGCTGGGCTGTTACCATCGCGGTGGTTGATGACGGCGCGCATCTGCTCGGGCTCCTTCGCCTGGATGGTGCAGCGGCGAGCACCGCCAAGATGGCAGAATCCAAGGCGTCGACTTCCATGCTCGGCCGCCGGGAGTCGAAGGTCTATGAAGATCTTGTGCTCGGGGGGCGCGTTTCGATGCTGTCTGCGCCCGGCATGGCTGCCATGCTTGAAGGCGCGGTTCCGATCGTGATCAACGGCGATTATGTCGGGGCAGTTGGCGTATCCGGGGTCAAGTCGGACCAGGACGCCCAGATCGCGCGCGCCGGAATCGCCGCCATCCTGACGCAGGCTTGATAGAGCCCGCAGCCAGCCCTTGCCGGGATCGGCTGCGCGCCCTCACATAGGTTAGCATAGATTTTTCCTGGCTCCCGCCGTCCGCCGCCACCAACCGGATCGGCGCGCGTTGATGCGTCGTTCAATGCCGCTGATCATGGGAGCTTTTTCTGGAAGATATTGCTGGTTGGGTCGCGCCGATTGCGACCATGATCGCCGCGATGATGACCGCCGCCAATCTGGGTGCGCGCGTCACCGGTTGGGGCTTTGTCGTATTCACCGTCGGGTCCATCGCCTGGTCGATCGTGGGGCTGTCGTCGGGACAGACCAACCTTGTCGCGACAAACGGCTTTCTGACGTTCGTGAACCTCGTTGGCGTGTGGCGATGGCTCGGGCGCCAGCGCGCCTATGAGGATGGCGGCAAGTCTGCCACCAAAGCAAGCCGCCGCTCTGCCTATCCGACGCTGTTTACGGCGACCGGCGTCGCAGGCTTGCCGGTCAACGCTTCGGACGGCGAAGTGGTCGGCAAGGTAGTGGAGGCCCTCGTCACATGTGAAAGTGGCGAGGTCAGCTATGTCGTCATCAGCGCCAGCAGCGTTGGCGGGATCCATGAGGTGCTCCGCGCCGTCGCCCGGAACGATATTCGTTTTTCCTGTGACGTTTTCGCGCTGAAGCGGGACAGGGCGTGGTTCGAGGCGCTGCCGCCGCTCGCGGACGGGGATTGGCCCGCCGCCCCCGCTGAACTGCCTGAAGGCGATGCAGCATGAGTGCGGCGCGTGGCTTAGGCGAAACGGCCGTCCTGTTGTGCCAACTGATGCAGGAAGAAGACCTTCTGTATCTGGCGGACGATGAGCAGGAGGCGGAGGCGCTCGCCGCCGCGCTTGGGGCCTTGGTACCCGACAGGCTCGTCATCTTCCTGCCTTCGAGCGACACGCTGCCGGGAGACGATGCGCCTGCCTCCCCGGCGAATATTGGCAAGCGCGTTTCCGCCCTGCGGAGCTTGCGCCGCTTGAATGCGGAGGGAGGCCGAGCGCCTCTAGCGACGATCATGAGTGGCGAAGCCGCCGCCCGCCTTTACGCGGCGCCAGAGGCTTTTGACGCCGCACCACCCAGCTTGACGAAAGGCGATGCCATCGACAGCGGCAGCTTCGCTTCAGAGATGGAAATGATCGGCATTATCATCCACGACCGGGTGGATGAGCCGGGCGAAGTTGCAGTACGCGGCGATGTCATCGACATTTTCCCCGCCGATGCCGGAACACCCATCCGCATCGACATAGCAGACGAGCGGATCAGCGGTATCCGCCGCTACGATCCGGTGACGCAGCTGACGACCGAGGATTGCGAGCGGCTGGAGATCGGCCGGGCGGCAGAGCCTGAATGTGAGGAGAAGGCGAGCATCCTCGCTCATCTGCGGCAAGGGATCATCGTCAAGTCGCCCAAGGCTGACGAGCGCCGACGCCGGTTTGTCCAGCTGGCGGGGCAAGTGGCAAAAGGCAACGATGCCGTCGATGAGGATAGTTGGGCGCTGGCGATCGCGTCCTGGACGGCAATCACGCCGGACGAGACCGTAAGCGAAGTTCCTCGCTTCGCCCTGCAGCCCTCGCCCTTGTCCGCGATGGCGCGCTTCTCTCGCCCGCTGCTGGGGGGCGGGCACAGGCTTCTGCTGGTCGGCAGCGAGCGCGACCTGCGCTTCCTGCGGCCGAGGATCGAACGGAAGCTGAAGATCACGCTCGCCGAGGCGGCCAGCCTTGCGGATGCGCGCGCGTTGCCGGAAGGCGAGGGCGCAGCCTTGATTGCGCCGATCGACCGAGGTGCGGTCGTGGACGGCATGGTCATGATCGCCGCCGCCGATCTTCTGGGAAGCCGCGCCCTGATTGGCGAGGCTCCCGAAACGGTTTCCAATGTCCTGGCGCGGAATGGCGGAGAGGTGCGGGCCGGGGACGTCGTGGTGCATGAGGATCATGGCGTAGGCCGCGTCGCTGGACTGGAGCCTGCGCCCGACGGTTCCGGCTCCGAAGTGATCGCGCTCGAATATGCGGACGGGGCACGGCGGCTGGTGCCGGTCGGCGAAGCGGGGCGGATGTGGCGCTATGGCGCGGATGCCGATGCGGTGCGGCTGGACAAGCTGGACGGATCGAGCTGGGAGAAGCGACGGGCGGAAATTCATGAAGCAATTAGCGAGAGCGCGCGTGTTTTGCTGGAACTGGCCGAGGAGAGGGCGCGGTTGAAGGCGGCGGTCATCGAACCCGATTCGTCACGATATGAGCAGTTCGTTCATGGCTTCCCGTTCAACGAGACCGCCGATCAGGCGCGTGCGATCCAGGCGGTGCGCGACGACCTGGCGTCGGGCAAGCCGATGGACCGGCTGGTCATCGGCGATGTCGGCTATGGCAAGACCGAGGTCGCCCTTCGCGCAGCAGCGCTGGCCGCACTGGCCGGGTATCAGGTCATCGTGGCCGCGCCGACCACGG
>JAEZCS010000140.1 GCA_023433445.1 Pseudomonadota bacterium | reverse complement strand
ACCGGCTGACCGTCGCCCCAGCCTTTGCCGACTATCTGCACAGCTTCGCCTGGCTGCGCGACCTGTCGTCGGCCGCCACGCGCGAACAGGGTGCGCCCGTCGCGGAAGGCGTGCTGCGCAAATGGCTGGAGGCGCATGCCGAAACGCCGAGCGAACCGGCCTGGCGCGCGGACAATGCGGGCTGGCGGCTGCTGTTCTGGTCGGCCCATGCGCCGCTCATCCTGTCATCCAGCGACCTGGTCTATCGATCGCTGGTGCTGAACTGCATCGCGCGGACGGCGCGGCATCTGGATCGCGGCGCTGACAAGGCGCCGCTGGGTCTGCCTCGTCTGGTGGCCTGGGGCGGGATCGTTGCCGCTTCGATGCTGCTACCGGGTGGCGCGGCGCGAAAGATTTTCGGGGAAGCCGGTCTCAAGCGGGCGATCGATAACGCAGTTCATGGTGATGGCGGCATCGTGTCGCGATCGCCGCGGGATCAGCAGGGCGCGATCATGCTGCTCTCCATGGTGCGAGCCGTATATGACGTGCGTCGCGAACAGGTGCCGCCATTCCTGACCGAAGCGCTGGGGCGGATGGTGCCAGCCTTGCTCGGCCTGGCCCATGGCGATGGCGGGCTGGGCAGCTGGCAGGGCGCAGGTGCTATTGATCCAGCCACGGTCGAAGCTGTAATCCGGGCGAGCCGGATTCGCGCACGGCCGCTGCGGCAAGCGAACGACTGGGGTTATCAACGGCTGGTCGCAGGCCCTACCATTGTTCAGGTCGACGCCGCACCGCCGCCGGTCGCTCACCTTGCGGCAGCCGGGTGCGCCTCTACCACCGCAATCGAGATCAGCGATGGGCCGCAGCGGCTGATCGTCAATTGCGGCGGCGCGGCGCTGGAGGGCGCATGGATGCCCGGTGGACTTGCGCAAGGGCTGCGGACCACTGCCGCGCACAGCACGCTGGTTCTGAACGATACGAATTCCACGGCGCTGATGCCGGACGGCACGCTTGGCCGCGGAGTCACCGAAGTCGAACTGCATCGGCAGGAGCAGGAGAGCGGCAGCCGGATAGAGATCAGCCATGATGGCTATGTCCGCCGCATGGGCTATGTTCACCGCCGCCTGCTGCTCGTCAGCGTCGACGGGCGGGAGATCCGGGGGGAGGATTTGCTGACCCCCGCCGCTCGCCGTCGCAAGCCGGTGAAGCTGCCAGCGCAGCTGCGCTTCCATCTCGCGCCGCTGGTCGAGCCGACGGCCACCGCAGACGGTATGGGCGCGCTGCTGCGGATCGAGATGGGGCCAATCTGGCAGTTCCGCGCCAATGCCGGCAAGCTCGCCATCGAGGACAGCCTATGGGTCGATGCAGAAGGTCGCCCGCACCAAACCCGCCAGCTGGTCATCACTGCCGAAGCGCTGCCTGGCGGGTCGACCATCGGCTGGCTCTTCAAGCGGATGAGCTAAGCTCGTTACATCCAATCCGGTCCTTGCCGCATTGGCCCGGCAGGATTAGAGGGCTGCGGCAAGCCTGAGCGGCACCCGAAAAGCAGGAAGCATCATGTCAGACGTCACCATCAAGCGCGCCCTCCTATCCGTGTCGGACAAGTCCGGCCTCGTCGAACTGGGCCAGGCGCTGGGCAAGCATGGCGTCGAACTGGTGTCGACGGGCGGCACGGCCAAGGCGCTTCGCGATGCCGGGTTGGACGTCAAAGATATCTCGGACCTCACCGGTTTCCCGGAAATGATGGACGGTCGGGTCAAGACGCTGCACCCGAAGGTGCACGGTGGCCTGCTCGCCGTGCGCGACAATCCCGACCATGTCGCCTCCATGCAGGAGCATGAGATCGGCGCGATCGACCTCGTCGTTGTCAATCTCTACCCATTCGCTGCTACCGTCGCGAAGGGCGCAGAGCGCGAGGAGATCATCGAAAATATCGACATCGGTGGCCCCTCCATGGTCCGCTCCGCCGCGAAAAATCATGAAAGCGTCGCTATTGTCACCGATCCGGCCGACTATGCCCGCCTGATCACCGAGATGGAGGAAAAGGGCGGCGCAACCAGTTATGATTTTCGTCGCATGCTGGCAGCCAAGGCCTATGCCGCAACGGCAGCCTATGATTCGATGATCGCCAGTTGGTTCGCCTTTGCCGATCAGGGTGTTGATTTCCCTGAAACCCTCAGCGTGTCGAGCAAGCTCGGGTCGAGCCTGCGCTATGGCGAGAATCCGCATCAGTCCGCCGCGCTCTATCTGCCGGTCGGCCCGTCAGCCAACGGCATCGCCCAGGCCAAGCAGATCCAGGGCAAGGAACTGAGCTACAATAATTATAATGACGCCGACGCCGCGCTGGAGCTGGTCAGCGAGTTCCGTGACGGCCCGCCGACCGTGGTGATCGTGAAGCACGCCAATCCCTGCGGCGTGGCGACCGGGAACACGCTGATCGAAGCCTATGAAGCCGCACTGGCATGCGACAGCGTTTCGGCATTTGGCGGCATCATTGCCGTAAACCGTCCGCTCGACGGTCCCACCGCCGAGGCGATCAGCGGCATCTTCACAGAAGTGGTCGCAGCACCTGACGCCGATGAGGATGCGAAGGCGATCTTTGCGAAGAAGAAGAACCTTCGCCTCCTGCTGACCGGCGAGTTGCCCGATCCCGCCCGTACTGGCCTGATGATGAAGAGCATCGCGGGCGGGCTGCTCGTGCAAAGCCGCGACAATGGCAGCATCACGCGCGATCAGTTGAAGGTCGTGACCAAGCGGGCGCCTACCGACCAGGAACTGAATGACTGCCTGTTCGCCTGGACCGTAGCGAAGCATGTAAAGTCCAACGCCATCGTTTATGCGAAGGACAACAGCACCGCAGGCATCGGCGCGGGACAGATGAACCGCCTGGAGTCAGCCCGCATTGCAGCGTGGAAGGCCAAAGATGCCGCTGATAAGGCCGGATGGAGCGAAGCCCGCACCATCGGCTCGGCGGTTGCTTCCGATGCTTTCTTCCCCTTTGCTGACGGCCTCCTTGCCGCAGTCGAGGCGGGCGCCACTGCCGTAATCCAGCCGGGCGGATCGATCCGTGACGAAGAAGTCATCGCAGCGGCAGATGAGGCGGGTCTCGCCATGGTCTTCACCGGCATGCGACACTTCCGCCACTAATCACTCTAACGCGGGTGCGAGTAGGCCCCATTCCTTTCGCATCCGCAAAAATAGCTGATTTCTGCCACTTTCGGCCAAGTGGCCTCTTTCCAACGCCGTGCGCAAATCCTATTTTCCAGTCGACCCTAAGCCCATGCAGGCCGCGGGCAGACCAAAGTTCGCAGGAGACATAGGATGACCATGAAGACGCTGGCGGCGCTGGCCGCCACGATGACCCTCGCCTTGCCGGTTTCAGCGCTCGCCTCAGGCGCTATGGTGGTGGACGCTCGCACAGGCACCGAAACGCGCAGCATTATGGTTTCGGTAGCCGATTTGAACTTGGCAAGCGTCCACGGCGCACGCCTGGCGAATTCCCGCATCGACCGTGCAGCTAAGCAGGCCTGCGGCTGGCTCAACGGCTCTATCCAACAGCCTACGCGTGAATTTCGTGCTTGCTACACCAACGCCTTGGAAAGCGCGCGGGACAGCCTAGCACAGGAACAGCGTCAGGGCTGATCGATGACCGATGCCGACAGGGTCGTGATCGCGGCCCTGTCATGCTTACCCTGTTGTTAACCATTCCTTAGATGATTTCCGCCAATCCCGATGATAGAAGTTAGCCTATCGGGGGGCATTGCATGCCGGAAATTGACCAGAACGTGGATGTCGCCATCATCGGCGCAGGTCCGGCAGGCCTAACTGCGGCCTATCAGCTGACGAAGAAGGGCTACACCGTCACTGTCATCGAGAAAGATCCCCGCTATGTCGGTGGGATCAGCCGGACAGTCGAACTGAACGGTTTTCGCTTCGACATTGGCGGCCACCGCTTCTTTTCGAAGTCGAAGGAGGTTGTCGATCTCTGGAACGAGATCCTGCCCGATGATTTCATCCAGCGTCCCCGGATGAGCCGCATCTATTATGAGGGCAAGTTTTACAGCTATCCGCTGCGCGCTTTCGAGGCATTGTGGAATCTTGGCCTGTGGCGCTCCACGCTATGCATGGCGAGTTTTGCGAAAGCCAAGCTGCTGCCGAACCGCAACGTCCGCTCCTTTCAGGATTGGACGGTGAATGCCTTCGGGCACAAGCTCTTCTCTATCTTCTTCAAGACCTACACAGAAAAGGTCTGGGGCATGCCCTGCAACGAGATGTCGGCCGATTGGGCGGCCCAGCGGATCAAGGGCCTGTCCCTCTGGGGCGCGGTGAAGGACGGGCTGAAGCGGTCGCTGGGGCTCAACAAGCGGCCCAATGACGGCATGGCGGCCAAGACCTTGCTCGAAAGCTTTCGTTATCCGCGGCTTGGCCCCGGCATGATGTGGGAAGCGGCAAGGGATTTCGTTGTCGCTCGCGGGAACCGAGTGCTGATGGCCCATAGCCTCAAGCAGCTGTCGCATGATCAGGGTTCCGGCCAATGGCAGATGGTCGCCCAGGGTCCCGGCGGTGACGTGCTGCTGAAGGCGCGTCATGTGATCAGTTCCGCCCCGATGCGCGAGCTTGCCGGCCGCCTCCATCCCCTGCCCGCAACGCTCGGCAATGCGATGGAGCTCAAATATCGTGACTTCCTGACCGTCGCTCTAATCATCAAGTCGGAAGACCTGTTCCCCGACAACTGGATATATATCCATGATTCGAAGGTTCAGGTCGGCCGCATTCAGAACTTCCGCAGTTGGTCTCCGGAAATGGTCCCCGATCCTTCGCTGGCCTGCGTCGGTCTTGAATATTTCTGCTTCGAGGGCGATGGCCTTTGGTCGTCAAGCGACGATGCGTTGGTCGAATTCGCCAAACGCGAAATGGCTATCCTGGGACTCTGCGATCCCGCGGACGTGGTTGGCGGATCGGTCGTTCGCCAGGAAAAAGCCTACCCTGTCTATGATGACGATTATGCCGCCAATGTTCTGAAGATGCGGACAGAACTGGAGCAGCTTTACCCGACGCTGCATTTGGTCGGTCGCAACGGCATGCATCGCTATAATAATCAGGATCATGCGATGATGACCGCCATGCTGACGGTGCGGAACATCGAAGCGGGTGAACGCCAGTTCGACACTTGGGCCGTCAATGAGGATGCCGAATATCATGAGGCTGGCAAAGAAGGCGAAGAAGCAAACGGGCAAACGGCAGCGCTCAACAGCGTGCGGAAAGTCCCCAACCGCTTGAAGGCCGCTTAACCGCAGTCATGGCATTGATGAACATCAGCCACCTGGCCAACGCAGCTGCCGTCCGTTTCACCCTTGTCCGCTACACGCTGGCAAGCCTGTGCGCGCTCTGTGGCGACATGCTGTTGTTCCTGGCGCTGCTTCGAATCGATGTGCCGCCGGCCATGGCTGGAGCCATCGGCTATACAGGCGGGCTGCTGCTGCACTGGCTGATCAGCATTCGCTTTGTCTTTCCCTCAGCCGTTGGCCCTACAACCAAGCAACGGTTGGGTTTTGTCTTCAGCGCTTTCGTAGGTATCGGGGTGACCTCGGGCCTTATCAGCGCATTGGGGCTGACCGGCATGGCTCCGGCCATGGCGAAGCTCTTCGCCATCCCGGCTAGTTTTCTATCGGTCTATGCGATCCGGAAATATGGCGTCTTCGCCGCTCGCTAAGGCCCGCACAGGGTTCACTCGCGACCTGGGGGCGCATGGTGTTCCGTCCGCACGCTGGCTCATCCTGGGCTGGCTATGCTGTGCCGTTATCCTGCTGTGGTTGCATCGCAACGATCTTGGTATTTTAGGATTTCGCGATCCGGATGACGCAATGCGCCTCCAGCAGGTGCGGGATTGGCTTTCCGGCCAGCCCTTTTTGGACGTCAGCCAACACCGGGTGAACCCGCCCTTCGGTGGCCCGATGCACTGGTCCCGGATCGTGGACGCGCCGATTGCGGTCATAATCCTTATTTTGCGGCCGATCATGGGAAACAGCCTGGCGGAGGTCATCGCCTGCTCGACGGTTCCGCTGCTTCTGCTGGGGGCTTTGGTGTGGGCCGTCCATTGCGCATCCACTCGTATCGCCGGGAAGTCGGCGGGGCTGCTCGCGCCAGTTCTGCTGCTAGCAACACCGACCATCCTTGTTCAGTTCGGGCCGCTGCGGATCGACCACCATGGATGGCAAATCCTGATGGCGACGATCGCCCTGGCTGGGACGGTGGACCCGCACGCCAGGCGTGGCGGCATAGTGGCTGGCGCGGCAATGGCAGTCTGGCTGCAGATTTCGAGCGAGGGCTTGCCCTATGCCGCCTTGTTCGCCGCCATATTGGCGTTGCGCCAGTGGCGCGATCGTGGCGAAGTCGCTCGCTTCATCGCCTATGCTTCGACCCTGGGCGGTGCTGCACTGCTCTTGCTGGCAGTACTGCGCGGCATGCCTCCACTCGTGCAGGCGCAGTGCGATGCCCTTTCAGCGGCCTATGTCTGGCCCCTGCTTGCCTTTGCCATGGTCACACCCCTTGCCTTTCGCCTTGCTCCTGCCTCAGCGCAGGGCCGCTTTCTGGCTGCGGGCTCAGGCGCCCTGGCGGCGGCTGCGATGTTCGTCATCACTGGTCGCCCCTGCCTGACCGGCGATCCGTTTCAGGCGCTTGGGCCGATTGCCTATAAGCTCTGGTATCTGCACGTGATGGAAGGCCGCCCGATATGGGAACAGGGCCGCTCGATGATGGGCCTCATCCTGATCCCCCCTCTGGCAGGGCTGGGGGGGTCACTTCTGGCTGCGCGCTCCAGCGGATCGCCCAAGGAGCGCGATCGTTGGCTGGCCGTGGCACTGCTGCTGGCTGGATCGACCCTGATCGCGATGCTCGTGATGCGGGCGATGTCCGTGGCGCATGTACTAGCCTTGCCTGGCACTGCCTGGCTGATGTTGCGACTTTTCCGACGCGCGCAGCAGCAATCAGCGACGTTGCCGAGAGTGTTTGCCTCTTCCGCCGTCGCCCTACTGACACCGGCAGCCTTGTGTGCGATTTGGATCGCAGTGACGGTGAGTGCAGACGACGCGGATGAAAAGGCAAGCTCCCCAGCCAGTGAATGCCGTAGCGCTGCGGCCTTGGCTCAGCTGCGGCAATTGCCGCAATCCACTCTGTTCGCCCCGCTGGATATAGGCCCGGATATCCTGATCAAGACCCCTCATTATGTCATCGGCACGGCCCATCACCGCAATGCGGCCGGGATCACCGCAGTGGTCGAAGCCTTCACCGCGCCGCCAGCAAAAGCGCGGGACATCCTAAGCGCGCTGAATAGCGGTCAGGGGCCGAATTATCTGGTGACATGCCCAGGCCTCAACGAGTTCAGGCATTATGCCGATGAACATCCCGGCAGCCTGGCATCAATGCTGGACAAGGGCGCGAACCCGGCCTGGCTCGAGCCGGTGAGGCTTCAGGGCACCACATCCCTGCGGGTCTACAGGATCACGCCGCCGAAAAGCTGAGGGCCACGCCGTTCATGCAGTAGCGCTTGCCCGTAGGGGGTGGCCCATCATCGAAGACATGGCCGAGATGGCCGCCACATCGAGCGCAATGGACTTCCGTCCTGGGATAGACCAGCGAGAAATCCCGCGACGTACCCACGGCACGCGGTAGCGGCGCCCAGAAGCTTGGCCAGCCGGTGCCGCTGTCAAACTTCGTCTTGGCATTGAACAAATTCTGACCGCAGCCGGCGCATTTGAAAATGCCAGGGCGATGCTCCTTGTTCAGCGGACTGGTGAAGGGACGCTCGGTCGCATGTTTGCGCAGCACATTGTACGCCAGCGGCGTCAAGCGTTTGCGCCACTGCGCATCCGTCAGCGAGAAGGGATAAGCCGCAGCCTCACCTGCTCCAAGGGCCCAAAAGGCAAGTGCGGCGGCTCCGCCCAAACTGCTCATAAGAAGGTGACGGCGATCCATCATTCTCTCCTAAATCGTGGGGGCTGAGCGACGCCTGAATAACTTCCAGCTGCTGCCCTGGCCGGATTTAAGTACATGCCGCCGGAACAGCCAGACACCGAGCCGAATGATCGCAGCCACCCAGATCGCCTGCCAGATGATCGCGGCGACGTGGGGCCATAATGCCGCATCCTGCGCGGCCCGCGCGATCATGGCGAAGGGCGAGGAAAAGGGGAAGAGGATCGCGGCAATTTCAGGCGCGGATCCTGTATGATCAACGGCATAGGTGGCGAAAAAGAAGACGCCCATCTGCGCCATGGTGACAGGCATGTTGAGCGTCTGCACTTCCCGCACCGTGGCGGCCTGAGCGCCGATCCCCAAGAACAGGGAGCCAAGAAGGGCGTAGGCCATGGTGAAATAGATGCCGCCAAGCAGCAGGAACATCGGCCATCCCACTGCTGGGGTAGGCAGCGCGATGTCGGGACCTGCGAAAATGCGGACGCCAAATACGACGCCCGCACCCCAGAAACAGATGCCGACGAAGCTCATCCCAAGCATCGCGACGAGCTTGCCGAGGAAAACTGAGTCGATCGGAACGGCAGCGGCCAAGATCTCGATCACCTTGTTGGTCTTTTCCTCCACAAGGTTCGACAGGACCATTCCCGCCAGCAACATGGTCAGCAGGAAAATGAGCACTTGGGCGGCCCTGCCGGTCAACAGGCGCGCCTGCGATTCCGCACCCGCACTCGCCGTCACAAGCTGCTTGCTGACCTGCACATGGGGCAACTGCTCCCCGGCCACCGCAGCGCTGGCAAGCAGGTTTATATCCCCTTCCAGCATGGCAAGATCGCCGGCCTTGCCCGTCAGCACTGGTTTATCGATGGTTCCAGAAACAACGGCGATAAATCGGGTGTCCGGCCGCGCCAGCAGAGAGCGTGGGTCAGCCTGCGGCGCGCGCTGCAGGCGCGGGAGGTTGGCCGCCCCAACCCGCGCGGCCAGAATATCGTGCGCATGTTCCATCTGCGCGGCGTCGTTAGCCGCCATTGCCAGGCCGACCGTCGGACGAAGGCTTTCCGTCGTGATCTTTTCACCCAGCCCCCCGAACGCCATGCCGATCACCACAGGAAACAAAGGACCGAGCAAAAACAGGATAAAGGTCTTCGAAAAAATCACGGCCGAAAAATCGCGGCGGGCGATAACCAGGGCGGCGCGAAGGATTTCTCTCATCCGGCCAGCTCCTCTTCCACATCCTGCATCTCCAGGGCCGCTGCTGGGCCGGCGATGGAAACGAACGCATCATGCAGACCCGGCCGTTCGATCGAGAGGCTTTCAATGCCTGCCTGCCCGTCGAGCAGCGCCCGCAGAAGTGGCTCGATCCCCTCGTCCGGCAGATCGAAATGCCATGCGCCATCGGCGGCCAATGTCTCGGCGGGAAGCGCGCGGCGCCAACTGCCATCGCTCGCCCGCGTCCGCAGCCGGACTTGCGGCCGAAGCTTGTCACGCGCCTCGCTCACCGACCCATCGAACCGAATCTGCCCGCCTGCAACAATGGCTATGCGTTCGCAAAGACGTTCAGCATGCGCGATGACGTGGGTGGAAAAGAGGATGGTGACGCCACGCCGAGCCTGATCGCGGATCAGCGTTTCCAGCTTGCCCTGGTTGATCGCGTCCAGGCCGGAAAACGGTTCGTCCAGAACGATCAGCTTTGGTTCATGAACGATGGTGCCGAAAAGCTGAACAGTTTGGGCCATGCCTTTCGACAGTTGACGGATCGGCTTGTCGATAGAAGCGCCCATGCCATGTTCGGTGAGCATTGCACGGGCGCGTTCTCGCCCGACCTTGATCGGCAGCCCGCGCAAGGCACCCATGAAGGCGATCGCCTCTGCGGCCTTCATCGACGGATAAAGGCCCCGTTCCTCGGGCAAATAACCGATAGCGCGCGCCTGGCGCAGCGGGACGTCGTCGCCCAGCAAGCGGCGGTAGCCTTCATCAGGATCGATGATGCCCAGCAACGTGCGCAGCAAGGTGGTCTTGCCCGCTCCATTCGGTCCCAAAATGCCGTAGATCGACCCGGCAGGAACGGCGATGTCGATGCCATCGACTGCCCGGAATTTGCCGAAAGTCTTGACAAGAGCATGGCCTTCGACGGCATAGGCCGAAGAAGGAGCCGGATTATTACGGATCATCCCCTCCTGATAGTCGCACAGCATGCCAACGCAAACCGAATCCTTGGAACAGCGCCTGAAGGCGCAGGCGCGGCGGCTGGGCTTTGCCGCATGCGCCATCGCGCGCGCTGACGCGGCGCCAGAAGCCGGGCGGCGACTGCGCCAATGGCTGAACGATGGTTGCCATGGCGAGATGCTGTGGATGGAGGAGCGGGCCGAGCAGCGAGGCTCGCCGAAGGGACTGTGGCCCGACGTGCGCAGTGTCATCATGCTGGGGATGAGCTATGCCCCCGCGCGCGATCCGCTGGCGCTGGCCGACGAGGGGGATCGTGGACGCATTTCGGTCTATGCGCAGGGCCGCGACTATCATGATGTGGTGAAGAAGGGGCTGAAAGCCCTCGCCCGCTGGCTGGTCGAGGAGCAGGCAAGCGCGCTCAAGGTCTTCGTCGATACCGCACCGGTGATGGAAAAGCCGCTTGCGGCAGCGGCGGGCTTGGGCTGGCAAGGGAAGCACAGCAATCTGGTGAGCCGCGACCATGGCAGCTGGCTGTTCCTGGGCGCGATCTACAGCGAGATAGCGCTGGAGTCCGACCTGCCGGAAACGGACCATTGCGGCAGTTGCACCGCCTGCCAGTCGGCTTGTCCAACCGATGCCTTCCCCGCGCCCTATGTCGTCGACGCTCGACGCTGCATTTCCTATCTGACGATCGAGTATAAGGGCCCGATTCCAGTGGAGTTTCGCGACAAGATCGGCAATCGCATCTATGGCTGCGACGATTGTCTGGCAGTGTGCCCGTGGAACAAATTTGCCGATGCGGCGGCAGCCAACCGGGCGTTTATCGGTCGGGCCGAACTGGCAGCGCCCGAACTTGGCGACCTGCTAACTTTGGACGATGCTGGCTTTCGGGAGGTCTTCTCGGGGTCCCCCATCAAGCGGATCGGGCGCAATCGGATGGTGCGCAACGCCGCTATAGCAGCAGGCAACAGCGGTGATCCAAAGCTGCTGGTGTCTTTGTATCCTTTGCTGACCGATGACGACCCTGTCGTAGCGGAAGCGGCCGCCTGGGCCGTGGAGCGGCTATCGACGATGTGATTTAACGGCGGAGCGCCGAAGCGCAGGCGCCAGCATCCATGTCGGCCCCTGCGGGGTTGCGTGCATCGACATGGGTGACAACCGGTTCCTTGCCGCGAGCAGGGGTGTAGAGGTAGGCGTCAAGCACGCAGCGGCCATTTGCGAACTGAAGCTTGCGCATGCTGCTTTCCCTAATGTCCAAGCGGGGCGTTCCGAATTGCTGGACAAGGTGGCGCGCATCCATACCCATGAGCGGGCCTGATTTCATGAAAGCGCTGGCGGGCGGACCGGAAGACGACTGGCTCGCCGACGAAGGCGGCACGATCGAGCCGCTGCAAGCCGACAGCGATAGCGCGAGCGAGGCGCAGAAGATAGGATGAGAGGCTCTCATGAAGACTTGTTCCGGGCACCGTGGAGCATGTGCACCGCCATAGCCGCGCTCCAAACCGGTGCAAGCAAGTTGATGAAGGGAATGAGGAACAGAAGCGCCGAGACGAGGCCCAGAAGCCACCGGCTGACGCCGGACATCGTCGTAGTCCCGGCATGCCGCTGCTCCACCATTTCGCTGAGATCCCGGCCCAGGAGATAAGCATTGAGCGTGAGGAAGAGCAGGATCGTGCCGACGCCTGTGACGAGAAGCATTAAATAAAGAGGCAGCGCGAGCATGTTCCAGCCGGCCGAGCGTCCAGCCGAACGGAGGGCCTGCCGCAAGCTAGGAGCAAAGCCAAGAGGGCGAGCCGAAGCCGCGGCGGCAGGATAGCTGTCCTGTTCCACCGCAATGACGATGTCATCGGCGAACAGGTTCATGATGGCCATGGCGATGGTTCGAAAGAGCAACCAGGCGAGCGCGATCACTACCAATGCCGTTGCCGCAGCTTCCGCAAAGCCGCCACCACCCCATCCAAGATATTGGCGCGCAGCATGTATCAGCGCCCAAAGCGCCAATGCGGCGACGGCAAAAATCATCAACGTCAAGGCCAGCGTCTTTGCAAGAAGGCGCAAAGCCGCAGGATGAAAGATCGCGGGGAAGGCGCGAAGGGCAGCGGCGATCACCATGATGACGCTATTCCCCCGCTGCGCCAGTTCGGTCAATCTGCAACATTGCGCGCAGCAGCCGGGCCCGATAGACACGGCGCGATTTTACAGCCTTCTGATAAGGATTTCGCGTGACCGCTGCTGCTGCTCCCTCGCTAGATGTTGTCGCAATCGGCAATGCCATTGTCGATGTGCTTGCTCCCAGCGACGACGCATTTCTGGCCGAACATGCGCTCACGAAGGGCGGCATGCAGCTGATCGACGCAGAGACTGCCGAAACGCTTTACGCCAACATGGGGGCTGGCAAGGAGATCAGCGGAGGATCGGCCGCGAACACGCTTGCGGGGCTTGCGGCCCTGGGTAAGCGCTGCGCCTTTATCGGGCAGGTGTGTGACGACCAGCTGGGCGCGGTCTTCACCCATGATGTGCGCGCGCTGGGCGTCCGTTACGATACTCCGGCAGTGAAGGGCGACGTGCCTACCGCGCGCTGTCTGATCCTGGTTACGCCGGATGCGCAGCGGACAATGAACACCTTTCTAGGCGCATCACAATTCCTGCCGGAATCAGCCTTGGACCTCGACCTGATCCGGTCGGCATCGATCCTCTATCTGGAAGGCTATTTGTGGGACCCGGAGCAGCCACGAGCTGCCATGCGTGCCGCCATTGAAGCCGCCAAGGGCGCTGGCCGCAAGGTCGCCTTCACGCTTTCTGACGGCTTCGTCATCGAACGGCACCGGAATGATTTCGTGCAGCTTATTGACCAAGGGCTGATCGACATCCTGTTTTCCAACGAGAGCGAAATCCAGTCGCTGGCGCAGATTGATGATTTCGAAAAAGCGGTCGCGGCTTTCTCCGGCCGTGTCCCGGTGCTCGTTTCAACCCGGAGCGAGAAAGGCGCGATCGCCATCGTGGACGGTATGCGTTATGAAGTTCCGGCAGCTCCTGTTGCGCAGATCATTGATACGACGGGCGCGGGCGACCTGTTCGCCGCGGGCTTCCTCACGGGGCATGTCGAAGAGCTAGACGTGCATCATTGCCTGGAATTGGGCGCCGCCGCGGCCGCTGAGGTAATTTCGCATTGGGGCGCACGGCCGGAGCAGGATCTGAAATTGGTCCGGGCGAAACTTGGAAGGTAAGAAGGCCGAGCCCGACACCGAATGCGTCGGCTGTTCCCGATGCGGAGAGAATAGAATCCGTGTTTCAAGCCTGATCCGATCAGGCTGGAACGGCTTTCTGGCGCCGGAATAAGGCGCGGTCGTCGGGACCAAAGCCCCACCGCCATATGACCAGGCTGTAAACGACCAGGATCGTTGCGACGCCAAAGACAAGCTGCACCCATTCCAGAGCCGGTGGCAAGGCGACAAAAGCAGCGCCGACAATGCAGGCCGCCCCACATGCGGTAAGCAGCGGCCAGCGCCATGCATTCACGCGCGCGTTCAGAAGGTGCGATAGCAGGCGCGCTTTCACGAGGGCCCCGACCCCCAGCGCAATCGTCAGCGCCAGAGCGGGCGCGGCTGCTATCGCCATGGTCGACAATTCAAATCGGCGCGCCAACGCTATGAACCCGAAACTGAGCGCCGCCTGCAGTCCAATCATGATCAACGAAATCATCAGATTGCGGTGGCGGGCGATGTAGACGAGGGCGGACTCGCTGACCACTGCAGTGGCCGCGACGACTTCGGCGAGCAGGAGAAAGGCAAGCGCCCCTGTACCGCCGACGAAATGCGGGCCGACCAGGCCCATGACCGCCTCGCCCGGAATACCAAGCGCAAGGGCGATCCCTGCCTGCGCAGCGATGATCCAGAAACCGACCTGGCTGACCTGTCTTGCAATGGCGGTCAGATTGCCTTCGGCCAGATTGCGCGTGATGACGGGCCCTAAAATAGGATCAAAGCTGGTCTTCAGTTTTTGCGGCAACGATGCGACCTGCTGCGCGACATAATACACGCCGACAACGGCGGGACTCACAAACAGACCCAGGATCGCGAGGTCCAGGCGACGCGATCCCCACTCCACGCCATCGGCAGCCGCGAGCGGCAGGTTACGTCGAGCCAACCTCCACAGCCTGCCAAAATCCGGTCGCCATCCGAAGGGAATGCCATAGTGGCGCGTCAGGGGGATGAGGGACGCGACCAGTGCCGCAACCATGGAGAGGACGTAGGACAGGATCAGGCCGTCGCGCGTCGAGTAGAAGGCGAAGGCAAAGGCCCCGATGCTGATCGCCCAAGGTTCTATGATGGACCTGGCCCGAACGGTCGCGCCAATATCGAACCGATAGGCGCAGGCGGCCAGCGCGACATCCGACGCGGCAACTGCGATAACGATAAGGGCGAGCAAACGGTCAAGGCCATTGATGCCGCTATTAGGGAACATGGCTTGCGGAAATGCGACCAATATGCCGCTACCAATCGAGGCAGCGATCAGCGTCACGAGCATCGCATCCGTCACGACATGGCTGTGCGGACGCTCGGTTTGCGCCAGCGCACCAGCCAAGCCGCGCTTCAACCCTAGCGTTGCAAGCTGGGCGACAAATTCGACGACGAGCACAGCGTAGGCGAACCGGCCGAGCGCATCCGCACCATACCAGCGGCCAGCGATAAACAGAAAGGGAAGGCGCGCAGCCAGCCGCAGGACAAAGCCGAACACATTTGTCCGGCCGCCTTTGGCAAGCGCCGCGATATCATCCTGTTGCGCAGAGGGAATTTGCTCAGCCGGCAAAGAAAAAGGATCCCCCTGTCGCGTCATATTTTCTGTCGGCGAATGGTAAACAATAAATGATCGGAGAGCGACGCATTTATTCCGGCCGCAACGGACGGGCGAGCAGCGCGACGATGACTTCGCTCAGGGACACTGTGTCTTCAAGCAGGGCGCAGACAGCTTCCACCACTGGCATTTCGACGGACGCCGCATGTGCGGCTTCGCGCAGCACTGGCGCCGTGAATGCACCTTCAGCAACAGTACGGCGATTGGCGAGCAGCTCAGCCGCCGACTTCCCTTCGCCCAGCCCCTTCCCCAGTGAAAAATTGCGCGAATTGGTCGAAGAGCAGGTGAGGACCAGATCACCCAAGCCTGACAAGCCCGACAAGGTTTCAGCCCGCGCGCCGCGCGCAAGGCCGAATCGGGTCATTTCCGCAAATCCGCGACTGATGAGCGAGGCACGGGCGTTGAGGCCAAGGCCAGCGCCCTCTGCAACGCCGCACGCGATAGCGAGGACGTTCTTGACCGCACCGCCGATTTCCGCGCCCACAACGTCGTCCGACACATAGGGGCGGAAGGCAGGACGGGCGACACGCGCCGCGATGCGATCAGCAAGCTCGGCATCATCGCATGCCAGGGTCACGGCAGTAGGCAGTCCGCGTGCCACTTCATGCGCGAAGGTCGGGCCGGACAAGACGCCGATCGGCGAATAAGGCTGAGCTTGCTTTGCGACTTCGGACATCAGGAGACCGGTGCCTGCTTCTATGCCCTTGGAACACAGAACGAGCGGGAGCCCCGCCGGCAGTCCGGCCACGACAGCGCGCAGATGCTGCGCCGGGCTGACAATCAGCAGCAGGTCGCGATCGGCCATCTCCGTCATGTCACCGGTGGCTTGCACGGCCGCGCTCAGGGGGATGCCGGGCAGGTAAAGCGGATTGAGGTGGTCTTCATTGATCGCACTGACCACGTCCGGTTCAAGCGCCCACAGGCGCACATGCTCCCCTTGGGAAGCAAGGGTCTGCGCAAGTGCCGTGCCCCAAGCGCCTGCTCCAATAACGCCCGCCTTCATGCTTTCACTCCTGCCCCACGAGCCTTTTCAGCAGCCGGATCCAGCGGCCAACGCGGCCGGGCTGGAACGGTAAGATCATCGACCAGCCCGGCTGCATGGCGTTCCGCCCCTGCCCAGGCGATCATCGCCGCATTGTCCGTGCAAAGCCAGAGCGGCGGCGCGACAAAGGGAAGATCATGCCGCGCGGCGAGCGTCTGGAGCGCTGTGCGGATCGATTGGTTGGCGGCAACCCCTCCAGCAACGACAAGAGCGGTGATTCCTTGAAGCCCGGCGAGCTGCTTTTCCGTCCGGTCGACAAGGCAATCTATCACCGCCTGCTGAAAGCTCGCGGCGATATCCTCGGTCGCATATTGCCCTGACTGGGCCGCGCGCATCACGGCGCTCTTGAGTCCGGCGAAGGAGAAATGCGGCTCGGCCGTTCCAACCAGCGGGCGCGGAAGCGGCACGGCTCCGGGGTTGCCGGTTGAGGCCGCTCGTTCAACCGCGGGACCGCCCGGATAGCCAAGCCCGAGCAGCTTGGCTGTCTTGTCGAAAGCCTCTCCGCTGGCGTCGTCGATCGTTGTCGCCAGTCGGGAATAATCGCCCGGTCCTCGAACGTGAAGCAGTTGGCAATGCCCACCCGACACCAGCAGCAGCAGATAGGGAAATTGCAGCGTCGGATCAGCAAGACGGGGCGACAAGGCGTGGCCCTCCAGATGGTTGACGGCCACGAGAGGCTTGTTCGCGGCATGGGCGAGCGCCTTGCCCGTAACCAACCCGACCATCACGCCACCGATCAACCCCGGTCCCGCCGTCGCGGCGATCACGTCCACCTGCTCCAGCGTCATTTCGGCATCAGCGAGTGCCGCTTCGATCAACGGAGCCAGCGCCTCAACATGGGCACGGGCGGCAATTTCCGGCACAACGCCGCCATAGGGGCGATGCGCGTCCTCCTGCGTCGCGAGCCGATGCGCGAGGACCTTGCCCTCAGCCGTCACCAGCGCTGCCGCAGTTTCGTCGCAGCTCGATTCCAGGCCGAGGATGATTGTCATTGCCGCTTCCATCTAATGCCCACGGATATTAGAGCAAGCGGCATATGACATCGCTATCCTACACGCCTGATCGTCCGCTGCGCCTTGGCACGCGAGGTTCGCCATTGGCGCTGGCCCAAGCGCGCATGACCGCCGAGGCGCTATGTGCGCGCCATGGGTTGGACCCGGATGCGATCGCGACGGTGATCGTCCAGACGAGCGGCGACCGGATTCAGGACAGGGCGCTCGCCGAAATCGGCGGCAAGGCGCTGTGGACCAAAGAACTGGACCGGGCGCTGATCGAAGGGCAGATCGATTTTGCGGTCCATTCCATGAAGGATGTGGAGACTATACGGCCTGTGGAAATTTCGGTTGCGGCCATGCTGCCGCGGGCGGATGTGCGGGATCGGCTAATTGGGGCGGAGAGTTTCGAAGCGTTGCCGGACAATCCGGTGGTCGGGTCGAGTTCCCCCCGGCGGGCAGCGCAGGTGAAGCGGCTTCGCCCGGACGCGCAGGTCGTGCTGTTCAGGGGCAATGTCGCGACGCGGCTGGCGAAGCTTGCTGCCGGAGAGGTGCATGCGACACTACTTGCGGCAGCTGGGCTCGACCGGCTGGGGCAGCCGGACGTCGGGACCTGCATCCCGCTTGACGTCATGTTGCCAGCACCATCGCAGGGGGCGGTAGGGATCGAAACCCTGAGCGACAATGGGGAGATGCGGGCCTTGCTCGCCGGCATTAGCGACGCCGACACATTCGATTGCGTGATGGCAGAGCGCGGGGTCCTCAAGGGGCTCGGCGGCACATGCCATTCACCGATCGCTGCGCTCGGCCGTTTGGAGGATGACAGCATTCGGCTGGCAGCGGAGATATTGAGCCCTGATGGCCGCGAGCGGGTGGAAGATGTGAGGGTCATCACCCGGCGCGACAGCGATGCCGCCGAAGCACTTGGACGGTCATTGCTGGAGCGCGCGAGCATGGAACTGCGCGCGCTGTTCGAGGCGTGAAGCCAGTCATCATCCTGCGGCCGGAGCCGGGGGCGAGCGAGACGGCGGCGCGGGCGGTGAAATTGGGCCTCGTCCCCCGCCTGTGCCCGCTTTTCGAAGCGCGGCCGATCCCTTGGGGCGGGCCGCCGGCTGAGCCGTTCGACGCCCTGTTGATGACCAGCGCGCAGGCAGCTCGGCTCGGCGGGTCGCAGCTTGCGCGATACCGGCATCTGCCCGCCTATGCGGTCGGGCACGCCACGGCCAAGGCCATGAAAGAGCAGGGATTTGCGAATGTCACGGAGGGCGATCGGGACGGCAGCGCGATCGCCGCTCGCATCGCGGCTGACGGGCACCGCCAAATCTTGCATCTTGGTGGAACGACCCTCGCCCGGATCGATCCTGGGCCGCTGACGATTGATCGGGTGGCAGTCTACACGATCGGAGGACGTTCGAACGCAGAACTCGGCCTCCAGCTCGAGCCCGGCGCGATCTTGCTGGTGCATTCGCCGCGAGCCGGAAGCAGGCTTGCCGAACTGATCGGGCCGGAACAGCGCCGCACCCTGCATGTGATCGCCATCAGCGCGGCCGCGCTTGCCGCGTGCGGACCCGCTTGGGCAAGCGGCGAAGCGCCTGAGCTGCCAGACGACGAGAGTATGCTGGCCCTTGCGACGCGATTGTGCGAATGATCCGGCCAAGATGGAAAAGAGGTCCTCGATGAGCGAAGAAGGCGTCGCAGCGAGCGCGATAGCGGTCCCGCCAGTTCCTGCGCGCACGCGGGGTTCCTGGACGACTTTCCTTGCCGTGGTTCTGGCGTTCGTGATCGGTGTAGCGATTGCCGCAACAACGATGTTCTACTTTCAGGGGCGCTGGGCTAAATCCGCCCCCCGCGCAACCGTAGCGACCGACCCCTATCTGAGGCCCGGCATCGCGATGCGCCCGCTATCGACCGATACCGCGCAAATGCTGGACGGGCGCGTGGTACAATTGGAAGAGCGGTTGAACCGCATCACCGTCGAGGCCCAGGCCGCGTCTGGAAATGCCGCCCGTGCCGAGGGGTTGCTGGTTGCCTTTGCCGCCCGGCGTGCGCTCGATAGCGGGATGCCGCTCGGCTATATCGAGGGGCAGCTGAGGCTGCGCTTTGGCCAGGCCCAGCCGCGAGCGGTGGCCACCATCATCAATGCAGCGCGCGAACCGGTGACGCTCGCCGATCTGCGTGCTGGCCTCTCCGGCGTTTCTGACCGGTTGACCACAGCAGGGCCGCAAAGCAGCTGGTGGGATTCGGTCGAGCATGAGGCGCGCGCTTTGTTGACGATCAGGCGTTCGTCCACTCCTTCTCCGCGACCCGAGGCCGCGATGGAGCGTGCGCTGCGTTATATCGACGCTGGACGTGTAAGCGCGGCGTTGACGGAAGTCGAAACCATGCCGGGCAGAGCCGTCGCCGACAGGTGGATGCAGTTCGCCCGCCGCTATATCGAAGCTCGGCGAGCACTTGACCTGATCGAGACAGCAGCCATTCTGGAACCGCGGCAGCTGCGCAGCGTCGACGGCGGGCCCGTCGCGCAAACCTCTCCCCTCGCCCCCTAACCCACTGTCATAATCGGTGAGCCGTTGGCGACCCGCGCGAAACTATTGGACGCGCGGCGCATTTGTCATGAGAATGTCATCTTTCGCCCTCTGGGCAATGGAGACTATTTTCTCGTGCCGTCTTATGTCCGATCGATCAGTGATTTCTGGAAAGGCCGCGAGGCGCAACCCGCGCGCCGGGCTGGTCGGCCGTCCTGGCAGCATCTGATCGCCAACGCATCCATGCCGATCGACCTCGCCCGAACCCGGGCGCAGATCAGCGCCTTGTCGCGCGAGATAAAGGGTGATGGACGGCATGTGCTGCTGATTCCCGGTCTGCTCGCGTCCGAACATAGAATGGAGCCGATGCGCACCATCCTGGAGGCGGCCGGATTCCACGCCCATGGCTGGGGGATGGGGCGCAACTTTGGCCCTCGCGCTGACACGCTGGAGCAGATCGACCGGAAGGTAGACCTGATCCGCAACCATAGCGGTGCGCCAGTCACCTTGGTGGGCTGGAGCCTTGGCGGCCTGTACGCACGGGAATATGCGAAATGCGCGCAGGAAAAGGTGGGTGGGGTCGTGACCTTGGGATCACCCTTTTCCGGCGACCCCCGCGCAAACCACGCGTGGCGGCTCTACCAGATGGTGGCGGGCCACCCGGTCGATTGCCCGCCCTTTGCATGCAGCCGGGACGTGAAGCCACCGGTTCCGACTATTGCCCTATGGTCCCGGCGGGACGGCGTCATCCTGCCCGAATGCGCAAAGGGCCGTGCGCACGAGCGCGACAAGGCTATTGAGGTGGACTGCACGCATATGGGCTTCGCCGTCGCGCCTGAAGGCATATTGGCGGTGGGCAAGGCGCTGGAAGCCTTGCGCGCCTGATCCGTCCAGCGACTGCTTTTCGAGTCAGCCCAAGCGGCGGAGGGCTTCCTCCTTGCCGATTAGCGGCAGGAGTTGCGCCATGTCGGGGCCGTGATCGAGCCCCGTGAGCGCGCGACGGAGCGGCAGGAACAGTGTCTTGCCCTTTCGCCCTGTCCGTTCCTTGAGCGCCCCAGTGAGCGCAGGCCAAATGTCAGGACCGAAGTCCAGGTCGAGCAGGATCTCGCGCGCGGTAGCGAGGAAGGCACGGTCTTCCTCGTCAGGCGCGGGCGCTTCTACCGGGCCGGTTACGATGCGCCACCAATCGGCAGCCTGTGCCACATTTTCCAGATTTGGCCGGATAGCGTTCCATCCGGCTTCATCCATTCCGGCAGGGAGGCGACTGGAAACAGCATCAAAAGGTAGAAGATGGACGATCTTCTGGTTGAGCGTGGCGAGCTCCGCCTCATCAAAGCGCGCGGGCGCGCGGCCGAAATGCGCGAAGTCGAAGCTTTCTACCAATGGCTCGACATTGGCGAATGGCTCGATCGGCATGGATGTGCCGAGGCGAGCGAGCAGCGACAGGACAGCCATCGGCTCCAATCCGATGTCGCGGAAATGGGCTACCCCCAGCGATCCCAGGCGCTTGGAAAGCTTGCCTTCGCTGCCGGTCAGCAGAGCTTCGTGCGCGAAGGATGGCAGCCGCGCGCCCAGAGCGGTGAACATCTGGATTTGCGCAGCCGTATTGGACACATGGTCTTCGCCACGCAACACATGGGTTATGCCCATGTCGATATCGTCAATCACGGAGGGCAGCATGTAGAGCCAACTGCCATCGGCACGGCGTATGACCGGATCGGACAGCAGCTTGGGATCGAAGCGCTGCTCGCCACGGATCAGGTCAGTCCAAAGGATCGGCTGATCATGGTCGAGCTTGAAGCGCCAATGCGGTTTGCGGCCTTCCGCTTCATAGGCGGCAATCTGATCGGTCGTCAGCGACAGCGCGGCACGATCATAGACCGGAGGAAGTCCCCGGCCGAGCAGGACTTTCCGGCGCAACTCCAGTTCCTGGCTCGTTTCATAGGCGGGATAAACGTGACCCGATGCCTTCAACTGCTCGAACCGCATTTCGTAAAGGGCGAAACGGTCCGACTGCTTTTCTTCTCCGTCCCATTTGAGGCCGAGCCAGGACAGGTCCGCGCGAATCGCATCGGCATATTCCGCACGCGAGCGCTCAAGATCAGTATCGTCGAGACGCAGGAGAAACTGGCCGCCGCTTTTGCGCGCCCAAAGCCAATTATGCAGTCCCGCGCGAATATTGCCGACATGAAGGTTGCCGGTCGGCGACGGGGCGAAACGAGTGATGACGGTCATGAGCTTAAAGCGTCCGGAAAGCGTTGGTGATCGGATAGCGGCGATCACGACCGAAATTGCGTATGCCAAGCTTTACGCCCGGGGGCGACTGGCGCCGCTTGTATTCCGCGACATAGAGAAGGCGTTCGATGCGAGCGATTACATCCTTGTCGAAGCCGCGTGCGACGAGTTCCTCAACGGAAAGCTCCTCCTCCACCAGGCCGTAGAGGATCGGGTCCAGCACCTCATAGGGCGGCAGGCTGTCCTCGTCCTTCTGGTCCTCGCGCAGTTCCGCGCTCGGCGGCTTGGTAATCACCCGCTCCGGCATGACGGGGCCGGATGGGCCGAGCCCAAGCGAAGAGACATTGTCGTTCCGCCAGCGGCTGAGGTCGAAGACGGTCGTCTTGTAGGCGTCCTTCAGCACCGAATATCCGCCCGCCATATCGCCGTAGATGGTGGCATAGCCAACCGACATCTCGCTTTTATTGCCTGTGGTCAGCAGCATGTGGCCGAACTTGTTCGACAGCCCCATGAGCGTCACGCCACGAATGCGGGACTGAAGATTTTCTTCGGTGAGGTCGCGTTGCCGCCCTTCGAAAGCATCGGCCAGCATCGTGTCGAACGCCGCGACAGCAGGCTCGATCGGGATGGTGTCGTAGCGGATGCCAAGCAGGCGGGCGCATTCGACGGCATCGTCCAGGCTGTCCTGGCTGGTGAAGCGCGACGGCAGCATGACGCTCCAGACACGGTCCGGGCCCAAGGCATCCACTGCGACCGCAGCCGACAGGGCCGAATCGATGCCGCCTGATAGGCCCAGCACCACGCCGGGAAAGCCGTTGCGGTTCACATAGTCACGCAGGCCAAGCACCATCGCATTATAGATGTCGGCCGGGCGGCTATCGAGTTCGTGCCGATCGCCCGGAATACAGACCCATTGGCCTTCCCACTTTTCCCAATGGGTGAGGACCAGCGCTTCTTCCCAATCGGGCAGTTGATGGGCGATGCTGCGGTCCGCGCCCATCACGAAGGACGCCCCGTCGAACACCAGTTCATCCTGACCACCCACGCGGTTCAGATAGATGAGCGGCAGGCCGGTTTCCCGCACGCGCGTGCCAGCGACGGCATTGATGCGGCGGTCATCCTTGTCGACTTCGAACGGGCTGCCATTGGGGCTGATCAGGATTTCCGCCCCTTCCGCCCGAAGATGCGCGGTGACGAAGGGGAACCAGATATCTTCGCAGATCGGCACGCCGATCTTCACGCCTTTGAAGTCGATTGGCGCGGGAAGCGGGCCCGGCGCGAACAGGCGCTTTTCATCGAAAGTGCCATAATTGGGCAGCTCGCGCTTCTGGCGGATTGCGGTGACGGCGCCATCTTCCAGCAGGGCGACGACGTTGAACAGCACGCCTTGCGAGGCGACCACTGTGCCGACCAGCATCGCCGGGCCGCCATCCGCCGTCGCCTGAGCCAGCCGATCCAGTTCGTGATTGGCGCGATCGACCAATGCGGGCTTGAGCACCAGGTCTTCGGGTGGGTAGCCGATCAGCTGAAGCTCGGGGAAAACGATAAGGTCGGCACCCACCGCTCGGGCCCGCCATTCCAGCATCGCATCCGCATTGGCCTTCAGGTCGCCCACGCTCTGTGTCATCTGGGCAAGGGCGATCACGAGTTTGTCGGTCATGGCCGCGCCCTAGTCCATTTTGCCCGCCTGCGCAAAAGCGCCTTTCCAGTGAGGGCAAGCACCGCTAAAGGGGCCGCGTTTCGCGCATCGTCATCCAATCGTCACAGGGGTTTGGCCATGAAACTCATGACCGGCAATTCCAACAAGCCGCTTGCGGCCGCCATTGCGGATTATATCGAGATACCCCTGACCGATGCGAGCGTCCGCCGCTTCGCGGACGAGGAAGTTTTCGTGGAAATTCACGAGAATGTCCGGGGCGAGGATGTGTTCGTCATTCAGTCGACGGCCTATCCGACCAACGACAATCTGATGGAATTGCTGATCATGATCGATGCGCTGAAGCGCGCATCGGCGAAGCGAATCACGGCGGTCGTCCCTTATTTCGGCTATGCCCGGCAGGACCGGAAGCCCGGGCCGCGCACCCCGATCTCGGCCAAGCTGGTGGCGAACCTCATCACCACGGCGGGCGCGAACCGCGTGCTTTCGGTCGATCTGCATGCGGGACAGATCCAGGGCTTTTTCGACATTCCGACCGACAACCTGTTCGGCGCGCCGGTCATGTCGGCTGACATCCAGGCGCGTTTTGGCGACCGCAACCTGATGGTCGTGTCGCCGGACGTGGGCGGCGTGGTACGTGCCCGTGCGCTTGCCAAGCGGCTGGACAACGCCCCGCTCGCCATCGTCGACAAGCGCCGCGAGCGTCCGGGCGAGTCGGAAGTCATGAACATCATCGGCGACGTGCAGGACC
>JAEZCS010000105.1 GCA_023433445.1 Pseudomonadota bacterium | reverse complement strand
GTATACATCAGTGCGACGCAGCGATTGCAGGAATCACAGGCGCTTTGGTGTGATGGGTTCTCTCTGAAGCGTCTAACAACCGCAGGGTCATGAACCAGCGCACGTGCCATCACGACTGCATCAAAACCTTCATCCAGAACCTGCTGAGCGCTCTCCATAGAAAGCACACCGCCAACATAGCCAAGCCCGCAGTCAACTGCAGCGCGTACTCTCCTTGCGGCTTCAAGGAAGTAGAGCTCTGAAAACCCTATATTTCTGGGCGTCATGGCTTTAAGAGCCATCATCTGTAATTGGTATTTCCAGCCGGATTGCAGCTTCGCCATCTCTTCCAGGGGCAGTGGACCGTTGAAAATTGCCCAAGGTGACTCGATGTTTCTGCCTCCCGATAGGATCAACATATCTGCGCCGGCATGCTCAAGGACTTTAGCCGTAACAATTGCATCCTCAACGGTGGCGCCCTTCTTTACGCCGTCATGAAGGTTGATTTTGGCGAGTACGGCCAAGTCGATCCCGACTGCACTCTTCACATCGGCTAGGACCTCGGCCGGAAAGCGCGCCCGTCTCTCCGCCGACCCGCCATATTCATCGGTACGCTTGTTCGAGAGTGGCGAGATAAACTGGTTGAGCAGATAGCCGTGCCCCATGTGAAGTTCGACGGCATCGAAGCCTGCCTCTCGCGCAAGGATGGCGGCGGCAACGAACTCCTGCCGTACCTGCATCATATCCGAAGCATTCATCGGGCGTTGCAGCCAACGACCCATCATCATCCCCATCTGGTCGATCCCACCACTTGCCGACATGGCGCGCGAGGTAGACAGTTGCCGGTGCTGAACGAAGCTACCCGCATGCGTGATCTGGGCCGAGACGCGCCCACCTTCCGCGTGAACGGCGTCGGCTATGGCAGCGTAATGGGGCAGCGATTTCCGCGACATGACGCCCTGGCTTTCAAAAGTGCGGCCATCAGGTGATACCGCCACATAAGCTAAGGTCGTCATGCCCGTCCCGCCGGCTGCGATGCGGCGGTGAAATTCCAGCAACGATTGGGTCGGCATAGATCTGTGCGTCATCATTTCATTGGCACCCGATCTGATGAAGCGGTTGGGCACAGTGATAGGGCCGACGGTGAACGGAGCGAAGGCGTCTGTCATGAGTACTCCCTACTTGCCAGCGAACATCTTCGCCAGACCTGAAACAACTTTCTTTATGCCTTCGGAGGATTTGCTCTATCCCGCTGACCTTCAAAGCCGTAGATGAACGGCACTTGGGAGAGGTACCTAATGGAACGGTGGGTCGATAAGCACATACCTGACATGACTGGCAAGCGGATCCTGATCACAGGAGGCGCCAGCGGCATTGGTCTTGAGACAGCGAAGGTCCTCGCGGCGAAGCGCGCGCAGGTCATCATTGCTGACCGCGATGAGGATGCCGGACACAGGGCGGTTTCCCAGATCAACGCGGCTGCCACTGCGAACCTTGCTGAGTTCCGCCGCGTTGATCTTAGTTCTCTTTCAATGGTGAGACGCTTTGCAACCGACATACTCGAAGTCGGGAAACCGATTGATGTTCTGGTTAACAATGCTGGCATCCAGCCGATCAGCGAGCGCCGGACAAGTGGCGATGGGTTCGAACTGACCTTTGCCATAGGTCATCTGGCGCATTTTACCCTTTCAGCGCTTCTTTTCCCCTTGTTGAAATCGGCGCCCGCCGGGCGGGTCGTAACGGTTTCCAGCCTTGTTCACGGACAGGGGCGACTGGACTGGGAAGACCTTCAGATGGAGAAGGGATATCGAGCGCAGCGGGCCTATAATCAGACGAAGCTGGCCAATCTGCTGTTTGCGCGCGAATTGCAGAAGCGGCTAGACCTGGTCGGTAGCAACATACAAAGCATAGCAGTTCACCCTGGGGTGGCACGCACCTCCATCGGAGCCAACCGTAAGCAGCTTGGCAAATTTAAGATCGGTGATTACCTAGTCAGCGGCGTGCTAAAAGTTGTCATGCCTTATCTTGGGCAATCTGCCGCAGCCGGCGCTCTCCCGACTATCTATGGGGCAGCAGCGTCCGAAGCCAAAGGTGGTGGCTTTTACGGGCCAGGCGGCTTCGGTGAGATGAAGGGTTTGCCTGCAGCCGCGAAGATAAAGCGCTCTGGCCAAGATATGGAGGTCGCGAAGAAACTCTGGCTCGTCACTGAAGAGCTAACTGAAGCCTCATTCATCATTTGAGGTAAGTTCGTGTAGCGATGCCCAACAGCAGGATGAGCGGCGCTTCGCGTCAAGGTGGCAGCGAGAGCGGGAGTGGTCTCAGCGCCGTCTATCCTACTGACGCTCATCATAACGGCCGGCAGTGCAGAGCTTGTCCCTTGCGTTCTTGCTTGCTGGTCTGTGGTCGAGCCCCATCCCAGATAGCTTGAAAACGCTAGCCGCTCCTTTCGTAGCCGCGCACGGCGCTGCGATAGCTTTGAGGCGATTGACCGGTCCAATTCCGAAAGGCGCGGCGGAACGTAGCCACATCGACGAACTGAACGCGATAGGCTACTTCCTTTACCGTCATGTTCGTTTCGCCCAGTAGATGGTACGCGAGTTCGCGCCGGCACTCCGCGCGGATCGCGGTCAAAGATGCGTTCTCATCAGCCATGCGCCGGCGGAAAGTGGGCACGCTCAGCCCAAACATTTTAGCTAGCCGTGAAAGCGTTGGCGGACTTTCGCGGCGAACGAGGGCAGCTGAGGTTGCCGCGCGCGTGCGTTCCGCCAGGCTCTGACTGCCATAGTCGGGCGGCAGTAAATCGAAAGGAAACAGCGCCAGGAGCTGCGAGAGTTCGCCAAAGCTGCGGACGACCGAATAGTCCAGGAAATGCGCCGGGAAGGTGATCGAGTTTCCCGGCTGATTAAACTCCGGCTCCAGTTGCAACAGTTCATTGAAGGCGCGCTGCTCGCGCACCGGCGGGAAGTTGAGCGCAACGCCCGTCAGCGGGATCTCCGCATGGGCCAGCCAACCGAGCAGGCGGTGATAGGCGGCAAGGCCAAACATCGCGACCAGCATGTCGCCGATTTGCCGGCCGCGCACTTCTGTATCAAGCGTGAGAGTGGCTTGGCCTTCACGGGTGACCAGCCCCAGCAATCCGCGCCCGCCTAACGCCATATGCTGGAATTCGGAGGCGACCTCGAGCGCAACCCGCAATGTAGGGCATGCCAGCATTGCTATGCATATTAGTCGGAAATGCTGCACCGGTAATGGGCGTAGAGCGTCGCGACGGCAGGCATGAAAATGGAAAGCAAGCACGCAGTCCTGCGCCAGACGCGCGAAGGCGACGCGAGAGATGTCGCTGAGCTCGCCTCTTTCGAGCGCTGTCCAGGCGCCGGTGAGTCCAGCAGAGCTCAGGGCTCCTGGTACGTCGCCGTCGATTGATTGGAGCGCCTCGATCAGCGCTAGCACCGCGCCACCTGGAACAGTGCGGCGCGTGGCGGACATTCGAGTAGTTACGGCCGAACTCGTGGACATCGATGCCCCCTCTTTGAGCAATCATGCCCTCTCTTGGTTTTCCTCGCAAGTTCAATGTGCACCTGCACGATGACCGCACCCGGGAAGGCGCGGCGAAGGAGGAGAGCGGGAATGAGGGGACATCTGGGTTATCGCGCCTGCCACGCGGGCGCGGCGATAGTCGCTATCGCTTCGGCGACGGCGGCTTCTTCGCAGGAAGCAACTACGGCGGACCGCCCTGGGCTGGCTGAAATCGTGGTGACGGCGCAAAAGCGTAGTGAGAACCTCCAGAATACACCGTTGGCGATAAGCGCAGTATCGTCAGAAACAATCGAGCAGCGGGGCATTACCGACGTATCCAGCCTGTCCTCGGTGGCGCCCAATCTCGTCGTGGGAATGACGGGCGCCGGCACAGCGAATGTCGCGCTGTTCATTCGTGGCGTGGGCGAATCAGACACGGTCCTAACGGCGGACAGCCCTGTGGGTATATATGTCGATGGCGTTGTACTGGGGCGCACGTCAGGCGCTGTTTTCGACTTGGTCGACCTTGAACGCATCGAAGTACTGCGCGGGCCGCAGGGCACGCTCTATGGCCGCAACACTACCGGCGGCGCAGTCAATCTAATTTCGAAGAAGCCGGGCGATAAGTTCGCGGTGGACCAGTTGCTCAGCGCGGGCAGTCTCGGGCTGTTCCAATCGAAGACCTCGATAGAAACAGGGGAGTGGGGCGACAGCGGGCTGCACGCGCGGTTCACCTATCTTCATAAGCAACGGGACGGGTGGGTGGACAACCTGTTGCGCTCTGACAGTGAGGACCCGGGTGCTTACAACATCGACGCGCTGCGGCTCGCGCTGCGCTACGACAGGGGTGGACCGCTCCGCATCGACTATGCCTTTGATTACAACGACCGACGCGGAGTTTCGATTCCTGCACAACTCATCGCTGCTCGGCCCGACATACTGGCTTATATCAACGCCTCGCCTCTTTTGGGAGGGACAACGCCGCTCGTCGATCCAAGGCGGCGCTCGACTCAGATCGCTGACACGGATGGACCTGTACGCGACCGGATCTTTGGCCATACTCTGGTTGTGGAAGGTGATCTGACCGATAGTTTGAAGCTTCGCTCACTCACAGGCTATCGCGACTGGAAAAACAGCGTGGTGAGCGACCAAGACGGAAACGGCGGACTCGTTGGCTTGGTGGTCGAACCGGGCTTCCTCGCAGGTGGGCCGCTGGTGTCGCAGGGGGTGCAGCCGATCAGCCTTTTCAACCTCACCTTTTCGCGCGCGCAGCATCAGTTCTCGCAGGAGTTGAACCTGATTGGTAAGCTGGGGCAGAGCTTCGACTTCGTGTTGGGCGCCTACTACTTCCGTGAAGTGGCGCGCGATGCCAATCCTACGTTTTTCACGTTGATCATCCCAGCTGGCGGGCCCGTTGAGGCCGCCCCTGGAGTCATGGTGAACTCGGTGGGGATCAATCTTGCTACTGACAACATCTACCGCCACGTCTCGCGATCGCAGGCGCTGTTCGGGCAGGCGACCGCGCACATTGACGACCGGTTGAACCTGACGGCGGGGCTGCGCTACACCCGCGACGACAAACATCTTGTCCAGTCGGTGCCCTTTGACCGGGCGCTGGACCGCAAGTTCAGCAAGCTTAATTGGTCGTTCACAGTGGACTACCAGGCCAGCGATGCCATCATGGCCTACGGCCGCGTCGCCACCGGATACAAGGCGGGAGGAATCAATGCCCGTGCGGCAAATGATGGGTTTGGGCCAGAGAACCTGACGTCCTATGAGCTGGGCGTCAAAGCCGAACTGTTCGACCGCAGGGTGCGGCTTAACTCGGCCGTGTTCTACAATGACCTCAAGGATCTACAGCGTTCACAGTTCCTGGCCGGACCAGGCGGGACGGTTTCTACCACGATCAACGCCGGTGCGGCGCGCTATATCGGCATCGAAGCGGAGGCCACCGCGGCGGTGACCGACCGGCTGACGCTGAGCGCCAACTTCGGCTATGTCGATCGCAAATTTACTGACTTCGACCTATTCGTGCCGGCGTTAGGCCAGACGGTGGACATTTCAAAGAGCGCGAAGTTCGCAGGTTCTGCCGCCACCACGCTCTCCGCCGCCGCCGAATACCGCCAGCCGCTCAACTTCGCAACACTGACCGCGCGACTTGACTATTCCTACCGATCGCGCGTCTACTACACCACCAGCGCGCTCGTAAATCCATTCCACGAGGCGATCTCGGATGGGCCAGTGGGTCTTCTCGACGCGCGCGCCACGCTGTCGGAGATCGACGTAGCTGGAGGCAAGCTGGCGGTCTCGGGCTGGGTTAAGAATTTCACTAACCGTACCTATAAATTGTGGGGCGTGGACTTCGGGGCGCTGGGCTTTGCCTATGCTAATTACGCCGAGCCACGCACTTGGGGTGTTGACGTGCGGGTGGCCTGGTGATGGGCCGTGCAGAAGACCATTTCGCACTGCTGAACCTGCTTCATGCCTACAGCGATGCGGTAGATCATGGCGACTTTGATCAAATCGACGCGATGTTTCGAGATGCGGACGTATTCATGCCCGGCGCCGATCAGCCTGCGATCAGCGCCGGGGAGGGGGGCTTCGGCGCCCTTCTGCGCGGGGCGGTGCGGACTTATCCGCCTGGCGATATCCCGCGCACGCGTCACTTGTGCACCAATGCCCAAATCCGGTTTGACGGGCAGGATCGGGCCACGGTGCGCAGCTACTTTACTGTGATGCAGCAGACAGGACTGCAGCGGATTGAGCCGATCTTCATCGGCACGTACGACGATCGCTTCGCCCGCATCAAGGGGGAATGGCGATTTGTGGAGCGGCGCGAAGGCGTGACCGGTATCGGAAACGCCGCGGCGCATCTCTCTATCCCTCTCGACATCCCCTTAGACCACTGACATTCCGGAGCTGTTCCCCCATGTCCGCATCCTTTCCGCACCTGCTTTCCCCTGGCCGAATCGGCCCGATGGAACTGCGCAACCGTATCTTGCTAACGGCGATGGGCACGTCGTTCGCAGAGGAGGACGGAAGCTGCGGCGATCGCATAGTGGCTTTCAACGACAGCATCGCGCGAGGGGGGACTGGGTTGGTGACGATGGGCGTGGTCGGAGTCGGCTGGCCTCTGGGTAACAATATGCGGCGGCAACCAGCGATATCGCAGGACCGCTTTATCCCCGGACTTCGCCGCGTTGCTGACGTTGTACACGCCGCAGGGGCAAAATTCGCAGTTCAGCTTCATTTCGGAGGGCTGGTTGCCAACCCGGAAGCGGGTGAGCCAGCCTGGTGCCCGTCTATGCCGGCGCCGGGACAAATCGCGGGACCCGAGAACGTCTTCACGGCGGAGGAGGTTGAGGCCGGCGGCTTTGCCGCCATGCCTCCATTGAATTACCATGAGATGACCGCAGCGGACATACAGGCGGTAATCGCTATGTTTGCTGCTGGCGCACGTCGCGCTAAGGAGGCCGGCGCCGATGGGCTGGAGATCCACGCAGGCCACGGTTATTTGTTCTCTTCCTTCCTTTCCCCAGTCAGCAATCGTCGCACGGACGCCTACGGGGGAACGCTGGAAAACCGTGCTCGACTGCTCACTGATGTTCTCCGCGCGGTTCGCGCCGAAGTGGGCGACGGGGTAGCGCTCTGGAGCAAAATTGACGCGATTGAGTATGAGCGCGCGGGGGGCATCCGCCTGGAGGACGCCATCGCTACCGCCAAGCTAGCCGAGACTGCTGGTGCCGACGCGATTACCACGACCGCCTACCATGACAACCGGGTGGGCGCTCTCCATTCTGGATCGCACACTCCGCAGGTCGCCGCGCTCAATGCCGACAAGGCAGCAGCTATTCGCCTGGGGGTAGGCATCCCTGTGATTTTGTCCGGCCGGATCGAGCCCGAGCGTGGTGAAGCGGCTATCGCCGCAGGCGAGGCAGACTTCATCGCGATGGGACGTAAGCTCCTTGCCGATCCCGAGCTGCCCCGGCGCCTGGCGGAAGACGATTCGGCCAGGGTGCGCCCTTGCATTTACTGCTATACATGCATCAGCGAGATCTATGTGCGGCAGAGTACGCGCTGTGCGGTGCGCCCCGAGACCGGCTTCGAAGAGCAGGATTGGCTGTCTAAACCGGCAAGTCAGCAGCGCATTGTTGTGGTCGGCGGCGGCCCCGCCGGGATGGAAGCGGCCCGAAGGCTGGCGGAGCGGGGGCACCTGGTGACGCTGCTGGAGCGCGGAGACCGGTTAGGCGGGACGTTGCGCTTCGCTGCCATCGCTTATGAACCCAACGAACGCTTGCTTGACTGGCTGGAGCGCGGAATAGCCGTGTCGCCCGTGGATGTGCGGTTGAAGACAGAGGCAACCGAGGAGGTTCTGCGGCACCTCGGACCGGACGCGGTAGTTGTCGCGAGCGGAGCGCGACGTGACTTGCCGCCAATCCCCGGCATAAACCTGCCCCACGTGCTGGGCGGCGACGAGCTGCGCGCGTTGCTTCTGGGCGAACCTATGCCTGGCCTGGGTCGCAAATTCAGCCTCGCCACGCGGCTCGCGGTGAAGGCCGGCATGGCCACGGGGCTGACGCGCAGCCCCGGTTTCATTCGCGACGCGAGTCGACGCTGGCTACCGTTAGGCAAACGCATCGTGATCATCGGAGGTGACCTTGTCGGACTTGAGCTTGCCGAGTTCCTGGCCGAGCGCGGCCGCAAGGTGACTGTGGTGGACGAGAGTACCCCATTCGGACGCGGCCTGCCCATTGTGCGCCGCTGGCGCGTGCTCGACGAACTGCGGAACCTTGAGGTCGCACTACTTTCGGGCCATCGCAACATCGTGATCACCCCCGGCGGCGTGATGTCGACCGCGCCGGACGGCATGCCGGCTGAATACGCGGCCGACCACGTCATTGTCGCGAAGGGAGCTGCGGGCGACCTATCGCTGGCGCACCGATTTGAAGCCGCGGGCTTCGCGGTGCACGCCATCGGCGACTGTAACGGCGTCGGATATATCGACGGTGCTATTCGTTCCGCCGCCATGCTGGCGGGGAGGCTCTAAGATGGGTCTGAAGGGGGTAAACCGTGTCCTCATCGCGGTGCGAGATCTGGATGCGGCTGTGCAGCGTTACAGCGAACTGCTTGGAGCGCACTTCGAGGATGCTGGGTGGACCGGCGCGCCGTTCGGAATCGCGGTAGCGATCGCTTGGGATGCAGGGATCGAATTGTGTGCACCACTGCCGGGACGCGAGCAGGACAGCGCCGTGTCGGCGTTCCTGCATCGAAATGGGGAGGGCGTGATGAACGTGTTCTTCGCCGTAGATGATCTGGAAAGGGCAAGGCAGCGCGCAGCAAATTGCGGCGCATGTGCCGTCCACGCACTAGACTACACGCAAGCGGAGATAGACGCCCACCTAGGCGGCCGGTTTCGCCAATATCGCGAATGTTTTCTCGATACCTTGGGCGAACTCGGCGTAGCTGTTAGCTTAGCGAAGATAGAGCCAGCGCAGCTTTAAACTTCGCGATCGGGGGAAGGACGCCCCCAAAGCGGCGGACCATGACTGCCAGCTTGTACCGGGGGAAATTGCGTCGAGTGCCGCATTTCCGGGCGAACTGAGGAAAATCAGCTTCGATTTCAATGTGTCGCAGCCTCCGAGGCAGTGAAGTCGTGGAGCAGGCAATTGGTAAGGTGGTGGAATCTGCATTTGGACGGCGACTTTTCTGCATATGCCTTTCGAACGCGACGTTCTGGAAACGGCCAATCTAGGCTCTAAAAAATGAGGAAGCGGACTGACCGGACCTCGGAGCGAAAAATTCGCTCCTGAGCGGCAACAAAGGATCGAAATCTGCCGACGGCTTCGCGTTCAGACGCGTTTCCTATGAAGTGTGCAAACCAGATCAATGGAAATCATGGCTGCGGATCGGCAGAACGTCGTCGGGCTCGGCAGCAGTCCTGAACGGTGGCG
>JAEZCS010000144.1 GCA_023433445.1 Pseudomonadota bacterium | reverse complement strand
CCTCCCGCTTGCGGGAGGGGGGAGAGTAGAATGCCCACTACCACCCACGACGTCGTCATCATCGGCTCCGGCGCAGCAGGCCTCACCGCCGCCATCAACCTGGCGCAGGACCGCAAGGTTATCGTCCTCGCAAAAGCCGCGCTCGACAGCGGCTCCACCAACTGGGCGCAGGGAGGCATCGCCGCCGTCCTCGACGCCGGCGACAGTTTTGAAGCCCATGTCAACGACACGATGGTCGCAGGCGCTGGCCTCAACAATCGGGAAACGGTGGAGTTCGTCGTCTCTGAAGCACCGGCTGCCATCGAAAGGCTGGCGGAGCTCGGCGTCCCCTTCAACGGCGGCGACGAGTTCGGTGAACGCTGGCACCTCACACGCGAGGGCGGCCACAGCCACCGCCGCATCGTCCATGTCGACGACGCCACCGGCCACGCCGTCCAGGTCGCCCTGCTGAAAGCGGCCCGCGCGAATCCCAACATCACCCTGCTGGAGGATATGGTCGCCATCGACCTCATCACCTCCCGCCATGGTGAGCGCTATTCAGGCGACGGCCATGTCTGGGGCGTCTACGCCTTCAACAAGCGGACCAAGCATGTCGACGCGCTGCTTGGGAAGGCGACGATCCTGTGCACCGGCGGTGCGGGCCGCACCTATCTCTTCTCCACCGCCCCGCGCGGGGCGACCGGCGACGGCATCGCCATGGCCTGGCGCGCGGGCTGCCGCGTGTCCAACATGGAAATGAACCAGTTCCATCCGACCTGCCTCTATAATCTGGAGGTCAAGAATTTCCTGATCACCGAAGCCGTGCGCGGCGAGGGCGGCCATCTGAAGCTTCCCCCCGGCGTCCCTGGCGGCGGCGAGCGTTTCATGCCGCGATTCGATCCCCGCGCCGAACTCGCCCCCCGCGATGTGGTTGCCCGTGCCATCGACCATGAAATCAAGCGGCTGGGCCTCGACTATGTGCATCTCGACATCAGTCATAAGGACCCTGAGTTCGTCCGCACCCACTTCCCCACCATCTATGCGCGGTTGCTCGACCTCGACATCGACATCACCAAGGAACCGATCCCCGTCGTTCCGGCGCAGCATTATACCTGCGGCGGCGTGGTCATCGACCTGGACGGCCGAACAGACATGCCCGGCCTTTATGCCGCCGGTGAAGTGACAGAAAGCGGCCTGCACGGAGCGAATAGGCTCGCCTCCAACTCGCTGCTGGAATGCTTCGTTTTCGGGGAAGCTGCGGCAAGGCATATCCGCGCTCACTGGGACGAACTGCCACCCCCGCCCGCGATCCGACCATGGGACGAAAGCCGCGTGACCAATTCCGACGAAGAGGTCATCGTCCAGCATAACTGGAAGGAAATTCGTCGCTTCATGTGGGACTATGTCGGCATTGTCCGCACCACCAAGCGGCTGGAGCGGGCGCAGCACCGCATCGACCTGCTCGCCAAGGAGGTGGACGAATATTACGGCCATTTCCGGGTGACGCCCGACCTGATCGAGCTGCGCAACCTTCTGGAAGTCGCTCGTCTGGTCGTCCGCTCCGCGCTCCGCCGCAAGGAAAGCCGGGGCCTGCATTACACGCTCGACTATCCCGACATGTTGCCCGCGGCTGTGGATACGGTTCTGGCACCGTGACGGCGGGCGGCTCAGCTCGACAGGAACTGCTTCACCACAGCATTGAATCGCGCGGGCTGGTCCGCCATGATGACATGACCGCTCGGCCCGATCGGCGTCAGCTTCAGGTCCTTCTTGGCCGCATAGGCGCTACGGAAGTTGCGCGTGATCTGCGCCGCCTGCGTGGTGTCGGCCCCGACGGCATAGACCACCTCCATCGGCGCTCCGATGCGTCCCAGCTCCGGTCCCAGATCGACATTGGCCAGGTCGCGAAGCGCATTGGCGATGACATCGGGATCGCTCCCCTTGGCTCCCGGCGAATCCGCGACGATCTGCGCCAAATAGGCCCGGCCCGCCTTGGTGCCGGTGAAATATTGGCTCAGCTGATTGGCAAGATAGCCCATGCCCCGCGCCGTGCCGCCGACCATCGCCGCGCCTTCTGGCAGCATGTCGACGACCATGATCCGTCCTGCCAGCCCCTTCAGACCCAGCATCATCGCCAGCGTGCCGCCCATCGAATGGCCGACAACCATCGGCCGCACCAGCCCGGCGGCCTTGATGTAGCGCGCAATCTCATCGGCCAGCGGCTGCACCAGCGGTCCGCTTGCATTGGCATCCGCGGCGAGCCCGGCAAAGCCGCGCACATGGACGAGATGCCAACGATAGCCCGGCAGCTTCCCGATCATATCGCTCCACAACCCCGGCCCGCTCGCGAGCCCCGCAATCAGGATCACGTCGCGCCCGATCCCGCGCGTCGTCACCGCGATCCTGCGCGATGTGAAGGACGCCGCCAGTGCATCCCGATGGCCCAGCATCATCAGACCGGCGCATACGCCCGCCCCTGCCCGCAGAAATGCTCGTCTGCCGATGATCGATCCGTTCATGCGCCTTTCCTTGCCGATCTCGTCTTAACGACGGGTGAGCGCGGGAGGGACATGGTGTTCAGCTTCCTTACATCGCAAATGTGGAATCATTCGTCGCATCACTCTTGTCACCGCGAGGGGGCAACGGCCTAAGCAAAGGAGAGTTCGGGGACGTTCATGCACAATCGAAATAACGGGCGCCGGCCGCGCGTCGAAGGCGGATCAGCCCGCCTCATCCTGTTGGTTGCAGCACTTTCCGCCTGCGTCAGCGCGCCCATGGAGCCGCAAGTGGCCAGCGCCGCTCAGCGCCCGCAGCCCACGACGGCGACCTTCCCGATAAAGCGCGTCGCCAACCCGCCCAAGACCTTCGAAGAGCTCGATGTCGACCAGCGGCAAACCCCGCCGCCTGCTCTTGTCAGCGTCGTGCGCAATCTCGGCCAAAGCTTCAATGGGAAGGTCGGCATCGCCGTACACCGCATCGGCGCCGACTGGACCGTCGCCTGGAACGGAACCTCGCTCTTCCCGCAGCAGAGCGTGTCGAAGCTGTGGGTGTCGATGGCCTTCCTCGACGCGGTCGACCGGGGCAAGATTCGCCTCACGGACACGACCACGATCACGCGCAATGACCTGACCGTCTTCCATCAGCCGACTGCCGCGCTGGTCGGGACCAGTGGCTGGACCACCAGCTATTCCGACCTCATGCGCCGGGCGATGACGCAAAGCGACAATACCGCGAACGATGCGCTGCTGCGCGCGGTCGGTGGCCCTGAAGCCGTACGCTCCTTCCTCGCGCGGCGGACGATCAAAGACGTTCGCTTCGGCCCTGGGGAACGGCTGCTGCAATCGGCCACCGCCGGGCTTGACTGGCGGCAGGATTATTCGATCGGGCGCAACTTCTACGCGGCCCGCTCCCGCCTGCCCATGTCGGTACGGACGAAGGCGCTCGACAATTACCTGTCCAATCCGCCGGACGGCGCCGCGCCCTCTTCCATCGTCAAGGCGCTGGCAAAGCTCAAGGAAGGCGAGATGCTGTCCTCCGCGTCAAGCCAGCTGCTCATGTCGATCATGAGCGAGGCCAAGACCGGGCCGCAGCGGATCAAGGGCGGCGTGCCTCCCGGCTGGAAATATCTGCACAAGACGGGCACGGGCCAGGACTTGGCGCCGCGCTCGACGGGCTATAATGATATCGGCATCATGACAGCGCCCGACGGCACCAGCTATGCCGTGGCGGTGATGATCGGCAGCACGACCGAACCGATCCCGGTCCGCTGGCAGCTGATGCAGGCAGTCGCAAAGGCCGTGGCCGCCAACCACGATAAGCGATGATCTAGCAGTCCTCCCCATGCTGAGCGTGGGGAGAACTGTTTTTTAGTCCAGATTCGGCCGCAACCAGCGCTCGGCGGTATCCAGATCAATGCCGCGCCGTTGCGCATAATCCTCCAGCTGATCCCGCCCAACCCTTGCCACACCGAAATATTCCGCCTGTGCGTGCCCAAAGTAAAATCCGCTGACCGCCGCCGTCGGCAGCATCGCAAAGCTCTCCGTCAGCGTGATCCCCGTCGCATGATGCGCGTCCAGCATGTCGAACAGCAGCGGCTTCAGGCTGTGCTCCGGACAGGCCGGGTAACCGGGAGCCGGGCGGATGCCGCGATATTGCTCCTTGATGAGCGCTTCGTTGGTCAGCTGCTCCCCTTCCGCATAGCCCCATAGCGCGGTGCGGACATAATGACGCAGCCGCTCGGCGAAAGCTTCGGCCAGACGATCGGCGAGCGCCTTCAGAAGAATGTCCGAATAATCATCGATCGCCGCCTTGAACCGCGCCAGATGCGGCTCGATCCCATGGATCGACACGGCAAAGCCGCCAATCCAGTCGCCATTGTGGCTGATGAAGTCGGCCAGGCACATGTTCGCCCTGCCCTCGCGCTTGGCGATCTGCTGCCGCAACATTGGCAGGCGGACATGCTTTTCGTCTTCCACATGCACGATGATATCATCGCCTTCGCGGCGGCAGGGCCAGAGCCCCGCAACGCCGCGCGCCGTCAGCCACTTCTCCTCGACGATCCGCTCCAGCATCTTCTGCGCGTCGTTGAACAGGCTGGTCGCGCTCTCGCCCACCACTTCGTCGGACAGTATCGCCGGATAATTGCCCGCCAGCTCCCAGGCCCGGAAGAAAGGGGTCCAGTCGATATAGTGGATGAGGTCCTTGAGATCCCAATCTGGAAAGCTGTGGACGCCAGGCAGCAGCGGACGGGGAGCCTTTAGCGCCTCATCCATCTCGAAGCCGTTCGCCCGCGCATCCTCGATCGACAGCAGCTGGCTCTGCCCCTTGCCCTCACGTGCGGCGCGGACATGGGCGTAATCATCCTTCGTCTTCTGGACGAAATCCGTCTTCTGCGTTTCAGAAACCAATGCCGTGGCAACGCCGACCGCTCGGCTGGCGTCCAGTACATGCACCACCGGCCCCGTGAATGCGGGATCAATCCGCAGCGCGGTATGCACGCGAGACGTGGTAGCACCGCCGATCAGCAGCGGCATGCTCATATTGGCTCGCTCCATTTCGGCAGCCACCGTCACCATCTCGTCCAGCGACGGCGTGATGAGGCCCGACAGGCCGATCATGTCCGCGTCATTCTCGTTCGCTGCCTTGATGATATCCTGCCAAGGCACCATCACGCCCATGTCGATGACTTCGAAGCCATTGCACTGGAGCACGACGCCAACAATATTCTTGCCGATATCATGCACGTCGCCCTTGACGGTGGCCATGATGATCTTGCCCTTGCCTTTAGCTCCGGGCTCCTTCGCCGCCTCAATGAACGGGAGGAGGTGGGCGACGGCCTTCTTCATCACGCGCGCGGACTTCACCACTTGCGGCAGGAACATCTTTCCCGCGCCGAACAGGTCGCCGACCACGTTCATGCCGTCCATCAACGGACCTTCGATAACATGGATCGGCTTTTCAGCGGCAAGGCGCGCTTCTTCCGTATCCTCGACGACCCAGCTGTCGATGCCCTTGACCAGCGCATGTTCCAGCCGCTTGGCCACCGGCCAACCGCGCCATTCCTCTGCCGCCTTTTCCGCCGCCGCATCCTTGCCCTTGAAGCTTTCGGCCAGCTCAACCAGCCGCTCGCCCGCTTCGGGATCGCTGTTCAGCAGCACATCCTCGCACGCCTTGCGCAACGCCGGGTCGATCGCGTCATAAACGTCAAGCTGCCCTGCATTGACGATCGCCATGTCCAGCCCCGCCGGAATAGCGTGGTAGAGGAAGACGCTGTGCATCGCCCGCCGCACCGGCTCATTGCCACGGAAGGAGAAGGAGAAGTTCGACAGCCCGCCCGAAATATGGACATGCGGGCAGCGCGCCTTGATCTCCCGACACGCCTCGATGAAGTCGACGCCGTAGTTGTTATGCTCCTCGATCCCCGTCGCCACTGCGAAGATATTGGGGTCGAAGATGATGTCCTCCGGCGGAAAGCCGATGGTCATGAGCAGCTTGTAGGCGCGCTCGCAAATCTCGACCTTGCGCTCCTTCGTGTCCGCCTGCCCCGTCTCGTCGAACGCCATGACGACCACCGCCGCGCCATAAGCCATGCACAGCCGCGCATGATGCAGAAAGGCTTCTTCACCCTCCTTCATGCTGATCGAATTGACGATCGGCTTGCCCGAAACGCATTTCAGCCCCGCCTCGATCACTTCCCATTTGGAGCTGTCGATCATCACCGGCACACGGCTGATGTCCGGTTCGGATGTCATCAACTTGAGGAAGGTCGTCATCGCCTCCACAGCGTCTAGCAGGCCCTCGTCCATGTTCACATCGACGATCTGCGCGCCGTTTTCCACCTGATCGCGGGCGATGTCGATGGCTGCGGCATAGTCGCCCGCCATGATCAGTTTCTT
>JAEZCS010000142.1 GCA_023433445.1 Pseudomonadota bacterium | reverse complement strand
GATGGAATTGCTGATCATGATCGATGCGCTCAAGCGCGCGTCGGCCAAGCGAATCACGGCGGTCGTCCCCTATTTCGGCTATGCCCGGCAGGACCGCAAACCGGGACCGCGCACGCCGATCTCGGCCAAGCTGGTGGCGAACCTCATCACCACGGCAGGTGCGAACCGCGTGCTGTCGGTCGATCTGCATGCGGGGCAGATCCAGGGCTTTTTCGACATTCCGACCGACAATCTTTTCGGCGCGCCGGTCATGTCGGCCGACATCCAGGCGCGCTTTGGCGACCGGAACCTGATGGTCGTGTCGCCGGACGTCGGCGGCGTTGTGCGCGCCCGAGCACTCGCCAAGCGGCTGGATAACGCCCCCCTCGCCATCGTCGACAAGCGCCGCGAGCGGGCGGGCGAATCGGAAGTGATGAACATCATCGGTGATGTGAAAGGCCGCTTCTGCGTCCTGATCGACGACATCGTCGATTCGGCTGGCACGCTGTGCAACGCGGCCAGTGCGCTGAAAGCCGCGGGCGCGGAAGAGGTGGTCGCTTATGTGAGCCATGGCGTCCTGTCGGGCGGCGCGGTTGCGCGCGTCGAGGCTTCAGAGCTGAAGGAGCTGGTAATCACCGATTCGATCCAGGGCACGGACGCGGTGTGCACTGCCAAGAGCATCCGTCACCTGCCGATCGCGCCGCTCTTGGGCGAAGCGATCAAGCGGATTGCGGACGAAAGCTCGGTTTCCAGCCTGTTCGATTGATCGACGAAGTTGCGCCGCGCGACTTTCAGGAAGCGCCCGGCAGCAACAGCATAGGCAGGCAGAATAGCAGGGTCAGGCCACCAACGACCCTCTGAGCACGGGAAATTCCCAGCGGCGCCCCCTGCCAGAGCATCGGGCAGGCGAGCAGCGCCAGCAGCAGGAGCATGTTGGACAGAGCGCTTGATCCTCCGATAGGCGCGTCCTGCCGCAAGGCAAGCGCGCCCAGCAAGGCAGCAAAACTCAACATCCAGCCGATCAGCGCCACATCCGGTCCCTTCCGATAGGTGGGCATAAACCGCGCAGGTTGACGAAGCTTAAACGGCGGGCTCCCAAGGATCATAGGTGCCAAAGCTCCACAGATTGCCTTCCGGATCGAGCGCCTCATAACCGCGTCCCGGATAGCCCTGATTGTCATGCGGCTCGTTCACAACCACCGCACCCTGATTACGGGCATGAAGGCAGTGCGCGTCGGCGTCCGCCACCACTACATAGATGCAGGTCGTGACGCCTCCCAGATCGCGTGGCGTCGTCCAACTGTAGAGCGACTCCGTCTCGCCATCACGCTCGCTGCCGAGCATCACCATGCCATCGCCCAGGACAAGTTGCGCATGATGGATGATCTGCGGATCGGCCTCATCCTCATAGCATGCGTGGAGTTCAAAGCCGAAGGCATCTTGCAGAAAGCTTATGGCCGCGGGCGCATCGGCATAGCGCAGGCCAGGGATCACTGGAGAGCCGGGCATGTTTTCCCTCCTTCATCGATCATCGATCGGGTTGAGGAAGCCTAGCGCAATCGGTGCTTTCCGGCTAGGCGGGAGCGATGACGACCCGCGACGACTTGACCCTTGCCCACCGCCTCGCCGACGCTGCGGCAGCGGCCATACGGCCCTTTTTCCGCGCGCGATATGACATGGAGTTCAAGTCGGACAAGTCGCCGGTGACAGAGGCCGACCGAGCGGCCGAAGCGGCGATCCGGGCGATCCTGGAGAAAGAGCGCCCGCAGGACGGCATCATTGGCGAGGAATATGGCGCAACCCGCGAGGGGGCGGAGCGAGTCTGGATTCTCGATCCGATCGACGGAACGCGCAGCTTCATTGCGGGACGGCCGATATTCGGCACGCTGATCGCACTCACTCAAGCAGGTTGGCCGACCATCGGCATCATCGACCAACCGATCGCGAAGGAACGCTGGGCAGGCATGATGGGTCAGCCGACGACCTTCAACGGTGCAGCCGTCACCAGCCGCCGCTGCCGGTCACTGGAAGAAGCGATCGTCGCCAGCACCGGGCCACAATATTTCCCCGGCTGCACCGGCGAGCATTTCTCGCGGCTGGCAGGCCAGTGCCGCGATACAGTGTGGGGCGGGGATTGCTATAATTATGCCCTGATCGCATCCGGGCATGTCGATATCGTGGTCGAAGCCGGGTTGAAGCTGCACGATATCGCCGCGCTGGTCCCCGTCGTCGAGGGCGCAGGCGGGCGCATGTGCGATTGGGCAGGCGATCCCCTCACGGCAGAGAGCGACGGGCGGGTGATCGCGCTGGGTGACCCTGCACGGCTGGACGATGTGCTGGAAGCGCTTGCGGATGGCCATCACGCCCATTGACGATCAGGCGGCGAGCTCCGCTACTGCTTCGGCATAAGTTCGCGCGCTTGCGTCGTCGAAGCAGATGAAAAGGATGAGGTCGAACGACGAAGTAAAGGCCGCAAGTTGTTCCTGCACCGTTCGAGCCGCGACTTTCGATGCCTCATCTTTTGGATAGCCGTAAATGCCGGTTGAGATTGCGGGGAAGGCTATGCTGCGCAGGCGATTTTCGCGCGCCAGATTGAGCGACGATCTATAGCAGCTGGCGAGGAGTTCCCCCTCTCCTGCGCCTCCGCCCCGCCACACTGGGCCCACGGTATGGATGACATGTGCAGCAGGCAGGCTGTAGCCGCGGGTTATTCGTGCCTCCCCTACCGGACATCCGCCGAGCATCCGGCATTCGGCGAGCAGTTCAGGCCCTGCGGCCCGATGAATCGCCCCATCCACGCCGCCTCCACCAAGTAGCGAGCTGTTGGCGGCATTGACGATAGCGTCCGTCTCGCAACGGGTGATGTCGCCGGTCCAGATGTCCCACCGGCAAGTTCCGAAGATCATGAGGCAGCCCTCGCGATGGATGCCACTTGTTGCGCGGCCTCAGAAAATCCCCAGAAATTTCTTCTTCTGCTTCTTTTCCTCCTTTGCAGTGGTCTTGCCGGATTCCTCTTTGGAGGTGGTGCCCCGCCCCACATCATCTCGCGGCTCGCCGCCCTTTGTGCGCTGGGCCACGGCCGTCGCCCCTGCCAGAACAGGGCCGCAAGCCGCGCTCTTGGCGTCACCCACATCGACAAAGGCCAGGACGGCGGCGAGGGGACTGGCCGCGATCCCCAGCGCCGCCGCAGCGCCGCCGCGCGCGACCAGTTCTGGGCTGATGACGTTGATGCCGGGCTTCGCGAAATAGCCGGTGATGCCGACCGGTGACTGGCCCGAAAACAAACTGAACTTCTTGCCGTCGGCTCGGAAAGCGAGATCAAGGCTCTCATTGCGGAAGGAAAAGCCGCCGCGCCCCAGCATGACGTTCTTCTTGGTATCGATAATGATCGGATCAGCCGCTGCAATGCCGTTGCGAACGGTGAAGGCGATGAGCCCGCAGTTGATCTGCACCGGCTCCTTCAGCTTCTTTTCGAACATCTTCGTGATGAAAGTGCCCACGTCCAGTTCGGCAAGCTGCACGTTGCGCGCCCACATGGTGCCGGCAGGCAGAATGACGGCAATCCTGCCATTCGACGTGCCAAGCGAATCATGAACCGTATCGCCGAGGCCGGTCAGTTGCGCCCGCGCCTTGATGATGCCGGTAGTGCCCGACTCTTCGACGCCCCAGCGGCCAAGCAGCTTGCCCATGGGTGTCGGCGACAAGCGGACGTCGTAGCGCGTGCGCACCGGCTTGTTCCGCGCATTTATCTCTATGTCGGAACTAACATGCCCGCCGGACATGTCGAACGTGAGCGGCGACAGCGTCAGCAAACTGCGCTCCAACGCAAGCGTAAGGCCGATGTTGGAGATCGGTACGTTAGGCGCCCTGACCTGACGCACATCATAGCGGACATTGGCGTCGAAATTGCGCAGCGCCTCTACCCTGAGCGGCGCATCCGGAAGGACGCGCGGCCTGCCGCCGACATTTTCAATCGCGCCACTCGCACCCTGCTTTTCCAGTTTCCGGGGATCATAACCGATGAACGGGCCGACATCGACAATGTCCAGCGTGCGGGTGGCAAGGTCAGCCTTTAACCGCAGGCGATTGTCGGGCACCGAAACGGTCATGCGCCCCGAAAGATCGCTGTCTCCAAAATGGCCTTTAAGATGCGTGAAGCGCCATTCTCCGCCCTGCTTCGTAAGCGCCGAGGTGAAGCGGTAACTCCGGGTTTCGGGAATGGCGACGCCCAGAAAGTCGAACAGCAGAGCAAGATTGGGACCGCGCGTCAGCAGCCGCAGGTCAGATCCTTCGATTTCGGTCGCTCCAGGCAAGGTGCCGCTGACCTCCAATATCGTCGGCCCGGATTGCGCGTAGAGTGCGAGGTTGTTCTTGCCGCCGGTTATGGTTTGGTTGGGTGAAAGCAGCCCTCCGCGCAGAGCGAAGGGGCGGTTGCGCATTGTGCCATTGCCGGAGAAACGAATGTCGCTCGCGAAGCGCGTGTCCTGCGCCTTGACGGTTTGGAAGCTTATATCGGTCGACAGCTGCATCCGGGGATCACGATACCGCAAGGTCGTCCCGGCCAGCAGCGCGCGGCGGACAAGCGGCAGATCGAGTGGCTCTCCTTTCTTGTTCGGATCACCGAAAGTCCATGTGTTGCTCTTGCCATCCGGCGACCATTCAAGGTCAGCGGCAGAGTTGCGAAGTTCAAGCCAATGGACGCGATATTTGTCGCCGAAAATCAGGCTGAGCGGCGCGATCCGGGTATCGATGAGATCGGAATGGAAAAAATGCGGCTGGCTGGCCCAAGGCGTGTTGGCAATCGACAGTCCCTCGGCACGGAATTTGATGCTGATGGGCGCGAAATAGAGTTGGAAGTCGCCACCAACCTTGACCGGACGCTCCAGGCGGCTGGTGAGAAAGCGTTCGAACGGATGTTTAAGGAACCGGCCCTTCGTTATGAACAGGATCAACCAGAGCAGGAATATCAGGCCGACAATATAGGCGATGATCCGAAGCGGCAGCGGAACCTTGCGCCATTTCCGGCGCGCGGAGGACCAATAATGGCCAATGCCTCCTGCCGCGCTATCAGGCGCAAGAGCCGCTTTTGCCGGAGCGCCCGGCCGCGAGGGATCGGCATCGGCCATGGCGCAAGAACGCCCTTTCCCTGCTTTGGGTCCGAATCACCTTGCGTTTGAAGGCCCTTCCGACTATGCGCGCCCCTTCGCGATATTTGGAAGGACCGCCCGGCTAACTAGGGCTGCCGTGGCTGTCCGTAATCGTCGCGCCAACTAAGGAGACGAAAATGCCCAAGCTCAAGACCAAGAGCGGTGTGAAGAAGCGCTTCAAGTTCACCGCTTCCGGCAAGGTCAAGCACGGCGTCGCTGGCAAGCGTCACCGCCTGATCTCGCACAATTCGAAATATATCCGCCAGAACCGCGGCACGTCCGTGCTGTCGGATTCCGACGTCGCTCACGTGCGCCTCTGGGCGCCCTACGGCCTGAAGTAAGGAGTAGAGGCACATGGCACGCGTAAAACGTGGTACGACCACCAAGGCGAAGCATAAGAGGATTCTGGATCAGGCGAAGGGCTATTATGGCCGTCGCAAGAATACGATCCGTATCGCTCGCCAGGCCGTCGAAAAGGCCGGCCAGTACGCTTATCGCGATCGCAAGGTCAAGAAGCGGACCTTCCGTGGCCTGTGGATTCAGCGCATCAACGCTGGCGTCCGCGCCGAAGGGCTGACCTATTCGCAGTTCATGCACGGCCTGAAGCTGGCCGGCGTCGATCTGGACCGCAAGGTCCTGGCCGACATCGCAATGCATGAGGGCGAGGCGTTCAGCGCCATCATCGCCCAGGCGAAGGCTGCACTGCCCGCAGCCTGAGCATAGAGCGGTCGAAAGATCGTCCAAGGGGCGCCGGGGCAGATGCTTCCGGCGCCCTTTTTGTTTTACCCTAACTGTTCGTTTCGAGACCCAGGCTGAACGCAGTGAAGCCTTCGCTTCGCTCCGGTGAGGGATTTGCCGAACGGAAATTGGTTGAAGGCATCCCATGTCGCTTCATCTCTGGTGGCTTTACATCACGGCCGTATTCCTGATCTCGGCAACGACGGAACCCAATATGCTGCACGTGATGACCCAGAGCATCGCGCATGGGCCGCGCAAGGCGATTGTGACGATGGCGGGCCTGATGAGCGCGGTGTTGCTTTGCCTGGTCGCGTCCGCGCTGGGGCTGGGCGCGCTTTTTAAGACATGGCCGCTACTGTTCGATGCGCTGCGTTATGCTGGCGTGGCTTATCTCATCTGGCTGGGCGTCAAGGCGTGGCGCGCCCCCGTCGAGCGCGGCGAAGATCAAGCGGCAATGGCGCAGCCGTCCAGCAAACTTTACGGCGCAGCGCTGCTGACCGGCCTGTCCAATCCCAAGCTCATCATCTTTGCCGCTGCGCTCTTCCCGCAATTCATCGACACGAGACAGCCTTTCGCGATCCAGTTGGCGATCCTGGTGGCGAGCTTCATCGTCATCGAAAGCTTCTGGTATGCCATGTACGCACTGGGTGGGATGAGGCTGAAACGCTGGCTGTTGCCTGCAAACCGGCAACGCTTGTTCAATCGGGGAACCGGCGTGCTGTTCATCGGCTTCGGCGGTGCGCTGCTGGGCGCGCGGGCCTGACCCTTTCCTTGGCGCGCGCGGCCCGCTAAGGCGCGCTCATATTTCGCCTTCGCGGGACTGCTGAAAATCATGAGTGAAATTGCCAATCTGAAAGCCGGCCTTGTCGCCGACATCAATGCCGCCGACACGCTCGACGCGCTGGAAGCCCTGCGCGTGGGAGCGATGGGCAAGAATGGCGTCGTGACGGGGCTGCTCAAGACATTGGGCCCGATGAGCCCGGAGGAGCGGCTGGAGAAGGGGCCGCCGATCCAGGATTTGCGGGAAAGCGTGACGGTGGCACTGGCCGAGCGCAAGGCGGCGCTGGAGCAAGCAGCGCTCGACGCGAAACTTGCGGCGGAAAAGATCGACATGACCTTGCCCGCCGATCTCGGCGCGCAGGGTTCCGTCCATCCGGTCAGCCAAGTCATGGACGAACTAGCGGAAATCTTCGCGGACCTGGGCTTTTCCGTGGCGACTGGCCCAGAGATCGAGGACGACTGGCACAATTTCACCGCGCTCAACATCCCCGAGACGCACCCGGCGCGGGCGATGCACGACACCTTCTATTTCCCCGATGGTGAGGGGAAGAAGATGCTGCTGCGCACCCATACGTCGCCGGTGCAGATTCGCACGATGATGAGCGGCGAGCCGCCGATCCGCATCATCGCGCCGGGCCGCGTATACCGGTCGGACAGCGACGCGACCCATACGCCGATGTTTCACCAGATCGAAGGGCTGGTGATCGACAAGGGGATCACGCTAGGCCACCTCAAATGGACGCTGGAGACCTTTCTCAAGGCCTTTTTCGAGCGCGACGACATCGTGCTGCGCCTGCGGCCGAGCTACTTCCCCTTCACCGAGCCTTCGGTCGAAGTGGACGTCGGCTACACGCTGGCCAATGGCCAGCGAGTGATCGGCGGCGACGGCGATGCGCCTGGTGGCGGCTGGCTGGAAGTGCTGGGCAGCGGCATGGTCAACCGCCGGGTGATCGAAGCCTGCGGGCTCGACCCGGATGAGTGGCAGGGCTTCGCCTTTGGCACCGGTGTCGACCGGCTTGCCATGCTGAAATATGGGATGAACGACTTGCGCGCATTCTTCGACGGCGATCTGCGCTGGCTGAAACATTACGGCTTCTCGGCGCTGGATGTGCCGACGCTGAGCGGGGGAGTGGGCGCATGAAGTTCACGCTGAGCTGGCTCAAGACGCACCTCGCCACCGATGCCGATCTGCCGACGATCCTGAAGGGGCTGACCAACATCGGCCTTGAGGTCGAAGGCGTGGAAAACCCGGCGGACAAGCTCGCCCCCTTCCGCATCGCCAAGGTGCTGACGGCGGAGCCGCATCCGCAGGCGGACAAGCTGCAGGTGCTGACCGTCGATGCAGGCGCTGGCCCCTTGCAGGTCGTGTGCGGCGCGCCCAATGCCCGCGCTGGCCTTGTCGGCGTCTTCGGCACCGAGGGTGCGGTGGTGCCAGTTAACGGCATGGTACTCAAGAAGACCGCTATTCGGGGCGTCGAATCGAACGGCATGATGTGCTCTTTCCGCGAACTGGAACTGGGCGAGGATCATGACGGCATCATCGAACTGAGCGGTGATGCGCCTGTGGGACAAGTCTATGCCCAATGGGCGGGGCTGGACGATCCGGTCATTGATGTGTCCATCACCCCAAACCGCCAGGACTGCATGGGCGTGCGCGGCATTGCGCGCGATCTGGCGGCGGCGGGATTGGGGACGCTCAACCCCATCATCGTACCGGCGATTGAGGGCGTGGGGCCTGGCCCTGACGTGCGGATCGAGGATGCCGAGGGCTGCCCGGCATTCTTCGCACGGACGGTCAAGGGCGTCACCAACGGGCAATCGCCGGATTGGATGGCGAAGCGGTTGAAGGCAATCGGGCAAAAACCGATCAGCACGCTTGTCGATATCACCAATTATCTGATGATCGACCTTGGCCGACCGCTGCACGTCTATGACATGGCGACATTGCAGGGACCGCTGACCGCGCGCCGGGGCAAGGCGGGCGAAGAGGTGCTGGCGCTCAACGGCAAGACCTATACGGTCGACGAGACGATGACCGTCATCGCCGACGATGTAGCCGTGCACGACATTGGCGGCATAATGGGCGGGGAGCATTCCGGCGCGCAGGAAGGCACGACCGACGTGTTGATCGAATGCGCCTATTTCACGCCGGAGCGGATCGCGGTGACGGGCCAGAAGCTGGGGCTCACCAGCGATGCGCGCGGGCGCTTTGAGCGCGGCGTGGATCCGGCCTTCCTCGACGATGGTCTGTCGATCGCCACCGATCTTGTCGTCAAGCTGTGCGGCGGAACGGCGAGTGAAGCGACCCGGACGGGTACTCCCCCGGTTGCGGACAAGATCGTCCGCTATGAACCCTCACAATGCCTGACGCTCGCGGGCGTCTATGTCGGCGACGATGAGCAGAAGGGCATTCTGGAAAGCCTAGGCTTCGGTGTCGACGAGCATGAAGCCACCTATGATTATGAGGACGGCGTTCCGGTAACGACACCGGCCTATTGGAACGTCAGTGTCCCAAGCTGGCGCCGGGATGTCGACGGCTGGCCCGATCTGGTCGAGGAGGTGGTTCGGATCGTGGGGCTGGATCAGGTCGCCTCCACGCCCCTGCCCCGCATGCCGGGCGTCGCCAAACCAACGGCGACAGCCGAACAACTGGTCGAACGGCGAGTACGTCGGACGGCAGCCTCGCGTGGGCTGGCCGAAGCGATCAACTGGTCCTTCATTTCCGAAAAGGAAGCGGCTTCCGTGGGCGGCGGAGACTGGACCCTTGCCAATCCCATTTCCGAAGACCTGAAGGTGATGCGGCCTTCGCTGCTGCCGGGACTACTCTCGGCAGCGCGCCGGAACATGGACCGGGGCGCTGCTTCAGTGCGGCTGTTCGAACTGGGACGGCGCTACTTTGCTGGCGGAGAGCGGGCGACAGCTGGCTTCGTCCTGGCGGGCGAGAAAATGCCACGCGGCTGGCAAGCCGGGAAGGCGCAGGCTTTCTCCGCCTTCGATGCCAAGGCCGAAGTAATCGCTCTGTTGGCGGCAGCTGGCGCGCCGGTGGCAAACCTGCAAAGCTACGGAGAGGCTTCGGCTGCCTATCATCCGGGGCAATCGGGCACCTTGCGTTTGGGACCGAAGGTCATTCTCGCTGAATTTGGCGTGCTCCATCCTTCGCTGGCTAAGCAATTTGGTCTGAGTGGCACCGTCGTCGCCGGGGAGATTTTCCTGGATGTCGTTCCGGCCAAGCGGAAGAGCGGCTTCATGCGCGCGCCTTATGCGCCGCCTGCGTTGCAGGCTGTGAAGCGGGACTTTGCCTTTGTCGTGGACGAAGCGGTCGAGGCGGATGCGCTGGTGCGTGCCGTCAGGAGTGCGGACAAGAAAGCAATCGTCGATGCGCGGCTGTTCGATGTGTTTGTCGGACCGGGCGTGGAGGACGGGCGCAAGAGCCTGGCCATCGAAGTGACGCTGCAGCCGGGCGAGAAGAGCTTTTCGCAGGAGGAGCTGGATGCAATCAGCGCGGCTGTCGTGAAGGCTGCTGAGAAGCTGGGCGGGACTTTGCGGGGCTAGCTCCACTGGCCGTTAGGTATTTGGAAAAGGATGGTTGCATGGCGGACGGAGCAATGTCGGACCAGCTTGTAACGATCGCTTCGGATCGCCTGACTGCCGCCATCAATCCCCTCGGCGCTGAGCTGTGGTCGCTTGCCGACGCGCAGGGCCGGGAATTGATGACCGATGCCGATCCGCGCTGGTGGACAGGGCATGCGCCTTTGCTCTTCCCCTTCGTCGGGCGGTCGCGGGGTGATAGTTATCGGCTTGGCGGGCGGGACTATCCGATGCCGCAGCATGGGTTTGCCCGGCGCATGGTCTTCGCGCAGGTCGAGCATTTGCCTGAGTGCGTGACGTTTCGGCTGGAAGCAGACGCAGCAACGCGGGCGGTGTATCCGTTCGATTTCCGGTTGGACATGCAGTTCGCTGTCGCTGGCGGCACCTTGATGATGACGGCCACGGTGATGAACCGGGGCGAGGCGGACATGCCCTTTTCCTTTGGTTATCACCCGGCCTTCGCCTGGCCTCTGCCCTATGGCGGGGCGGCCGAAGCGCATGTGGTGGAATTTGAAAAGGCGGAGCCGGCACCAATCCGCAAAGTGGGGAACGAGCCAGGGCTGATAGCGCAGGAGAGTATGGCATCGCCGGTCGTGGGTAATGTGCTGACCCCGACGCATGCGATGTTCGAGGGCGACGCACTGATCTGGGACGAGCTGGAGAGCCACAGCTTGCTATGGGGCGTGCCGGGGCAGACTCGGTTGAAGATCGATTTTCCCGATACCCCGTGGCTTGGGCTGTGGCAGAAACCAGGCGCGCATTATCTATGCGTGGAGCCTTGGGCCGGGATGGCGGACCTCGTCGGCTTCGAAGGCGATGTCTGGGCGAAGCAGGGCATCATGCGGCTCCTGCCAGGCGATGAGCGGCGGTTCCGCATGGACGTGACGGTGGTGGAATAGGCGCCAGGCGGCCGGTGCGCTCCATGGCTTGAGGCGCCGCTGGCGAATCCTTGGGGAATCGCTATATGGCGCGCCATGACCATCCCATCGCGCCGCACCTTTGCGATCATTTCCCACCCCGACGCGGGTAAGACCACGCTCACTGAAAAGCTGCTGCTGGAAGGTGGCGCGATCCATCTCGCCGGTGAGGTCAAGGCGCGAGGGGCCAACCGGCGAGCGCGGTCGGACTGGATGAAGATCGAGCAGCAGCGCGGCATTTCGGTGACCAGCTCGGTCATGACGTTCGAACGCGATGGCATCACCTTCAACCTGCTCGATACGCCGGGCCACGAAGATTTCTCGGAAGATACCTATCGCACGCTGACGGCGGTGGATTCCGCCGTGATGGTGATCGACGCCGCCAAGGGCATCGAGCCGCAGACCCGCAAGTTGTTCGAGGTTTGCCGTCTGCGCAACGTGCCGATCATCACCTTCGTCAACAAGGTGGACCGGGAGGGGCGCGACACCTTCGCGCTGCTGGATGAGGTAGCGGACGCGCTGGCGCTCGACGTGTGCCCGATGAGCTGGCCGGTCGGCATGGGCGGCGAATTTGAGGGTATTTACGACTTTACCAAGAACAGACTTCGCCAGCCGAGCGGCCCGTCCAAGGAATTTGAGGGCAAGGAAGTCTTTGTCGAGGGCATCGACGATGATGCTCTGGCCGAGCATATCTCCGCGCGAGGGCTGGAAAAGCTGCGCGAGGAAGCGGAACTGGCGATTGGCGGCTATGCCGATTTCGATCTGGCCGCCTATCGGCATGGCGATCTCACGCCGGTGTATTTCGGGTCTGCGCTGAAACTGTTTGGCGTGACGGAGCTGATCGACGCTCTGGCAGCGCATGCGCCGCCGCCCCGCGCGCAACCGGCCGATCCTGCGCCGGTGGAGCCTGAAAATAGCGAAGTCACCGGCTTCATCTTCAAGGTGCAGGCCAATATGGACCCGCAGCATCGCGACCGGATCGCCTTCATGCGGCTGTGCTCGGGCAAGTTTCGGCGGGGCATGAAGCTGACGCCGAGCGGTTCCGGCAAGCCGATCGCTGTGCATTCGCCGATCCTCTTCTTCGCGCAGGATCGCGAGATTGCGGATGAGGCTTTTCCGGGCGACATCATCGGCATTCCCAATCATGGGACGCTGCGGGTCGGCGATACACTGTCCGAGAAAGCGGGGGTGCGCTTCACTGGCCTGCCGAACTTCGCGCCTGAAATCCTGCGGCGCGTGGCGCTGAAGGACCCGACCAAGACGAAGCAGTTGCGCAAGGCGCTGGACGACCTGTCGGATGAAGGGGTGATCCAGGTCTTCTATCCCGAGATCGGATCGAACTGGATCGTGGGTGTGGTCGGGCAGCTGCAGCTGGACGTGCTGATTTCGCGGCTCGAGGCTGAGTATAAGGTGGCGGCGGGGCTGGAAGCATCGCCCTTCGATACGGCGCGCTGGATTTCGGGCGACGATGCGGCGATCAAGGATCTCGTGTCGTTCAACGGCGCCAACATGGCGAAGGATCGCGACGGCAACCTGGTGTTCATGGCGAAAAGCGCGTGGGATATCGGGTACCAGCAGGAACGCCACCCCAAGGTGAAGTTCAGCGCGACAAGGGAGCGTTGAGGCGTTGGCGGACGCCGAATGACCGCCATTCTCTACAGCTTCCGGCGATGCCCCTATGCGATGCGGGCGCGGATGGCGCTGATCGCCAGCGGGCAGAAGGTGGTGCTGCGCGAGGTGGCTCTGCGTGACAAGCCAGCGGAAATGATCGCGGCTTCGCCCAAGGGCACGGTGCCGGTGCTGGTTCTGCCGGACGGCAGCGTGATCGACGAAAGCATCGACATCATGCGCTGGGCGCTAGCGCGCCATGATCCCGAAGACTGGCTATTGGGCGATGACCCGGCGCTGATCGCGCACAATGACGGGGCGTTCAAGCATCATCTCGATCGGTACAAATATGTCAGCCGATATGGCTCCGACCCGCTGGAACATCGGAGCGCGGCGATGGACATATTGGGAGGACTGGAGGCGCGTCTTGGGCGGGGCGATTACCTGACCGGAGAGAGCAGGAGACTGGTTGATATCGCCATCTTCCCCTTCGTACGGCAGTTCGCTGCCGTCGAGCCGGAATGGTTTGCTACGCAGCCCCTCCCGCTGGTGAGGAATTGGCTTGATCGGCTGACGGGATCTTCCTTGTTCGCGCGCGCGATGTTGCGGGTCCAGCCGTGGCGGGACGGGGATGCCGCGGTCCTGCTCTAGAGCCTGATCCGATCAGACTGGATCGGATCACGCTCCATTTATCTTTGGTTTTTACGCATTTTTCGAGCCAGCAGATGATGCCGTCTGCTTCGAAAAATGCTTTAGCCGCGCCGCAACAGGAAGACGGCATGTTCGGCGAACAGATTGGCATTCGCATGCGTGGTTTCCTTGTCGCCTTTCAGGAACCACTGACCATCGATCTTCCAGCCGCGCTCCTTCACCAGCGCGCGGAAGTCATCGACTGTCACATGGTGGATGTTGAGCGTGTCGTACCAGGTGTCGGGCAGCAGGCGCGTCACCGGCATGCGGCCACCCCACATCAGCGACAGCCTTCCGCGCCAGTGGGCGAAGTTGGGGAAGGAGACGAACGCCTGATGGCCGATGCGCAGCAATTCCTCCACGACCAGATCAGGGCGGCGGGTCGTCTGGAGCGTCTGGCTCAGTATCGCATAATCGAAGCTGGCGTCAGGATAATAAGCCAGGTCGGTATCAGCATCGCCCTGCACCACCGACAGGCCACGGCCGACGGCGGCTGCCACATTATCGCCGTCAATCTCCAGCCCGCGGGCGTCCACCTGCTTGGCGTCGCGCAGGGCGGCCATCAGCGCGCCATCGCCGCAGCCGACATCGAGCACACGGGCACCGGGCGTGACGGTGCGGGCGATCAGCGCGAGATCGGGACGCAACCCCTCTTCGCTCATGCGCGGCCGCCCTTCAGGAAGCCGTCGACCACGCGGTTGAGTTCAGGACATTCGAGCAGGAAGGCGTCATGGCCGAAGGGGCTCGACAGTTCGACGAAGCTCGCCTGCGCGCCGCTGGCATTGAGGGCGTGGACGATGACGCGGGATTCCGCCGTGGGGTAGAGCCAGTCGGTGTCGAAGCTGACTAAGCAGAAGCGCGCCTTGGAAGGGGCGAAGGCGGTGGCGAGGCTGCCGCCATGATCCTCCGCAATGTCATAATAGTCCATGGCGCGAGTGATATAGAGATAGGAGTTGGCGTCGAACCGTTCGACGAAGCTCAAGCCCTGATGGCGCAGATAGCTTTCCACCTGGAAGTCGGCGTCGAAACCGAAGGTCTTGGCATCGCGCCCTTGCAGGCGGCGGCCGAATTTTTCGGTGAGCCCCGCTTCGGAAAGATAGGTGATGTGCGCGGCCATGCGGGCAACGGCAAGGCCCGCGCTCGGCACCTGACCATCGGCATAATAGTCGCCGCCGCGCCAATTGGGATCGGCCATGATCGCCTGACGCCCGACTTCGTGGAAGGCAATATTCTGCGCGCTATGCCGCGCAGTCGAGGCGATGACGATGCAGCTTTCGACGCGATCTGGGAATATGGTCGGCCAGCTCAATGCCTGCATGCCGCCCATGGAGCCACCAATCACGGCGGCGAGCCGGCCTACCCCGAGATGATCGAGCAGCAGTGCCTGCGCGCGCACCATGTCGGCGATGGTGAGCACGGGAAAGCGCATGGCGTAGGGGCTGTTGCTGGCGGGATCGATGCTGGCCGGGCCGCTGGAGCCCATGCAACTGCCGATCACATTGGCGCAGACGATAAAATGCCGGGCCGGGTCGACCGGCTTCCCTTCCCCCACCATGCGCCACCACCAGCCAGGCTTGCCGGTGACGGGATGGTCGGATGCGACATATTGATCGCCAGTCAGCGCATGACAGATGAGAATGACGTTGGAGCCGTCCTCGTTCATTGCGCCATAGGTTTCATAGGCGATATCGACCGGCGCAAGAATGGCGCCGCTGTCAAGCAGGAGCGGCCCTGCGAGGCGAACCTGGCGGCGGAGGCCGAAACGGCTGTCGTCGGTGGAGGAGGCGCTGGCCATGGTGCAAGCGGGCTAGGACCGCGGAGGGGTGCTGTCAATCGGGTGGGGATCGACTAGGACCGCTGCATGAGCCAGACCCGCATTCCGATCGTCGCCTATGGTCCGCTGTCCCCTTATCTGGACGATCAGCTCAAGGCCCGCTTCCAGGTGCTTGAGGTGGCGGAGGATACAGATCCAGCCGCGCTGGAAGATGCCGTGCGGGAGGCGCGGGCGCTGGTGTCTTTCGGTTCGGTGGGCGCCTCTGCCGCGATGATGGATGCACTGCCCCTGCTGGAGATGATCGGGCTTTTTTCCGTTGGTTATGACAAGGTCGACGTTGCGCATGCGCAGAAGAAAGGCATCAAGGTCAGCAATACGCCTGACGTCCTGACCGATGATGTCGCCGATCTCGCCGTTGGGCTGCTTTACGCGACCGTGCGCAATATCGCCGCCAATGATCGGGTGGTACGATCGGGCAGATGGGCGCTCGGGCAAAAGGTAGCACTGAGCGGGAGCGTGACGGGGCGTCGGATCGGCATATTGGGGCTGGGCAGGATCGGCCGGGCCATCGCACGGCGGCTGGAGCCGGTGGCAGGCGAGATCGTGTATCACAATCGTAGCCCCGCTACCGACGTGCCCTACCGCTATGTGCAGGACCGGATCGCCTTTGCGAGCGAGAGCGAGGTGATCATCGTGGCTACGTCTGGCGGGCCAGAAGCGCGTGGGCTGGTCGATGCCACGATGCTGGATGCGCTCGGTCCGGAAGGCATACTCATCAACATCAGCCGTGGGAGTGTCGTCGATGAGGAGGCGCTGGTGGCGGCGTTGGCCGAAGGGCGGATCGGCGGCGCCGGGCTGGACGTGTTCGTGAACGAGCCGCAGGTTCCCGAAGCCCTGTTCGCCATGGAGAATGTCGTCCTGCAACCGCACCAGGGAAGCGCAACGGTCAACACGCGCAAGGCAATGGCTGACTTGGTGCTTGCCAATCTGGACGCATGGGCAGCGGGCAAACCGCTGGTAACGCCGGTCATATAGCAGCGCTTTGCCTTTGGTGCGGATGACGCTAAAGCGCGCGCATGACCAAACCCGCACCCAAGGAATGGATTCTGGGCATTTCGCCCTATGTGCCCGGCAAGGCGGCGGCTGATGACGGGCGCCCGTTGATCAAGCTGAGCGCGAATGAAAACCCGCTGGGTACTGGCGAGGCGGCGCGCGCGGCCTTCACCGCCGCCACAGCCGATCTCGCCACCTATCCCGATCCGGGTGCCGCAAAGATGCGCGAGGCGATTGCGGCGGTGCACGGCCTTGATCCCGCACGGGTGATCTACGGCACGGGGTCGGACGAGTTGCTGCACATCGCCGCCAGCGCCTATGCCGGGCCGGGGGACGAGATATTATACGTCAAATATGGCTTTTCAGTTTATGATATCGCGGCGCGGCGGGTCGGCGCGACGCCGGTGATCGCGCCTGATCAGGACTATGCGACAGACGTGGACGCCTTGCTGGCCTGCGTTACCGAGAAGACCAAGGTCGTCTTCCTCGCCAATCCCAACAATCCCACCGGCACGATGACTCCGCGCGGGGAGATTGCCCGGCTGCATGCAGCGCTGCGGCCTGATATTCTTTTCGTGCTGGATCAGGCCTATGCCGAATATCTGGACCGGCAAGAGGATGATGGCGGGTTAGAACTGGCCAGGAATGCCAGCAACGTGCTTGTCACCCGCACCTTTTCGAAAATCTACGGGCTGGCGGCCGAACGGATCGGCTGGGGCTATGCGAGCGCCGAGATCATCGACGCTTTGCATCGCATCCGCGCTCCATTCAACGTAACCACGGCGGGACAGGCGGCGGCGATCGCGGCGGTTGAGGATCAGGCCTGGGTCGAAGCCAGCCGGACACACAACCGTCAATGGCGGCAGTGGCTCGCCAATGAAGTTGCATCCTTGTCGAACCATGGCCTGCGCGCCGTGCCAAGCAAGGCAAACTTCCTGTTGATCCTCTTCAACGGCAAGTTGAGCGCCGAGGCCGCGATGAAGGGTCTTTGGGACGAAGGGTTTGCGACCCGCTGGCTGCCGGGCCAAGGGCTGCCCAACGGCCTTCGCATCACCATCGGGACGGAGGAACAGATGCGCGCCGTTGCCGCGAAGCTGCGCGCCATGGCGGAAACGGTCTGACATGCTGCCCTTCGCGCGCGTGACCATCATCGGCCTTGGCCTTATCGGGTCGAGCCTTGCGCGGGCGATCCGCGAATATATGCCGACGGTGCGGGTAACCGGCCACGACGCTGACGCGCGCGTACGGGAAATCGCGCGCGCCATCGATCTTTGCGACGATATCACCGACACGGCGGGCGCGAGCGTGACGGACGCGGATCTGGTCGTGTTGTGCGTCCCGGTACGGGCGATGGGCGCGGCGGCAGCCGAAATCGCAGACGACTTGCCTGCCGACGCGATCATCAGTGACGTCGGATCATGCAAAGCCGATGTGCTGGCGCAACTGAGCGGTGCTCTTCCTGGGCGCATGATCATTCCGGCCCATCCGGTTGCAGGCACCGAAAATAGTGGGCCGGAGGCAGGGTTCGCCAGCCTGTTCCGCGGGCGCTGGTGCATCATCACCCCGCCCGTGAATGCCGATCCCGTGGCGGTCGAGCGCGTCTCTGAACTGTGGCACCGGATCGGCGCGGACGTCGAGACGATGGACCCGCAGCATCATGACCTGGTGCTCGCCGTGACGAGCCATTTGCCGCACCTTATCGCCTATACGATCGTCGGCACAGCCAGCGACCTGGAGGATGTGACCCAGTCGGAGGTGATCAAATATTCCGCCGGTGGCTTTCGCGACTTCACGCGCATCGCGGCGTCGGATCCGACCATGTGGCGGGACGTGTTCCTGGCCAACAAGGACGCGGTGCTGGAGATGTTGCAGCGCTTTTCGGAAGATCTTTCAGCGCTGCAGCGGGCAATCCGCTGGAATGACGGCGACACGTTGTTCAACCTGTTCACAAAGACGCGGGCGATCCGTCGCTCTATCATCGAACAGGGGCAGGATGACCCCAAGCCCGACTTCGGGCGGTCGCATTAAGCGTCAATCGAAGGCCGATTAAGCGCGTTGATCGCAGCATGGACGCGGGCTTCAGCGTCCCGGCGATCCAGGCCGGTGGGCACGATTTCGCCGATCTTATAGGTGATGGTGCCCGAGCGTTTCATAAATTTGCCGCGTGGCGAGAGCCGACCGCTGTCGACTGCGATCGGCACGACCGGCAGGCCCAGCAGGGAATAAAGTCCTGCAAAACCGGCGCGCAACGGCGGGCTTTCCCCATGGGGCACCCGCGTTCCTTCCGGGAAAAGGCAGACCGCGCGCCCCTGATCGGTAGCCGCGCGTGCAGCCGCTCGTAGAGTTCGCAGGGCGCTGGCCCCCGCACTGCGTTCGACCGGGATCAGGCCATAGAGCCGCGCGATACGGCCCCATAACGGCATATCAAGCAATTCACGCTTCGCGGCGATGGCCGGCCGATCGAAGATGCACAACAGATCGATCGTCTCGAACATCGACTCATGCTTGACGATGTAGAGATAGCGGCCCTCCGGCAGGTCGCCGACGATGCGTATCTTCTGGCCAAGCAGCCATCTTGTGCAAAAGCGGTGAAAGCGGCTCCATGCCGTCGCAATCACCTGGACGCCGGGAGGCCAAGGCCAGGCCACCAGCAGCGCGGACAGGACAAGCAGCAGCGATCCAACGTAAAAGGCGACCATGAAGGCGAGCGAGCGAATGGCAGTGATCATCGGACGCCCATCTATATGCCGACGAGCGCGGCGGCGCGGCGGAGCAGATATTTATTATATTCCCGCAACAACATGGTGAGGCTGGGTCGGCTGGGCACGGCGTCATAGACGATTGTGAGGCTGTTCGGCAGCGCCTGACGCAGTTCCAATGCCGCACGGCGCATGTGCCAGTCAGTGGTGATCAAGCGAACCGTGCGAAAATTCCGCCGCTCCAGCCAATGGGCCGTCTCGATGGCGTTGGACCGGGTGTCGATGGCTTCACGACCCAAGGTGATACAGCAGGAAAACAGGCGCTCAGGCCGGTCATATTGCGCCGCCAGTTCGGCAGGGCGGACGGAACGGTCGACACCAGAGATCAGCATGCGTTTCGCCGCACCCTCCTCCAGCAGGGCAAGACCCCGATCGATCCGGCCAGCGCCGCCAGTCAGCACGACGATGGCGTCGGTCGGACGGCCGTCGAGCGGCTGCGGCAGGAAGATCGCGAACCAGGCAAAGCCCAACATCCAGCCAAGCAAGCTTAGCGCGAAGAGGCGGACGATCACAGCAGCCGCCCCAACGATCGCAGCACCGTCCAGCGCGCGGCGAGTGTTGAAAGGAGGACGCCGCCGATGGGCAGCAGGGCAAGGATCAGCCAGCTGGTCCAAGGCAAGCTGACCGCCGCGAGCAGATCGGAACCGGTGGCGGCGAGGCGCGTGCCGAGCAGGATGATGACGAGCAAGGCGGTGACGAAGCCGAGCAGGCCGCCAAAAAGAGCATCAAGGCCGATGCGCCGCTGGAAGAGCCGGGCGATCTGAACATCGGTGGCGCCCATCAGGTGCAGCACGTCGATCGTGCCGCGATGGCTGTCATGGGCCGCGCGGGCCGCGAGCACGACGATTGCGGCCGTAGCGAGGGCCATCAGCAGTACGATCCCGGCCGCGAGGCTGCCAAGCGCGGTGAGGAGGCTGCCGAGCGGCTGGAGGAATGCTGCATGCGGCTCCACGCGGATGCGGGGCGAAAGGGCGGCGAGGGCACGGTTCAAACGCTGGACCTTCGCGGTGGTCGCTCCGGGTGTCAGCTCGACATCAATCAGTGCGGGTATGGGAAGGTCGCCGCTGGCGGCGTCCTGGCCCAACCAAGGCCTGATCTGATCGGCAAGCGTGGCGGGATCGACGGGCCGAACTGCGCGAACGTCGGGCGATTTGCGGAGGAGGCGCGCGGCCGCGCCGCTCAGTTCCTCGCGCCGGTCAGCATTGGCCTCTACGATCTGAACCGTGGCACGACCGGCGAGGTCTGCGCCTACGGATTGAACCGCCGCGGCGAGGCCAAGGCCCGATGCTGCCGCGAGCACGGTCAGGAACATCATGATAGCGATGACCCAGGGCATGGGACCGGCGACGCGGCCCTCGGGCAGCAGCCGATGGCGCGCGGCAGCAGCAGCGCGGCGGTCCGCGCCGGTCATGACGCGGCCGCGCCCTGCGGTCGGGGCGGATAGCGCAGCGCGCCGGTCGGGTCCGACAACCGCCCCTTGTCCAGCCGCATCATCTGTGCGCCCTGGACCTGACCGATGAGCGGCAGGTCGTGGGTGGCGACCACGATCGTGGTGCCCAGGCGATTGAGCGCCTCGAACAGGGTAAGCAGGCGGCGGGCCATGTCAGCATCGACGTTGCCGGTAGGTTCGTCGGCTACCAGAATTTCAGGCCGGGCGATGACCGCACGGGCGATGGCGACGCGCTGTTGCTCTCCACCCGACAAGGTGGCGGGCCTCGCCTGTCCCCGATCACCCAGGCCAACCCAGTTCAGCATCTCAGAAACCGACGCGTCGATCTCGCTTTCCGCCATGCCCGCAACGCGCAGCGGCAAGGCGATGTTGTCATAGGCGGATAGGTGCGAAACAAGCCGGAAGTCCTGAAATACAACGCCGATCCGGCGGCGAAACCCAGGCAGCCGCTTGCGGGGCAACGTCACCACATCCTCTCCAAACAGGCGAATGACGCCGCGGCTGGGTCGCTGTGCCAAATAGAGCAGCTTCAAGAGCGACGTCTTGCCCGCGCCCGAAGCCCCGGTAAGAAAATAGAATCCGCCGCCGTGAAGAGAGAAGCTGACGTCCGACAGCGTCTCGCTATCCAGACCATAGCGCAGGCCGACATTTTCGAACTGTACGATTGCCGACATGCTTTGATTGTCGCGCCCGCGCGCTCCCTGCTTCCCCTGCCGTGCAGCCATGGCACAGGGGGCGGGCAGGCGTAAACCCCAAGGCGTTGCAAACCCCCGAGTCGCGCCATCTGCGCCCCTCCCACTCAATGCCGCTTGCCCTCGAGTCAAAGCCATGCCTATGAAGCGTCATGATCCTGGTGTGTCCCAACTGCGCCACGCGCTATATTGTGCCGGACAGCGCCGTCGGCCCCAATGGCCGCCAGGTTCGCTGCGCCTCCTGCAAACACAGCTGGTTCCAGGAAGGACCAGCGCTGGCGGTCAGGGAAGAGGCCATTGTTGACGCCCAGGCGCAAGTTGCGGTCGAAGCTCCCCCTGCCCCGCCCCCACCTCCGCCCGTTGCCACGCCGGCATCCGTTTCTGCGCCTGTCGAGGCTCCCGCTGTTTCCGAGCCGGTGGAAGAGGCCGCGCCAGCGCCAGTACCCGCACCCAAACCCGTCTCGACGACCTCTCCGGTCGCAGCGGCAACGTCGGCCGACAATCGGGTCGACGACATCTATGACCGCGCGCAGGATGCTGAGGAACGCGACGCCGCAGCGGCGAAGCCGCGCCGCAACAAGCTGAAGCTCTGGACCTATGCCGCGGTGCTGTTCTGCCTGGCGATCGGCGGCGCAGGCGGTGCGCTCTGGTATTTCGGGACGCCAAGTTGGGCCGTCAATCTGGGCCTCATGTCCGAGGAAGGCGATCCCGACCTGCTTTTCTACCTTTCCAAACCCGCCGAGCGGCGCAAGCTGCCGACCGGCGAAGAATATTTCGCTTTTGGCGCGCGGATCGTGAACAGCGGCAAGGAGACCCTGCCAGTGCCGCCGGTTCTGGTGCAATTGCGCGACCAGCAGAACCGGCTGGTGTTCAGCTGGACAACCAAGGCGGACCGCACCAGCCTGAAGCCGGGCGAGGAGGCGTCGATCAACGAGAGCCGGATCGATATTCCCAAGAATGCCGAGAATTTGTCGCTGACTTTCGTGCAGTGAGCGTAGCCTTCGACTGTTCCAAATCCCCGTTAGCCCTGGGCTCGCCAAAGGGCTTTACTTAACAAGAAGGGCTTTGGGGCAGGCTCAGTCCGAACGGGTTAGGTGGCGCCGTTACGCTGGAGACTTAAGGATAGCTCACCGTCTTCGGTCGGCCTTTCGGGATCGGAATAAATTCCTGGTCATCCCCGGGAATCAACGGGAAGCGCATCGCCTCCCAATCCTCGCGCGCCTGATAGAGGCGATCCTTCGAGGAAGAGACGAAGTTCCACCATACGTGACGCGGCGTCTTGAAAGACTCTCCACCGCAATACATTACCCGCCCGCCATCGACGCTCATCAACGTGCCGCGCGTGCCCGGTCGCAGAACATATAGCGTTTGCGGCAGTAGCGGCACGCCATCGAGCGCTGCGTCGCCACCAGCGACATAAAGGGCACGTTCGTCGGCGTCGGTATCGATCGGCACGCTGCCACCGGGCATCAGCTGGATATCGGCATAGATGGTGTCGGCATAGGTGGTGACCGGCGAGGCAGCACCCCAAAGGCTGCCCATGATCACCCGCGCGCTGGCCCGCCCGCAATCGATGACCGGCAGGCCGCCTTCACTGACATGTTCAAAGGCTGGCGCGATTTCCTCGACGCCGTCCGGCAGGGCGAGCCAGGTCTGGATGGCCGAAAGCCTGGACTCCCGTGCACGATCGCTATCGGGCGAGCGTTCGGAATGCACAATGCCGCTGCCCGCGGTCATCAGGTTGATCGCCCCCGGCTCGATAAGCTGTTCGGTGCCAAGCGAGTCCCGGTGGAGGAAGGCGCCTTCGAACATGTAGGTGACGGTGGCCAGGTTGATGTGTGGATGCGGGCGCACGTCGATGCCCTGCCCCGCGCCGATCCTCGCTGGCCCCGCCTGATCGAAAAAGATGAAGGGACCGACCATCGTCCGGCCCGGCGCGGGCAAGGAGCGATGGACACGAAAATCACCGAGGTCGTGCGTGGTCGGCGTGATAGTCTGGATGATGAGGTCGTCTGGCATCATATGCTGTCCCCTGATCAGGCTTCGCCCGGCGCGCGGGCCTTGATCGCCAGCGCGTGAACCTTGTCCCGCAGCAGGTCGGCCAGCGCCGCGTTGACCAGCCGTTGACGCGCAACGCGGTTCTTGCCCGCAAATTGAGCCGAGACGATCTCGACCGTGAAGTGACTCTCACCCGATCCATCATGCCCCGCGTGGCCGCGATGCTTTTCGCTATCATCGATCACGGCGAGTTGCTCTGGCGACAGGGCGGCGCGCAGCCGCTGCTCAATCTCTGTGGCCACCGGGCCTTTCAGTTGGGTGCTCATCGCACCTATATAGACGCTTTGTTCCATCATGCATCAGGGCAATCTTGTCTACCGACCCCTTCTCGACCCGCCGCTTCAATCGCTTCCACGGCCGCGTGGAAAGCGATCGCCCCTGCGCGGTCAAAGGATGTGCCGAGCCGGGCGAGTTTCGCGCGCCGCCAGTCGAAGGCGGGCGCCTGAACCAGGAAGGTCCGCGCTGGCGTTGGCTGTGCCTAGACCATGTGCGCGAGTTCAACCGGGGCTATAATTTCTTCACCGGCATGAGCCCCGATGAGATCGCCGCCGCGCAACGCCCCTATGCAGGTTGGGAGCGGG
>JAEZCS010000214.1 GCA_023433445.1 Pseudomonadota bacterium | reverse complement strand
AGCTATGACAGCGATCGAAAGCTGCTGCTTATCTCCACCTCCGGCTTCTGGAATCTGGATGTCGTCGACCAGTTCGGCCGCGCTATAGCCGATGTCGTGCGCACCGCTGATCCCCTGTGTGATACTCTCGTCAACAGCCGCACGGAAATCCACTCGGCGGAAGTTAGCGAAGCGCTGGGCCGCCTCGCTTATTCTCACAAGGATTCAGAATCGGGCCGGATCGCCGTCGTCTCGCCTTCGATGCTGCTGCGCATGCAGACCAAGCGTATGCAGAATGCCGAAGCCGATTACGGCTATTTCGAAACAGAGGAGGAAGCGCTTGCCTGGCTCGCGACACCGGTTCAGTCGGTGGCGCCGCAGGCCCGCGCCGCTGGCTGAGACGATCAGCAACGCCCGGACTTTCAGCGTCGGGCAGTATCACCCGTCCGCAAATCCGAACGGCGCGTAGCCGCGGCGGAAATCCTCCGGCAGCATCTCGCGACCGATCGGCGGCGCTGATCGGGCCATGCACTGGTTCCGGTGGCACAGGCGGCATGTGAGCCCGATGGGCGTCGGCTCTGACGGACCTATTCCCTGCGTATAGATCAGCCGATGAGCATGTTCCGCTGCGCAGGCGAGCGCGATCGCCCGTTCGACGCGCGGCGTGCCCCAGCCGCCACCGCCTGCGGTAACCCTGCGCGCGATCGAAAAGAAACGCTGTCCATCGGGCAGTTCCAGCCATTGGGTCACGACGTCGTCCGGCCGCTCGAACACATGATGGATCGACCAGAGCGGGCATGATCCGCCATGGCGGGCAAAGGGAAAGCCCGCGCCGTCCAGCCGCTTGCTGACATTGCCCGCTTTGTCGACGCGCAGGAAGAAGAAGGGCACTCGTTCCTGTCCCGGCTTCTGCAGCGTGGTCAGCCGGTGTGCCGTTTGTTCAAAGCTCGTTGCGAACTGCCGGGCCAGCGCCTCGACATCGTAGCGCCGTGCCTCCACCGCCTTGGCGAAGGCGCCATAGGGCATCAGGATGGCGGCAGCACCATAATTGGCCAGGCCCTGGCGGGCCAGTTGCCGTCCGCTCGCGCTGGAAAACTGCCCGTCTTTCAGCAGCGTTTCCATCTCGCTGCGCATTTCCAGATAGGCAATCTGGATCGCCAGCTGAAAGGCGGTGCTTGGCCCGTCCAGCGCATCATTGACCAGCACCGCGTCGCGATGCCGGTCCAGTCGGCGCATCGATCCTGCCATGACGTCGGGTGGCAGGCGGCGGATGCGCAGGCCATGCTTGCTCTTCAGCCAGGCTGCGGTGCCGCCCGCCTTTTCGATATCCGCCGCCAGCCTTTCGCCCGCCTCGTCGAGCAGCGGGAAGCTATTGCGTCGCGCGGCCAGGAACCGGCGTACATCGGCGGAAGGGTCGGGGGCCTGCTCGGCTGCCTCGGGACGGTCGCCGCTGCGGTCGGCCAGCGCCAGCTGTTCTTCCCGATAAGCGGTGTGCAGCCGCAGCAGCGCTTCGCTGAAGCCGGGATAATTGACCGCGACATCCTGCATGGCGAGTGCGGGCAGGTCGATATCCGCGAACATCGGGTCCTTCAGCACCGCTTGCAGTCGCGCCGTCTGCTCCGCGCCGCCGTCGCCCGCCAGCTCGCTCATGTCCATCCGATATGTGCGTGCCAGCCGCAGCAGCATGTCGGCGGTCAAGGGTCGCTGATTTCTTTCCAGCAACGCGACATAGGAAGCGGATATTTCGAGGTCCGCCGCCATGTCCGACTGCGTCAGGCCCAACTCGCGACGCAGCCGCCGCAGTCGCGGACCCATGTAGACGGGACGTTCCTTGGCCATCGGTGCTCGGCTCCTGTGCAGACTTTACAACTATACACGATAAGTTTGTAAAGATCGACAACTGAACCTCGCGGCCTCTCCCGCCCCGGTCTCCCTTCCCCCAAAAGATTTTCAACTCGCTACTTCATTGAGGGGATTCCCATGACCTACGCCCAACAGATCACCCGTGCCTCCACATTGCTGGGCGCAGAAACCAATTGGAACGGCATCGCCGCCGATTCGGTCGCCAGGATGCGGCTTCAGAACCGTTTCCCCACGGGCCTCGACATCGCGCGCTATACCGCCGCGATCATGCGCCGCGACATGGCCGCCTATGACGCCGACCCCGCGAATTACACCCAGTCGCTGGGCTGCTGGCATGGCTTTATCGGCCAGCAGAAGATGATCAGCATCAAGAAGCATTTCGGTACGACGAAGGGCAAATATCTCTACCTCTCCGGGTGGATGGTCGCGGCGCTGCGTTCCGAATTCGGTCCGCTGCCCGATCAGTCCATGCACGAAAAGACCAGCGTTCCCGCGCTGATAGAGGAACTGTATACCTTCCTTCGTCAGGCCGATGCCCGCGAACTGGGCATGCTGTTCCGCGACCTCGACAAGGCGCGCGACGCAGGAAACGAGGTTGAGGTGCATCGCCTCACCAGCGCGATCGACAATCACGAAACCCATATCGTCCCGATCATCGCCGACATCGACGCAGGCTTCGGCAATGCCGAGGCGACCTATCTGCTCGCCAAGAAGATGATCGAGGCCGGCGCCTGTGCGCTTCAGATCGAGAATCAGGTTTCGGACGAAAAGCAGTGCGGCCATCAGGATGGCAAGGTCACCGTGCCGCATGAGGACTTCCTCGCGAAGATCCGCGCCTGCCGCTACGCCTTCCTGGAGCTTGGCATCGATGACGGCATCATCGTCGCCCGCACCGATTCGCTGGGCGCGGGCCTCACCAAGCAGATCGCCTTCAGCCGCGAGCCGGGCGACCTTGGCGACCAGTATAACAGCTTCCTTGATGTCGAGGAGATCGCCGATCCATCGACTTTGCGCGGTGACGTCGTCATCGCCCGCGACGGCAAGCTGCTGCGGCCCAAGCGCCTGGCGTCGAACCTCTTCCAGTTCCGTCCCGGAACCGGCGAGGACCGGGTCGTGCTGGACTGCATCACCTCGCTCCAGAACGGCGCCGACCTGCTGTGGATCGAAACCGAAAAGCCGCATGTCGAACAGATTGCGGGCATGGTCGATCGCATCCGCGAAGTCGTTCCCAATGCCAAGCTGGTCTATAACAACTCGCCCAGCTTCAACTGGACGCTGAACTTCCGCTGCCAGGTGTTCGACAACTGGCAGTTAGAGGGCAGGGATGTCTCCGCTTATGATCGCGCCCGGTTGATGAGCGCGGATTATGATGCCACCGACCTTGGCCGCGAGGCCGATGAAAAGATCCGTACCTTCCAGAAGGACGCCGCAGCGCGGGCGGGCATTTTCCATCACCTCATCACGTTGCCGACCTATCATACGGCCGCGCTGTCGACCGACAATCTGGCGCGGGAATATTTCGGCGATGCGGGAATGCTCGGATATGTCGAGGGCGTCCAGCGCCGCGAAATCCGCGAAGGCATCGCCTGCGTGAAGCACCAGAATATGGCGGGCAGCGACATCGGCGATGATCATAAGGAATATTTCGCTGGTGAGGCGGCGTTGAAGGCCGGCGGCGCGCACAACACGATGAACCAGTTCGCGGCCTGAATGACGAGGGAAGGAGGAAGAAGATGACTGAACCTGCAAGGTCCCGCGCGGTTTTTTCGACCGAGGACTTCTCGCTGCTGAGGACGGCCGTGGCCGAATATCTGCAGAAGGTGAAGGATACGCCGGAGTCGGTAAAGTTCGCCAACCTCTATCACCGGCTCGGCCGCTTGCGCTGATTGCTGGTGCCGGTGACAGAAAGCCTGCCGCCAATGGCTCCTGGCGGCGGGTTTTCGCCGATTTAGCGCTTCCGTCCAAACGGCCAGGCGCATATCCTGAAGGCGTCTGACGGACGGGAGAGCTCCATGCCCTACACGCTGATCACCGCGAACCGGAATTATTCCAGCTGGTCGCTGCGCCCATGGGTTTTGATGAAGGCGCTCGCCATTCCGTTCGAGGACCGGATCGAGCCCTTTACGCACGGCACCAACTACGCCGCCTTCCGCTCATTCTCCCCAACCGGGCAGGTGCCGGTGCTGATCGATGGGGAGCGAACCCTGTGGGATTCGCTGGGCATTACCCTTTATTTGGCCGATCGCCATCTGGCTGTCTGGCCACGGGATGACGCTGCGCGCGCTTTCGCCCAGTGCGCCGTGGCGGAAATGCACAGTGGCTTTGGGACGCTGCGCAACGAATGCCCGATGAATGTGGGTGTACGCGTGGAAATGGACATGCCTTCGCCCCACCTCAACCGCGACATAGCTCGGCTATCGGAACTATGGGGGGAGGGACTGAAACGCTTTGGCGGGCCGTTCCTTGCGGGTCCAGAGTTCAGCGCGGCCGATGCTTTTTATGCGCCCGTCGCATTCCGGGTGCGGACCTATGGTCTTGACGTCGGACCTGTGGCGCGAGGATGGGTCGATCATATGCTGGACCATCCCGCGATGCGCGAATGGGAGGCCGCCGCCCTTGCTGAACACTGGCGGGAAGAAAGCCATGAGGCGGAAGTGGGCGCCACGGGCCGGATCATCGAGGATCACCGCGCGTCCTGACCGCCGATGCCAAGCGGATCATGGGCGGGAAACAGGAAATATTGGTCCGTGCCCCCCTTTCGCCGCGCCCGCTCTGGGTCTAGGGGGAAAATGTTATGGTCAAGCCTCGCACGTTGTATGAAAAAATCTGGGACGCGCATGTCGTTGAACGCCGTCCCGATGGAACCTGTCTCATCTACATCGACCGTCATCTTGTTCATGAGGTGACGAGTCCCCAGGCATTTGAGGGTCTCCGCATGGCTGGCCGCCCGGTGCGCCGCCCGGACCTGACGCTCGCGGTGCCGGATCACAACCTGCCCACGACGCCGCGTCGTGATGCGCAGGGTAACCGCATTCCCATCGCCGATCCCGAAAGCGCGCAGCAGCTTGCCGCGCTGGAACGGAACGCGCCGGAGTTCGGCGTCCGCCTGATCGGCGATGCTGACCGGGAACAGGGGATCGTCCATGTCGTGGGGCCGGAGCAAGGCTTCACTCTGCCCGGCACCACCCTCGTCTGCGGCGACAGCCATACGAGTTCGCATGGTGCCTTGGGCGCGCTGGCCTTTGGCATCGGAACCTCCGAGGTTGAGCATGTGCTCGCCACGCAGACGCTGTTGCTCAAGCAATCGAAGACGATGGAAGTCGTGGTCGAGGGCGAACTGGGCTTTGGCGTTACGCCCAAGGATGTGGCGTTGGCCATCTGCGGCCGGATCGGCACGGCTGGCGGGACCGGCTATGTCATGGAATATCGCGGGTCCGTGTTCCGCGACATGTCGATCGAAGGGCGGCTGACGGTCGCCAACATGTCGATCGAGGCAGGCGCGCGCTCGGGCCTCTTCGCGCCGGACGAAAAGACTTTCGCTTACCTGAAGGGCCGCCCGATGGCACCCAAGGGCAGTGATTGGGATGCCGCCGTCGCTTATTGGAAGACGCTGGCCACCGATGAGGGCGCGCAGTTCGACAAGACGGTCGTCATCGATGCCGCCGACATTGTGCCCAATGTTACCTGGGGCACCAGCCCTGAGGACGGCGTGCCCGTAACCGGCG
>JAEZCS010000153.1 GCA_023433445.1 Pseudomonadota bacterium | reverse complement strand
GCGTGCGTCCGCCATGAAATAGCGCAGCGAACCGAATACCCACAGCGATCCGGTCGGCTTGAGACACTGCACGGACACGCGATGCCAGGCTTCGACCCGACGATCCCATTTGAGTGACGTGTCGCCATAGGGCGGATCGGCGAGGATCATGTCGAAGGGAGCGTGCTCGGGCATGAGCTGGCGGCAGTCGCCGACGAGGATCGTCATGGCGTCCGCCTCCCGCAGCGATAGTGAGAACGGCGGCCGCGATCGGCGAGACAGCCCCCGAAATCCACAACGCGCGGCCGCGTTAGCAAGAATCCGAAGGATTCGATTCTATTAGCACTGTTAGAAGGGGGTCGATTCCGCGAGGATTTCTGCGGGTTTGCGAGGTCCGCGCGTTCCCGAAAGTCCGAGTGTCGCGTTCCCGAAAGTCCGAAACCGGCTGTTCCAGATAGTCCGAACCTCATGGCCAGTTCTCCACAGGCTTGAGGCCAACGCGGCGCATGGCGGCGTCGAACGAATCAACAGGGACGGGAGTGAAGTTGAGCCGGTCGCGACCGAGCGCATGTTCGAGCGTGAGGACGTAGCCGGGCAGCGGTTGGCGCGCGACGATGGCGCGCAGCTCGAACGCAAAACGGCGCAGCGGCGAGAGCACACCGGATTTCATGTGGAGGTGCGGAACATCGAAGCTCCAGCCGCTTTCCTGACGCCCGCCGTGCTTACGAACGATGCGGTAGAGCCAGCGTTCGAGGCCGCCTGTCAGGTCGAAATAAGCGCGGTCGATCGTCAGCACGAGCGCTCGCTCGAGCACGCCCGCATAGAACCAGTCGGGCAGGATCAGTTCGATGCCGAGCGCACGGCCATTACCGTCCGCCAGCTCCCGCCATTCGTTGATCCATGAGAAACGATGGCGGCGGCGCTGGTGCTGCTGCCGGATCGAGGTGGCGACGGCGGTAGATTGCAGGCGGTCGAGCGCGGCCTTCAGTCGCTCGTAGCTCGCCTTGCCGGTGCCGCGCCGGGTGAACGCCAATATCTCGTGCGGCGTCGTCACCATGAGGCGCGAGGTCGGCCGCCCGGCATCGCGCGCTTCGATGAGTTGGCTCGCCGCCCATATCAGCACGTCGGCGTCCCAAATGGTCGCCATGCCATGCTCGGGGACGGCTTCTACCGAGATCCATGTCGCGCCCATGCGGAAGTCGATCGGTGCGGTGCGGCGGGTCTTGGCGAGGCTGAAGAATGGCCAGGCCATCAAGTCCTGGGCGTCGCGAGCCGCGAGGTCGCCGGGCACGGAGCGGAACAGCTCAAGCTGTGTGCGCTCGGCGTTGGACCGGCCGGAAAGGGAGCGGGCGGTGGGCATCGGCACTCAGCGGCGCACGCAATCGGTGGGCAGGCGCTTGGCGGGATGGACGACGCCGGTGCCGGGATCGGAAGTGGAGCGGCGGGTGCCGAGTGCGGCCCAGGCGTCGAGGTCGTCAATCGCATAGACGATGCGGCCGCCGAGCCTGCGGAACACCGGGCCGGTGCCGTAGCAGCGATGCTTTTCGAGTGTGCGGGCCGAGAGACCGAGATGGATCGCCGCGTCGGGCGTCTTGAGATAGCGTGGCGTTGTCGCGATGACGGATTCGGCCATGATGATCCTCCTGATGATGGCCGGCTCCGAAAAAAGGAGGCCGGCGAGCAGGAGGCGATCGTGGCGAATGGACCCCTATGCGGAGAAGGGACACCGCCGAGAGGGTTGGAAATGTCCCCCTTTAGCCGCCGCGCAACAAGCGGATATAGCCGCCGTCACGCAGTTCGACGGCTTCTCTGATCCAGCGGCTGATGCGCTTGCGCTCGCGGCTTTCGACCCATTCGGCAGCGTTGAAGGCTCGCACCACGTCGTCGATCAATGTGGCGGCCAGTTCCCTGCGGCTGGCGCCGGCATGATGGCCATCGAGCACTTGCAGGAGGGTTAGGAGGTGCCGACGCCGGAAGGGTGGTGGGCGCATGACAGGCGGGCCGGCTGCTATGCCGCTAAGGCGACGGCAAAGGCGTTCGGCGGACGCCAGGCGTGCAAAAGGGTCGGGTCCGATCGGCAGCATGATCGCCATCGGTCGATCGGGCGATCCGCACATGCACAGATGTTCATCGCCGTCAGGATCGGCGAGGATGATATGAAAGAAGTCACCAATTCGGATGCGCGCGCGAACCGATCCCAGGGCGCTAAAATCGAGAGTTGGCGCTGCGCCGATACCGGGCAGCGCAGGCGCGAGGATAATACTGGCCGGCGAAAGATCGGGGCGGGCTACCGCAAGCTTCGGGTCGAACGCCGATGCGAGCGCGGCGTGGAAACTGACCCCCCAGCGATTGACGAGCGCGGCGGTCGCCTCGTCGGCGCTAATCGCACCCCGCTTTACCTTGCGGAGCGTGCGGGCATAGTCGGCGCGATAGCGGCCATTGCGGCTCAAATAACCCATAGCGATGTCGGAATATTGCAGCGCGTCGTCCCCGGCTTCGTCCGGGGGTGCGCGCCAATCCTTCTCAGGCGGCATGGCAATCCTCCCAAGCACAGCTCTCTGCGAAGCGCGAAGGGAGATGTTCTCATCCGTCCGATCGCGGAGAAGCCCTACCGGAAGGCCAGCCTCATAGGGGATTCAAGCCAGCGTTTCGGAAGCATTTTCAGGCTTGTGGCTGTGCCTAGGATGCAATTCGGTCGCTGTGATCAACGCAGATAGTGGCGGTAGCCGGTCTCGGTCATCCACCGCGCGCGGGCGAGATGCGAGTCATAGACCAGGCGCGCGCGTTCGGGCTCGATCGTCGGATCAATCCCGAAGACGATACGGATGACCTCGCGCCAATCAGCGTTTTCCGCCGCCGCATCGAGTAGCCGCCAGTAAGTGCGATGATGGCGTTCGTCATACTCGGTTACGTGCGGCGTGTCGGGGGCTCGATCGTTGAATGCGGTAATTGCCATCGCCTCGCTCCGGCCTCGGCCGTTCTACCCTGCGTGCGCCGGTCACACGCTATACACCATAATGGACCGACGTAATCGCACCATCTTTGCTATGGTGGGGTGATCGAAAGGGGATAACGGGAAAGAACTTTGGCGCTCGTTACTTGCGTGATTTCTCCGGCGAACCGCGCACCAGCAGCACACCTTCGCCACGTTCCGAATCGAGAAAGACAATCCCGGCGGCCTCCAGCGCTTTCACCACCTGATGACGGGTATCCTCACGTACGGGCAGATCACTGACGGATTCAAGGCGCTTGAGCGCGGTCAACGCGACAAGGGCCTCGTCGGCAAGCATCTCCTGAGTCCAACCGAGAAGCGCACGAGCGGCCCGCACCTGGCGGGAAGTGATCATATGCGATCACGTCCACAACCCGAGCGCTATACGCCATGAAAACGACTATTATAGTCGCCTTGGTATAGGCGTAATGTTGATTGAGATTGCGATAAAAGAAGACCCGGCAACTTGCACTGCCGGGCCTTCCGCGCTTCGGATCAGAAGGGAACGTCGTCGTCGATGTCGTCGGCGCCTCCGCCCGTCTGCGCGGGCTTGCCCCGGCTGAGGAACTCCACCGTCTCGGCGATGATCTCGCAGCCGTAGCGGTCGATGCCGTCACGGTCGGTCCATTTGGTGTAGTGGATGCGACCGCGAACCAGCACCTTCATCCCTTTCTCGCAATGTTCCTGAATGGTCTTGCCGAGGCCGTTAAAGGCGGTGATGCGGTGCCATTCAGTGTCCTGGACGCGATAGCCACTCTCGTCCCGGAGAGCCTTGCCCTCCGAGTAGCGGGGGCGCGAGGTGGCGAGGGTAAAGTTGGTGATGGTGGTGCCGCCCTGGGTGGTGCGGCTTTCCGGGTCCTGGCCGATGTTGCCGGCGAGAATGGTGATGTTCGTCATTTCAAGTCTCCGTTGCTCTCGTCCGAGGGACCGTCCCTCCGACGAGACCCGGCCAAGACCGTCGGGAGGCGCTGGCATCGACGCGAAGCGGAGACCTGACCCTCGAGGCCCGAAGTGGTGCGGGCAGGCGCTTCAGCGCCAACACGGTTCGGACGCCGCGGGGGTTGCTGGCGAAAACCGAACGGGCTTAGGGGATCAGTCAGTTGGAGGGGCAGTCACTCGGCGAAGCTCGACAAAGCGGTATGTGGAACATCGCCTTCTTCGCGCGATCGAAGCAGACCCAGAAGCCGCGCCAGGGTGGCTCCAACCGCCAATCATCTTCGCAACCCCGCACCCTTGCCCTATCGTCAGGGGAGAGGGCGCGACGGGAACAGACGGCGTGGCCGGGACTTCGATACCGCGTTGCCGCAAGAGACGAGGCAAGCCTATCGGGCGCCGGGAGGGGAAAGGGCTGATCGTCCACCTCCATGCCAAGGAAATAACCGGGGCGCTGACCACTACGGCTGCGAGATTGTCGACAGGCGGCTGGCTTGACGGGGTGTGTGGACAGATCGTGGCGATGCGGGCGACGGTGATCGCAATGATCGCCGATCCGGGGTGCGAGGGGATTGGCGGCGCAAGTTACCGGGCTTTCTTGTTTTGTGTGACAGATAGCATTATCTTGCGCACAAAGGAGTCGATCATGGTCGCGAGAGCTGTAACGTCGAAAAATGGAAAGAGCGCGGACAAGCGCGGGACGAAAGCCGCGCGTCCGGCTGCGGCCGGGCGCTTCGCGAGCGCGTCCACAGTGATGGAGGAAGCGCGCCGCGCGGGCCTTCTGGATGGCGAATCAACCGAGCATGTCAGCTTTCGCGCGCCCAAGGCGCTGGTCGACGCGGCAAAGCGCGAGAGCGGCGTGACCAAGCCGACCGAGCTTGGTCTGATGGCGCTGGCGATGCTGGCCCAGCCCGATCCGGCGGCGAGCTACATGAAGAAGACACGAGGCAAGCTCGGCGCGGGCCATCAGCTTGACTATTGATCTGCGCGAACATCTGCGGCGCATCAAACCGGACAAGCACGTCGGCCAGCTTGGGCCGCGCCAACCGAATGAACTGATCGCTGCCGCCGACATTGCCGGCGAAGGGCGCGCGGCGATCCTTGTCGATACCAACGTCTATATTCACTCGGCGGCCGGCACGCTGCCAGCGGCGGCAGAGATGCTTGTCGATCGCGGGCTATTGTTCCATTGCTCGGTATGCGTCTCGGAACTCAGCATCGGCGTCGCCAATGCCGATCCGGCCCGTCCCAACTGGAAGGCGCTGCGCGATCATTATGCGGGTCTCATCGCCAGTATTCCGCCGACGCGGCTGTTGACCCCTGACCCGGACATCTGGATTGAGGCGGGCCTGATTGCCGGCACGCTCGCGCGCACGCAAAACTATCAGCGGCATCAGCGCAAGGAAGCCCTGAACGACGCACTCATTTTCCTGACGGCGGCAAAGGCGGGGTTGCCAGTGCTGACAGCCAATCGGGACGAGTTCGATTTGATCCAGCAACTCGCGCCGCATGGTCGCTTCGTCCATTTTTGAGCGAGGACGCGCGTGGTTGG
>JAEZCS010000139.1 GCA_023433445.1 Pseudomonadota bacterium | reverse complement strand
GCCGCGCAGGGCAATGCCCATTCCGCGCGCGTGTTCGAAAAGGCAGCGGCCGAGGGCGCCAAGGCTGTGATAGTTTCGGCAGCGATCGAAGCCGAACTCATCACCATGCCGGTCGAGGAGCGCGCCGAATATCTGGAAGCGCTGGGGCTGACCGAAGCAGGCCTCGCCCGCATCATTCGGGCAGGATATGAATTGCTGGGCCTTATCACCTTCTTCACCGTAGGCCCGAAGGAGGCGCGTGCCTGGACCGTCACCAAGGGATCGAAAGCCCCACAGGCGGCAGGCGCGATCCATACCGACTTCGAAAAGGGCTTCATCCGCGCCGAAACCATGGCCTTTGCGGATTATGTTCAGTTCAATGGCGAGGCTGGCGCCAAGGAAGCAGGCAAGTGGCGGTCAGAAGGCAAAGACTATGTGACCCAAGACGGCGACATCATGCTGTTCCGCTTCAACGTCTGACGCCGTGACGCTGCGGCCCGGTCAGATTCCGGCCCAGCGCAAGGCCGCCTTTCCACCTAGTGTGGACGAGCGCGCCACGTTGCTGATCCTTGGCAGCCTTCCGGGCGATGCCTCCATAAGGCAGGGCGAATATTACGCTCATCGCGGCAATGCCTTCTGGTCGCTGATGGGGGATGTGCTGGACATGGATCTGCGTACCTTTCCTTACGCGATGCGCCTGAAACAGCTGCGTGCGCGAGGCGTCGGCCTGTGGGACGTGATCGAAAGCGCGGACCGGGAAGGCAGTCTGGACAGCGCGATCCGGGGCGCGGAACTCCGGGATTTGAACGCCTTCGTCGCGCGGCTGCCGGCGCTGAAGGCAGTTGCGTTCAACGGGAAGACAGCGTCGGTGCAGGGCCGCCGGCAGATCGGGAACGACACTGCGCTGACCCTGATCGATCTGCCATCCAGCAGCGGCGCGAATGCGATGCTATCGCGCGACAAGAAAGCCGAACTCTGGCGCGCACTGCGCCAGTGGGTTGCCCCATCCTGACATTGACGTAAACGTAAGGCATGCTAGACCGTCCTCAAAATGTAGGTGAAGGTCATGAGCGAGACTGTCTATTTCGAAGATGTTGAGATCGGCAGCGCGCTTGAGTTCGGGCCGGTAACGAGCAGCCGGGACGAGATCATCGCCTTCGCGGCCGAATTCGACGCCCAGCCTTTTCATCTTTCGGAAGAGGCTGCAGCAAAAACGCATTTCGGCAGCCTGTCTGCGAGCGGCTGGCACACCACTGCACTGTTCATGAAAATGTTCGTCGCGAAGATGCAGGCTGGCGGACATCAGGATGCGAGCCTGGGCGCCATGGGCGTGGATGAATTGCGATGGCTGCGGCCTGTCCGACCGGGCGATACGCTGCGGGGCACATCGGAGGTCGTGGAAAAGAAAGCTTCCCGCACCAGGCCGGAAATGGGCATCATCAAGAGCAAGGTGACGATCTTCAACCAGCAGAATGAGCCGGTTATGACGTTGAAGCCTATTGCCCTGTTCCGCACCCGTCCGCACTGAATTCAGGGATTGAAAGGGTCGGGTATCCGAGGCCGCAGCGGCTGATTGGCGAGTTCATCCGCCGCCATGATACGGAGCTGGCTGGCTGTTGAACCCGATAATTGGATGATGTGCACGCCCGGCGTGAGGTCAAACCACACGATCTTTTGGATGCCCGAACATTCTTCGCCGTGGCCATGTGCAGCAGAGGCGACAGGGATATCGTTAGTGACGATGTCGACCCAGGCGGGGCCGGACAGGCCGATGCCGATCCGCGCTTGCGTCTTGACGGCCAGGCTGAAGAGGCCGCCATAACTTTTTGCCTCTTGGCGTTCGGGTTTTACCGGATATTGCACTTGAGCCGAAGGACGCAGCGTCGCCACTATTGGCTTGCCCAGGATCAATCGGGGCGTCGAGTTGGGCTCTCCTGCCGCTGTCGCGGCGCCGCTTTGATTCCAGCTGGTCCACGGTTCAGCAGGCAGCGGCGCATCGCGACATGGCTCAGCGGCGAGTGCGGATACCGAAAAGCTCAGGGCGGCCAGGCAGGCGATCAGGCGCATCGTCATTTCCTTCCAAACAGCTTTTCAATATCGCCATGGCCAAGCTTCACCCATGTCGGACGACCATGATTACACTGGCCACTGCGAGGCGTGATTTCCATCTCCCGCAGCAGCGCATTCATCTCGGCGACACTCAGTACGCGACCCGCGCGCACTGAGCCATGGCATGCCATCGTTGCCGCAACCAGATCCAGCCGCTCTTTCAAAGATAGCGCTTCGTCATAGGCGGCGAGATCGTCGGCAAGGTCAGTGACGAGCCCCTGCACGTCCCCCTGCCCGAGCATTGCGGGCACCGCGCGCACCAGCATGGCGGAGGGGCCGAACCGCTCCAGTTCGAGGCCGAAATCGCGAAGTTCATCGCTGCGTGCATCCAGGCGATCGCAAGCCGGTTCGTCCAGTTCGACCACTTCAGGCAGCAGCAAAGCCTGAGCGGCGACACCCTGCCCCTCCATCGCTCGACGCATGCGTTCAAGCGTCAGGCGCTCATGGGCGGCATGCTGATCGACGATCACCAGACCATCCTCCGCTTCTGCAACAATATAGGTACGGGCCACCTGCCCCCGCGCCACACCGAGCGGAAAACTGTTCCCTTCCGGCGCCGGCGCGGCGGCAGGTTCGGCGCGCGCCTGGGGCGGTGGCGCCATGAACGAAGGGCGGCGGTCGGCGAACGCAGCGGCTGGTGGGGCGTAGCTTGAAGAGGACGCCTCGAAGATGGGCAGCGCGGTGATAGGCGTCGGGGAAACCGGCTCGGCTCTCCAGGCCGAAAGGCTGGCCGGATCAGCCTGCTGCACGGATCGGAAGCCTTCCGCGTCGAGCGCCCGACGGACACCCGACACGATCATGCCACGGATCATGGCGGGGTCACGGAATCGCACCTCCGTCTTCGCCGGGTGAACATTGACGTCGACCTCCAACGGCGGAACGTCGAGGAAAAGGGCCACCACCGGATGCCTGTCCCGCGCAAGCATGTCGGCATAAGCGCCGCGCACTGCGCCGATCAGCAGGCGGTCTCGAACCGGGCGGCCATTGACGAACAGGAACTGATGGTCGCCAACACCGCGATTATAGGTCGGCAGCGACGCCACGCCTGACAGGCGGACGCCTTCGCGTTCCAGCGATACGATCACATGATTCTCGACGAGTGCGCGGTCTGTAAGGGCGGCGACGCGATCCTCCCGCGCCTCCCCGCCCTGGACGGCAATGGCCCGGCGGCCGTCATGCTCGAGAGTGAAGGCAACGGACGGATGTGCCATCGCCAGCCGCCTGACGACGTCGAGGCAGGCCGCATATTCCGCTTTGGGCGAGCGCAGAAACTTACGGCGAGCGGGCACTCTGGCGAACAGTTGCTCCACCGTGATCCGGGTTCCAGGGGGCAAGGCAGCAGGCCCTTCGGACAGCAGCATGCCATTATCGACTGTACGGTTCCAGCCATCCTGTCCTTTGGGCCTGCTGTCGATCGACAGGCGCGCGACGCTGGCGATTGATGGGAGCGCCTCACCGCGGAAGCCGAGGGTGGACACATTCTCGATCGCGTCGTCAGGCAGTTTCGACGTCGCATGCCGCTCCAGCGCCAGCGCAATTTCCTGCGCCGTCATGCCGCAGCCATCGTCACTGACTTCGATCCGGTCGAGCCCTCCACCGCTTAATCTGACGGATATCCGGGTCGATCCAGCATCCAGTGCATTTTCAACGACTTCCTTGAGCGCGCTGGCGGGTCTTTCGACCACTTCACCGGCAGCGATACGATTGACCAGATGTTCGGGCAGGCGGCGTATTGACATTGATTAGTGACTAGCCCAAGCGAGCGCTTTCCGCGAGCCGTTGCCCCCGAAAATTTTGCCTCATCACAGGGAATGATGACAGGGACGACGGAAAGTGGCAGGGACCTCCGAACGCCCCGGTTCGCGTCGCCGGGACGGGCGGGCTGAACAGGAACAAGCATGTCGATCTTTTCGCGACTTTTCAAACTCTCCTCCCAGGACATGGCTATCGATCTCGGCACGGCGAACACCGTCGTCTACGTGCGAGGCCGAGGTATCGTATTGAATGAGCCATCGGTCGTGGCTGTGGAGACGCTGAACGGCGTGAAACGCGTCAAGGCCGTCGGTGACGATGCCAAGCTGATGATGGGGAAGACGCCCGATTCGATCGAGGCGATCCGCCCGCTCCGTGATGGCGTGATTGCCGACATCGATGTCGCGGAACAGATGATCAAGCATTTCATCACGAAGGTGCATGGCGGCAAGTCGCGCCCTTGGCGCTTTCCCGAGATCGTGATCTGCGTTCCGTCGGGGTCCACCAGTGTCGAACGCCGCGCGATTCGCGACGCAGCAAGCAATGCGGGCGCGAGCCAGGTCTTCCTGATCGAGGAACCGATGGCTGCTGCGATCGGCGCCGACATGCCCGTGACCGAGCCGATCGGTTCGATGGTCGTGGATATCGGCGGCGGTACCACCGAAGTCGCAGTGCTCTCACTGCGCGGCCTCGCTTACACGACATCGGTTCGCGTCGGCGGTGCCAAGATGGACGAAGCGATCGTTTCCTTTGTCCGCCGACACCACAACCTGCTGATCGGCGAAGCCACCGCCGAGCGCATCAAGAAGCAGTTCGGGGTCGCACAGCCCCCGGAAGACGGAGTGGGCGAAACCATTCACATCAAGGGTCGCGACCTGGTGAACGGCGTGCCGAAGGAAATCTCGATCAATCAGGGGCAGATCGCCGACGCGCTTGCGGAGCCGATCAGCACCATCGTCGAAGGTGTCCGCATCGCCCTGGAAAACACCGCGCCAGAGTTGGCGGCGGATATTGTCGACCAAGGCATCGTGCTGACCGGCGGCGGCGCGCTGCTGAAGGGTCTGGACGATGAACTGCGCGACGAGACCGGCCTGCCCGTCACGATCGCCGAAGATCCGCTGACCTGCGTCGCGATCGGTACCGGCCGCGCGATGGAGGATCCAATCTTCCGAGGCGTGCTGCAGACCGCTTAAGGTCAGGGGGACCACTGCATGGCGCGGCCATCCAGCCGACGTCCCGGCCATAACCGCAAGGCGCAGTTCAGCCTGTTCGCCAGCTATGTGGTGGCGATAACGGGTGCGGCTGTCGGCTTGCTGTTGGTGGTCGTGGCGATTTTCGATCCCACTGGGTTTGCCGCAATTCGCACGGTTACGGCGGAAATTTCCCGCCCGGCCTCATCGGGACTGCGCAATATGGTGAGCGGGGCAAGCTCGCTGGACGACGTGCTGGCAGCCTATTGGCGGGCCGGATCACAGAATATCGCCCTGCGCCATCAGGTGGATGCCGACCGCAACCGGATCATCGAAGCCAAGGCGATCGCGCAGGAAAATATTCGGCTCAAGAAGCTGCTGAAGCTGGTCGACGAAGATCAGAGCGACCTCCTCACGGCCCGGCTCATATCTTCGTCCGCATCCAGCGCGCGCCGGTTCGCACGTCTGAACGCCGGGCGTTTGCAAGGTGTCCGCACCGGCATGCCGGTCCGCGCGCCCGAAGGGCTGGTCGGTCGTATTCACAGCGTTACACCCAATACCGCTGACGTGCTGTTGTTGACGGATAACAGCAACATCGTACCGGTCCGCCGTGCCACTGACAGCGTGCCCGCCATTTCCACGGGGCTGGGCGACGGGACGGTAGAGATCCGATCGCTCGCCGCGGGCAGAAATCCGTTCAGCCCCGGCGACATACTCGTGACATCGGGCGTTGGCGGCATTTATCAGCCCAATATCCCGGTTGCGGTGGTCGTGCGCATAGCGGGCGAGATCGCTTACGGGGTGCCGCTCGCCAACCCATCAAAGGTGGATGCCGTGGTTGTCGAGCATTCCTTTGAGGAGGTTGTGACGCGCGGCAATCCGGCGGCGCCTGAGGCTGCGTCGGTAGAAGCAGCATCCAACGCCAGCGCGCAATGATCGACCCTCATCTTCAGCATGTTCCGAAGCTGGGCCGCTCTCCGTCCAACTTCCGGCTGGCGGGCACGCCAGTCATCACGGTCATGCTCGGTTCCTCCATCACCATCTTGCCGATGATTGCCCAGGCTCCCATCATGCCGCCGCTGGGGCTGCTGCTGCTATTGTCCTGGCGATTGCTGCGGCCGGAACTGTGGCGCGCCTGGATCGGCGTTCCGCTCGGTCTTTTTGACGACATCATGAGTGGGCAGCCGATCGGTTCAGCGATGTTCCTATGGACAGTCATGCTGATCGGAATAGATGCTATCGAACATAGAATGGTCTGGCGAAGCTATCGGCAGGACTGGCTAATCGCGGGTGCAGCCGTTATCTTCTGCGTCGCCGGCGGAGTTTTCTTTGCGCGGATTACGGGCGGAGGAGACATCAAGCTGGAACTGGTCGCGCCGCAAATGCTCTGGACGATCCTGCTCTTTCCTTTCGTCGTACGGCAATGCGCCCGGATCGATCGCTGGCGCGTGATGGCATGAAGCTGCCGAAGCTCAAGCGGAAGACCGTTACCGAGGCATCGCTGTCGTTCACCTTCACCCGCAGGGCGATGGTGGTCGGCGGACTGCAGGCCGGGATTGGCGCGATGCTGATCGGCCGTATGGGTTGGATCAGCGTTGCCGAGAACGAAAAATATAAACTTCTTTCGGAAAGCAATCGCGTCAACCTGACCCTTATTCCGCCGCGTCGCGGATGGATATTGGATCGGAACGGCCGTCCACTGGCGAATAACCGGACGGATTTTCGGGTCGATTTGATCCCGGAGCGGGTCAAAGATCCGGAAGGCACAATCCGCAGCCTGACGAAATTGCTTTCGCTTGCGCCGGATGAGGTGGAGCGCATCCAAACCGAACTCGAAAAAGCGCCCGGCTTTCGTCCCGTGCAGGTTGCCGAGAAGCTGACCTATGATCAGTTCGCCGCGGTCAGCGTCCGTTTACCCGATCTTCCGGGCGTCGCCCCCAGCCAGGGATTTTCACGATATTATCCTACGGGATCAACGGTTGGACATCTTCTGGGCTATGTCGGTACTGCGTCGGCAAAAGACTATGAGAAGCGCAGGGATCCCATGCTCATCACTCCGGGCTTCAAGGTGGGCAAAGAAGGGCTGGAGAAGTGGTTCGACCTTGAACTCACGGGAACTCCGGGGGCCAAGCGGGTCGAGGTGACGGCGCGCGGCAAAATCGTTCGGGAATTGACGACCCGGCCGGACGCGCCAGGGAATGCAGTGACGCTGACGATCGATGCGGGGCTGCAGGATTATGCGGGGCGGCGGTTAGGCACTGAGTCCGGGTCCTGCATCGTGCTCGACTGCCTGACGGGGGAAATCCTGTGCATGGCGTCGATGCCCGCCTATGATCCGAATAATTTTTCTGACGGCATCAGCCATGATGAATGGAACATGTTGTCGAGCGACGAGCGCCACCCGCTCATCAACTAGTCACTGAACGCCCTTTATCCGCCGGGATCAACGTTCAAGCCGATGGTTGCGATGGCATTGCAGAGCGCCGGTATCAATCCGAAGGAACGGGTGCATTGCCCCGGAGGGTATCGCCTGGGCAACCGCTTCTTCCGCTGCCTCGGCCGCCACGGTTCGGTCGACATGCACCGCGCCTTGGCCAAAAGCTGCAACACCTATTTCTACACCATGGCCAACCGGGTCGGAATCGATGTCATCGCACAGATGGGTCATGCCATGGGGTTCGGCGAGAAGTTCGACCTGCCTGTGGGCTCGCAAAGCTACGGAACCATGCCCGATACCGATTGGAAGATGCGCCGTTATGATCAGAAATGGACTGCATCCGACACCCTCAACGCGTCCATCGGCCAAGGCTATGTCATCGTAAATCCGTTGCAGCTCGCCGTCATGGCCGGCCGGATCGCGTCAGGCCGCAACATTCAGCCCCGGCTGGTGAAGGGTCGCTATCCCGAGGCGCCGCTGATGCCCTATCCAAAGGAGCATTTTGACGCTGTCCGGGCAGGCATGTGGGAAGTGGTGAACGGTGACGGTACCGCGGGTCGCAGCCGCCTGAACCTGCCTGGAATAGAGATGGGCGGCAAGACCGGCACGGCGCAGGTCCGGAAGATTGCGGGCAGCCAGCGCGGGCAGAGCGGTGCATGGAAATATCGCGATCACGGCCTATTCGTCTGCTTCGCCCCCACCAGCAATCCCCGCTATGCGGCGTCTGTCGTGATCGAACATGGCATGGGCGGCTCCCGCACTGCCGCTCCGGTCGCCAAGGATGTGCTTACCTACCTCTTCGATCCAGCCAAGGCTATGGAGACGCTGGCAGAATTGGAGAAAGGCTGGGGCGGTACTCCCGCTGAGCGGATGGAACGTCAGATGTCGGCCTATCGCCTTGCCAAAGCGATCAGAAAGGGGGAGGCCGTGCCTGAAGCAGCCAATGCTTCGACGGCGGAGAATAGTGCCAACGCCACAACGCCAGCCGCTGCGGCAGATAATGCTCGGCGCGATCCGAACACGGAAACAGATTGATGAGCATCGTTCCCCAGCCACTTGCCGAATTCCCCTGGCGGGTGCTGGGCATCCTGATCGCGATCTCAGGCTTTGGTACGCTCGTACTTTATAGCGCCGCCGGCGGCAGCATCACGCCCTGGGCCATCAACCAAGCTGTAAGATTTGCCATCTTTACGGGAATGGCCTTGGCCATCAGCCGGGTTCCGCTGGAGGTTTTCGCCCGTTTCACCTTCCCTGCCTACGGGGCCGTCCTCATTTCGCTGGTTTTGGTCGAACTGATCGGTGGTGTCGCGGGTGGTAGCCAGAGATGGATCAACCTTGGCTTTATGCAGTTGCAGCCATCGGAATTCATGAAGCCCATCGTCGTGCTGGCGGTCTCTCGCTTTTATGCCTTGCTGCCCGTGGCAGAGATTCGACGGTGGACGGCCATATGGCCCGCGCTCGTCCTGATCGGGGTGCCATGGGCACTTGTACTGGTACAGCCGGACCTTGGCACGGCGACGATGATTGCTGCGGGCGGCGTCACCGTGATGTTCCTCGCCGGGCTGCCGCTGCGATTGTTCGTGGGATCGGGACTGGTGGTCGCGGCCATCATCCCCATCGCCTTCAGCTTCCTGCATGATTATCAGCAGAAACGTGTCCTGATCTTCCTGGACCCGGAAAGCGATCCGCTGGGTGCAGGATACCATATCAGCCAATCGAAAATCGCAATTGGCTCTGGCGGCATCTGGGGCAAGGGCTTCCTGAAAGGCACGCAAAGCCATCTCGATTATCTTCCAGAAGGACATACCGACTTCGTCTTCGCCACCATGGCGGAAGAATGGGGAATGGTAGGCGGCGTGTTCCTGATCGGCGCCTTCCTGTTGCTTTTCCGCTGGGGGATCGGCGTATCACTACGCGCGCAGGATAAATATGCCCGGCTGGTGGCAGCGGGGCTGACGACAACAATTTTCTTCTACATGGCGATCAATCTCATGATGGTGATGGGGTTGGCGCCCGTTGTCGGCATCCCCCTTCCCTTCATGTCCTATGGCGGATCATCGATGCTGACCGTGATGCTATGCATCGGCATCATCATGGCCATTGAGCGCTCGACGCGTCGTAGTGGACGCAAGCCTGGAAATTGGGGCTGAGCGGCGGGGCTTGCGCAAAATTTTCTGCAGCGCCGCGATTTACTGTTTGCAAAGCCGGAGGATAATGCTAACCGCCCGGCCACGCCAAGGCGAGGCTCCAAACAGGGTCATCCGAAAGCGAGTGTGGACGCATAGCTCAGTTGGTAGAGCAGCTGACTCTTAATCAGCGGGTCCTAGGTTCGAGCCCTAGTGCGTCCACCACCTTCCCTTTATCTTCAAATAGTTAGCAACGGAATCTCGCAAAGCCCGGGAGTTACGGAGATCACCTGAATTGGTGGACCGCCTCCACTACTCCGCTGCGAGACCGGCGCTGGCTGTCGAGGCCGCTCCCGCGATGGCGCCATCAAAGGCGTAGTCGGGCATCTGCGAAAACAGCTCCTTCTCGAAGAAGGCGCAGGTAATCGCGAGCCCCTCGGCCAACGAGACGCGGGGTTCACAGTCCAACAGTGTCCGCGCGCGCTTGATATCGGGGCGGCGGCGCCGGGGATCGTCGATGGGCAAGGGCTTGCGGACGACACGTGACCTGGTGCCGGTCTGCGCCCTGACCAGTTCCAGCACCTCCATCATGCTATATTCTTCCGGATTGCCCAAGTTGATGGGTTGGAGGTCGGCCACGTCCGATTCCATCAGACGCATGAGCCCATCGACCATGTCAGACACATAGCAGAAGCTGCGCGTCTGCGATCCGTCGCCGTAGATGGTGATGTCTTTCCCCGACAACGCCTGGCAGACGAAGTTGGAGATGACCCGTCCATCGTCCGGATGCATGTTGGGGCCATAGGTATTGAAGATGCGCGCGACCCTCACATCCGCGCGGCCCAGGCGGGCGAAGTCGAAGGCAATGGCTTCGGCGGCTCGCTTGCCCTCGTCATAGCATGCACGGGGGCCGGTGCAGTTCACCCAGCCACGATAATCCTCACGCTGGGGATGTGCTTCCGGATCGCCATAAACCTCACTGGTGGAGGTGAGGAGGAAACGGGCGCCATTCTGTTCCGCGAGCCGCAGCAGCCGATCCGTGCCCACGACGCTGGTCAGCATCGTATGTTCAGGGTCTGCCTGATATTGCGGAGGCGACGCTGCGCAGGCGAGATTGTAGATGCGCGTGATATCCCGGCGGCGTGTCACGGCATCGGGCAACGGATCGACGATGTCGGCACGGATGAAGCTGAAGGCGCGATGGCCCTCCAGCATTTCAACATTCACTTCGCGCGCAGTCTGGA
>JAEZCS010000077.1 GCA_023433445.1 Pseudomonadota bacterium | reverse complement strand
GGTGCATGGAGCGAAAGGCTTGCAGGCCCCTGTCGTCATTTTGGCAGACGCCTGCCTTGATCCAGACGCGGGAGCCCGCAGCGACTCGCTTGCATGGAATGGCTTGCCCATCCTCGCCCCGCGCAAGTCCGAACGGCTCGGTCCCATCGGGCAGGTTTTGGAAGAGGCGAAAGCCGCCGAGCGAGAGGAGCATTGGCGGCTGCTCTATGTCGCCCTGACCCGCGCGGAAGAACGGCTGGTGGTCACAGGTTCGCTCGGGCCCCGCGCGCGTGGTATGGCGCAACCGGAAAGCTGGTTCACTGCCGTAGAAACCGCGCTGGCTGCTCTTGGCGCGGAGTGGGAGGAAGATCCGCTCTGGGGTGCTCGCCGACGCTGGCAGGGAATGGAGACGCTGTCTCCCCGCGCGCCAGAGAAGAGCGCGGTCATCGAGAAGGTGGTAACCGCCGAGCCCGCATGGCTCCGCCAGCCTGCGCCCGGGGAAGCGCGACCCCCCCGGCCACTCGCGCCGTCCGCGCCCGTGGAAGATGATGTGCCCTATCCACCGCCGACGCCCGCGATGAAGGCGGCAAGCGATCGCGGTCGCTGGCTTCATGCCCTGTTCGAACGGCTGCCGGACGTGGTCCCGGACGAACGCCGTGTCCGCGCTGACCGCTGGTTGGAACAGCAGGGCGCGACCGACGCATCCTTGCGTCATGACGTCATCATGCAGGCTCTTCGGGTCATAGAGGACAGCGCCTTCGCCCCGCTATTCACCCCTGGCGCACTTGCCGAAGCGCCCGTCGCGGCGGTGGTGGGTGAGATGGTGATATCCGGCACGGTGGATCGTCTCTGCGTAGGCTCCGAACTGGTTCAGGTGGTCGATTTCAAGACTGGCCGCGTCGCGCCTATGAATGTCGATGAAGTTCCAACCGCGCATGTCAGGCAGATGGCGGCCTATGCTGCCGCCCTGCAGGTGATCTTCCCCGATCGCAGGATCGAAGCCGCGCTCCTCTACACCAGCGCCCCGCGCCTCATCACGCTACCGGCCGATCTTTTGGCCGCGCACAAGCCGGGCTTTGCACCCGCGCAGGAGAATTTGCCGCTCTCACCTGTTGAGACGGATGCGTCACCATCCTAGATATCCGCCAACTCAAGGAGATATATTTATGGCAACCAAGGCAGTCACCGACTCCAGCTTTCAGGCGGACGTGATCGACGCCGACAAGCCCGTGCTTGTCGATTTCTGGGCAGAATGGTGCGGCCCCTGCAAGATGATCGGCCCCGCCTTGGAAGAAATCTCCGAGGAACTGGCTGATCAGGTCACGATCGCCAAGATCAACATCGACGAGAATCCGGACGCGCCGGGCAAATATGGCGTGCGCGGAATCCCAACGATGATCCTTTTCAAGAATGGCGAGGCAGCCGCCACCAAGGTCGGCGCTGCCCCGAAAAGCGCCCTTAAAGGCTGGATCGAAAGCGTCCTCTAACCCGCCCTTCTTATTCCCTCTCCCCTTCAGGGGAGGGGGCTAGGGAAGGGGAGCGCGCAACCCCCCGGCGCACCCTGACCTCAGCGAAACAGCACGCCCGCCGCCAAATCCCACATCCGCGGTGAAGAAGCCCCCAACAACCCGCGCTGCAGATCGCCAACCAGATAAGGCGAGCCGTCCAGTCGCTGGCAACAACCGCCAGCCTCGTTCAGAAACAGCGTGCCGGCAGCATGGTCCCACGGCAATGTCCGTGCAAAGACCGACACGTCATTCTGGCCTAGCACCAACCGGGGATACTGCTCCGCCGCACAGCGTGGGATGTCCACGACAGCAAATTTGTCGGCGGCGCGTTCCTGAATATCCGCGCGTTCCTCGTCCGACATGAAATAGACCGCCAGCGCCGCAACGGGCAGCGGATCGCCGCTTTCCTTCGCATGCACCTGCTCGCCATCGATATAGCTGCCAGCACCCAATGTCGCATGACAGAGGCGGCCCGTCAGCGGATCCAATATCCATCCCGCCAATGTCGTCCCGGCATCCGCCAGGGCGATCATGATGCCAAAGGGCGGCCGTCCCGCCGCGAAATTGCCAGTGCCGTCGATCGGGTCGATGATCCAGTTGAGCCCATCACCAGCACGTTCCAATATCGCCGGATCGGCGGCGCAGGCCTCTTCCCCGATAATGCCCGCATCGGGCAGGATTTGGCTCAACCCCTCGGCGAGCCTGATCTCGCTTTCCTGATCGGCTATCGTGACGAAGTCATCCGTCGCCTTCTCGCTTATCTCCTCGGCGCGCAAAGTCTGATAGCGCGGCATGACTATGTCCCGCGCTACCTCACGCATCAGCGCCGCAACATCGTCATGCAGTTCGATCGGCATCAGCTGCGATAATCCGCGTTGATGGAGATATATCCATGGGTCAGATCGCAGGTCCAGACCGTCGCCCGGCCCTCGCCAAGGCCCAGGTCGACGCTAATCTGGATATCCTGTCCTTTTAGATGCGCGGCAACCGGCGCCTCGTCATAGCCTTCCACGGCAAGCCCGCCTGAAGCGACCTGTGTTGTGCCGAACCGGATCGAAAGCTGATCGCGATCCGCCGGCTCGCCCGCCTTGCCGACTGCCATGACGATCCGGCCCCAATTGGCATCCTCGCCTGCGATGGCGGTCTTCACCAGTGGTGAGTTTGCGATGGACATCGCGATCCGATGTGCGCTCCCGTCGCTCTCCGCGCCTTCCACGCTGATCTCGATGAACTTCGACGCGCCCTCGCCGTCGCGAACCACCAGGTGCGCCAATTGCAGACAAAGGTCGCTCAGCGCCGCCTGAAACGCATCCGCGCCCGGATCTTCCACTGATTCTAACGCAGCATTGCCTGCCTTGCCGGTGGCAAAGGTCAGCACTGTGTCGCTTGTCGACGTGTCGCTATCGACCGTGATGCAGGAAAAGGTTCGCCGGTTCGCTGCCGACAGCATCTGCTGCAACAGCTTCGGTTCGATCGCCGCGTCGGTAAAGATATAGCCGAGCATCGTCGCCATGTCCGGCGCGATCATGCCCGATCCCTTGATGATCCCGACCAGCTCCACCCGCGTCCCGCCGATCATCGCGCTGGTCCGAGCGCCCTTGGCATAGGTGTCGGTCGTCCCGATCGTATTCGCCGCCTCTTCCCATCCGCAAGGCATGGCGGCGAAGGCCGCGTCCAGCCCTGCCTCTGCCTTGTCCACCGGCAGCGGCACACCGATCACGCCGGTCGAAGACACGAAAACGTCAGAGGGGAGGCATCCCAGATGATTGGCGACCTTCGCCGCGATGGCTTCGACCGCCGCCCGTCCGCGATGCCCGGTAAAGGCATTGGCGTTGCCCGCATTTACCACCAGAGCGCGCGCCGAACCCAGCGGAATGGCATCCCGGCACCACTCGACTTCGGGGGAGGGGCATTTGCTCTGCGTCGTCACCCCCGCAACAGCCGTGCCCTCGACCAGTTCGACATAGGTGAGGTCACACCGATCCCAATTCTTGTATCGCGCCTGCGCGACACGCGCTGTAACACCCGCGATTGCAGGAAGTTCGGGAAAGCTTGGGGGAGCGAGGGGCGAACGCTGTGTCATGCTCGCGGCTTAGCGCATCTCGTCGGTGCGTCAACGATGAACGGCGTTAACCATCTTTCGCGATGGCGCTCGAAAACTTGTCACGTAAAGTGCGCCTTTCAATTGGGGGGCGTCGTGCCACGGCTTTATTCATACATCGCGGCTCTGCTGCTTTCAGCCTTTGCCGCAGACGGGGCGTTGGCACAAACCGAGCCTGTGCGCGGAAGCTGGTCGTGCTGGACCGACCGCAAGGGCGATCGCTATTGCCGCACTATCTCGACGGTTCGGATGAGCCCCAAGCGTGACGTTTCGCGACCTTTGCCACCTGTATCCACATTCCGCCGTCCTCCTCCTCCCGTGTTCAATCCAGTACCTCTTGGGCGCGTACCAGCGCCTCCTCCTCCCATTCAGACGGTCAGAACGGCCGATCGTTGTCCCCGCACTTTTCAGCAGCCTCCGCGCTCGCCGGCGAGGCCCCAGGTCAGCCCCGGACCCAAGGTAATCGATGTCGAAGCCACCCTCCGTGCGCGCGATGGCCGACCGGTGTGCCGATGACGCGCTCATCAATTGACTATCCCACGGCCAAACCCTAAATCGCCGCGCATATCCGTGTGCGTTGCCTTAACAGGGTGCGCGCTCCCCTTTTGTCAGGAACTTGCATGTTCGGCGCACTCGCCAAGTCCATCTTCGGATCGTCCAACGAACGTTACGTGAAGTCGTTGGGCAAGATCGTCGAACGCATTGCCTCTTTTGAACCCGCCATTTCGGCGATGAGCAATGAGGAACTGACTGCCCAGACTGCGCGCTTCCGTGATCGCCTGAGCCAAGGCGAAACGCTGGACGACCTGCTGCCTGAAGCTTTCGCCACGGTGCGCGAAGCGGCCAAGCGGACCCTCGGCCAGCGTCATTATGACGTACAGATGATTGGCGGCATCGTCCTCCACCGCGGCGAAATTGCCGAAATGCGCACGGGTGAGGGGAAGACGCTGGTCGCAACGCTCGCTACCTATCTTAACGCGCTGGAGGGGAAGGGCGTCCACGTCGTCACGGTCAACGACTATCTCGCCAGCCGCGACTGCGACTGGATGGGGCAGGTCTACCGTTTCCTCGGCCTCACCACCGGTGTGATCGTTCCGAACCTCAGCGAGGATCAGCGTCGGCAGGCCTATAATGCCGACATCACCTACGCCACGAACAACGAACTCGGCTTCGACTATTTGCGCGACAACATGAAATATGACCGCGCGTCGATGGTGCAGCGGCCTTTCAATTTCGCCATCGTCGACGAAGTGGACTCGATCCTCATCGACGAAGCCCGGACGCCGCTGATCATCTCCGGGCCGACGGACGACAAGTCGGAGCTCTACGTCTCCGTCGACGCCATTGTGAAGCAGCTCGACGACCCCGACTATGAGAAGGACGAGAAGCAGCGCACCGTCACCTTGACCGAGGACGGGACGGAAAAGATCGAGCGGCTTCTGGAAAGCGCAGGCCTTCTGGAAGGCGCAAACCTCTACGATTTCGAGAACACCGCCGTTGTCCATCACGTCAATCAGGCGCTTCGCGCGAACGTCATGTTCCGCCGCGACATCGATTACATCGTGAAAGACGGCAAGGTCATCATCATCGATGAGTTCACCGGGCGCATGATGGACGGGCGCCGCTGGTCCGATGGCTTGCACCAGGCGGTGGAAGCCAAGGAAGGCGTCCAGATCGAGCCGGAAAACCAGACGCTCGCCTCCATCACCTTCCAGAACTACTTCCGCATGTACCCGAAGCTCGGCGGGATGACCGGCACCGCGGCGACCGAAGCGACCGAGTTCTACGAAATCTACAAGATGAACGTCGTCACCATCCCGACCAACCGGCCGGTGCAGCGTGTCGATGAAGAGGACAGCTTCTACAAGAATCTGGAAGACAAGTTCCGCGGCATCGCCAAAACGATCAAGGTCCACGCCGAAAAGGGCCAGCCGGTGCTCGTCGGCACTGTGTCGATCGAAAAGTCGGAAATGCTGTCCGAATTCCTTAATCAGGAGGGGGTGAAGCATGCCGTCCTCAACGCCCGCTTCCACGAAAGCGAAGCGCATATCGTTGCGCAGGCAGGCCGCAAGGGCGCCGTCACCATCGCCACTAACATGGCCGGTCGCGGCACCGACATTAAATTGGGCGGCAATCTGGAAATGCGCGTCGAGGACGAGCTTCGCGACATGCCAGAGGGGCCGGAGCGCGAAGCTGCCATCGCTCGCATCGAGGCGGAGATTGAAGCTGAAAAGGCCGAGGTGCTCGCCGCGGGCGGACTCTTCGTTCTCGCCACCGAGCGCCACGAAAGCCGCCGCATCGACAATCAGCTGCGCGGTCGTTCAGGGCGCCAGGGCGATCCCGGCCTGTCCCGCTTCTACCTCAGCCTTGACGATGACCTGATGCGCATCTTCGGCCCGGACACGATGTTCGCCAAGATGATCCGCTCGAACCTTGAAGATGGGGAGGCACTGCCCCCGTCCAAATGGCTCAGCAAGGCGATCGAGACCGCGCAGAAGAAGGTCGAGGCGCGCAATTATGATATCCGCAAGCAGGTCGTTGAATATGACGACGTCATGAATGACCAGCGCAAGGTCATCTATGAACAGCGCAGCGACATCATGGACGCCGACACGGTCGATGATGTCGTCACCGACATGCGCCGTGAAACCGTCAACGACCTTGTCGGCGCATCATGCCCGCCGGGCACCTATCCCGAACAGTGGGACATGGAGCGGCTGAAGCTGCGCACGGCCGAAATTCTGGGCTTGGAGCCGGACTTCGACGCTTGGCTCGCCGAAGACGCCGTTGATCCGGAACTGATCGAAGAGCGCCTCAATGCGCTCGCCGATGAAGCGGTGGCGGAAAAGGTCGCCGGAATTGATCCGGAAAACTGGCACATGATCGAAAAGTCGATCCTGCTACAAAGCCTTGACCACCACTGGAAGGAGCATCTGTCGACCCTCGACGCTCTCCGCCAGGTCGTTCATCTGCGTGCCTATGCGCAGAAGACGCCGATCAACGAATATAAACAGGAAGCCTTCGCCCTGTTTGAACGCATGCTCGGCAACATTCGCGAGGATGTCACTGGCTCCATCGCGCGCATTCAGTTCCGCATGGACGGCGACGACGTCGCGCCCTTGCCCGAGTTCGACCTGCCGGTGCTCCCTGACTTCATCACCACGCATATCGACCCCTTCTCAGGTGAAGATAATAGCGGCGACATTGACGCCGGGCAGCTTGGCAGCATCACGACGACGCTGCCGCGTCCGCCCATCGGCAACGCCGCGCCCGGTGAGTTCGAAAATTTGAATATCAGCCGCAACGCGCCATGCCCCTGCGGCTCGGGCCAGAAGTACAAGCACTGCCACGGCGCGCTCGCTTAAGGGAATGATCGACCTGCCGGCGAAAGCTGGCATGTCGGGCCTTTAGCGGCTCTTTTCCTGACCCCTGCTTCAGCTGGGTCGACCTCTATTGCCAGCGTGCACTGAACGTCCCTCAACCACGAAGGAGAGGGGTGCGCATCGAAGCGAAAGCTGCGACCGTCAGTCCTGCCGCTCGTCCCGCCCGCTCCCGTGCAGCTTGGCCCAAAGGGCAGCCGTCCCGGCCTCCTGCGCCTTCGTCACATATTGGGCCGCCACCAGCCAGCCTTTGATCGGCCGCAACGGCAGCACAGTCGTCAATAAAAGCACCGGGATACCGACTGCGATGTGCACCCACAAAGGGGGGCGCGCCAAAATTTCCAGCATCACGATGAAGATCACGCCGGGAACGCATGCGAACAACTGCACGAACACGGCAGGTCCATCGGCCGGATCGGCGAACGAATAATCCAGCCCGCACACTTCACAATGGTCTCGGAGTGTCAGGAAGCCGCGAAATATGTGCCCTTCGCCACATCGCGGGCATCGGCCCAGCGCGCCCGTCTCGATCGGTGATCGCTTTGGCCAGTTGTTCAACGGTTCAACCATGTCCTGTTTTCCCTTGCCCAATGGCCCTTCGGTTGCTGCGTCCATGTGATGCCATGGGCAGGGAAATCAACTAGCCTTTTTGTCCTACCCGAAAATCGAAAGGCTGGACAGAGCGGACGCGCAGATTGACGTTACGGCACGGTGGCTTCTTTGCCTCCTACGGATTGCCGCCGCCAACAATCTCTGTTACACACGCCGCGATTTGCATGCCCGACAGCATACAAGTCGCGCCCCCGGCATCCCTTGCTCGGGGGCGCTTTATTTTTGACAGCGGCCTATTCTCTGCCCCGCAGCTTAGTGCGCGGACTTATCAGGTGCGGGATCGCCAGGCATCTCGAAATTTTCCATGGCGTCGTGCAGCACCTGATCTGGGCAGGAAGCAGCCAGCGCTCTCACCTTGTACCGCAGCGCCAATTCCCGATGCGCCGCGACCTCTTCAGCAGGGGCGTGCCTGGCCAAGGCAATATTCACCTTGTCCGCTTCCTCCCGCGCTCGCCGGAAAAGATAGGATGCATCCGTTTGCCCAGACATCGCAACCTCCAGATCGTGATGACGCATGATAGCATGCGACTTCACGATACTCACTAACGCGGGTTAAGGTGAGACGTAGGCCCGATCATCTGCGATCTGGCGGAAGGGGTGGGATTCGAACCCACGGATGCTTGCACATCGGCGGTTTTCAAGACCGCTGCAATCGACCACTCTGCCACCCTTCCGTGCCAAGCTCTCTGGTCAGAGGTTTGCACCATCAGGCCATCGACGCTTGGAACCCGCTTCCTAGCGAAGCTTCGCGCCATGCCAAGCCTAAAATGACCAAATCGGCTTTCAATGCGTTCTTGCCACGATGGCAGCGATAAGGGGGGTTCCGTCTCCCGCTATCGCTGTGCCACAAAGGGATGAGGGAGATTGTCTAATGCGTTCAACCATTCACTCGCTTCTGCTGCGTCTTGCCGTGGTGACGGCGGGCAGTTTGATGGCGGGTCCTGGTATGACGCAGGACATGGCTCAGGATGCCGGCTTCCGCAGCTATCTCGAAACGCTGCGGCCCAAGGCGCGCGCCATGGGTATCCGTTCATCGACTCTGGATTCTGTGTTCCCGACGCTCACCCCAAACCCGCGCGTTATTCAACTGGACCAGAACCAGCCGGGGGGTGGGGCATATTCGCCTATCCCCAATTTCGAACCCTACCGGCGCAAGCATGTCGATGCCGCCCGGATCAGCCGTGGCCGCACGGCCTATCAGGCGAACCGGGCCCGCCTTTCCCGGATAGAGGCTGAAACTGGCGTGCCAGAGGAAATCATGGTGGCCATCTATGGGCATGAAACCAATTATGGCTCCTATACCGGTGACTTCGACCTGATCCGCTCGCTCGCGACCTTATCCTATGAAGGACGTCGCCGAAGCCTGTTCGAACCGGAACTGCTGGCGACGCTCAAAATGCTCGATAATGGGGTACCGCGCAGCCGCCTGGTCGGCAGTTGGGCGGGGGCCACCGGCTATCCGCAGTTCCTGCCCAGCGTCTATCTGCGCCTTGGCAAGGATGGTGATGGCGATGGCCGTGTGGATATCTGGAACAGCGAAGCGGACGCGCTGGCTTCCATCGCAAACTATTTCGTAAACGCCGGGTGGCGGCCCGGGCAGCCATGGGGCATTGCCGTCTCGGTCCCCGCGAATTTCAACCGCGCCAGCGTCACGGCCCGGCTTTCCCCGGCCCGCTGCCCCCGCGTCTTCAACCGCCACAGCCGTTGGCTCAGCATGGCTGAATGGCGCAGCCGGGGCATCGTTCCAGCGAGCGGCCGCTGGCCCGCCGACACGGTCATGGCGACGCTGCTGGAGCCGGACGGTCCTGGCAAGACAGCCTATCTGCTGACCAGCAATTACCGCGCGATCCTGGACTATAATTGCTCGAATTTTTACGCCCTGTCGGTCGGGCTTCTCGCGGACGCCGTGAAGCAATAAGGGTGCTGCCCCGGCCTCGCTGCGTCAGGCCTCTTGAGAATGTATCTGTCATGGCTAATGACAGGAGCAGGGCATTCTCATCACCCGAATCCATCAGTGCGAAGGCAGTCCTCATGAACAAGTCACTAGCCGCTATCCTCTTCGTCGGATTGCTGGCCCAGCCTCTCACGGCTGCGGCGCCGCCTTATACCAGTGAAGCGCCCATTGCTTATTTGAAGGATCTGTCGTCGGGCGCCGTGCTGTATGACAAGGGTGGTCAAACCCGCATCCCGCCTGCCTCGATGGCAAAGATGATGACGGCGCACGTTGCCTTTCGCCTTATCCAGAAAGGCGATCTGAAGCTCGATACGAAATTCACCGTCCGTCCCGAAACCTGGAAACAATGGCACGGCCCTGCCGCCGGTTCGACCATGTTCCTGTCCGCGGGCGAGCAGGTGTCGGTGGAAGATCTGCTGCATGGCATCGTCACCCTGTCGGGCAATGATGCCTGCGTTGTTCTGGCGGAAGGGGTCGCCGGGACAGAGCAGGCGTTCGTCGCGCTGATGAACGACGAAGCCAAGCGCCTTGGCCTCAAGAACAGTCACTTCGGCACCAGCAACGGCTGGCCTGACGAAGGCGTCACCTATGTGACCGCGGAGGACCTTGCCCTCCTCGCTGAAGCCACGATCGAGGAAACGCCGGACCTCTACAAGCGCTTCTACTCCACCCGCTCGTTCACCTGGGGCAAGACGATGGGCGGCTCTGACATTGCGCAGGCCAATCGCAACCCGATCCTGGGAAAGATCGCCGGTGCTGACGGGCTCAAGACCGGCCATACGCAGGAAGCCGGCTATGGCTTTACGGGGTCAGCCGAACAGGACGGTCGACGCCTCGTCATGGTGGTCGCCGGACTGACGAGCTTTAACGGCCGCATTGCCGAATCCGTCCGCTTCATGGACTGGGGGTTCAAGGCATGGAAGGCGCAGCCGCTCTTCAAGAAGGGCCAGACTGTCGAAACCGCTGAGGTTCAGCTGGGCAGCGCCACCAGCGTGCCGCTCGTCGCGCCGAGGGACATGGCGGTGACGATGCCCCGTTCAGCGTCCGGCAACATCTCGGTCAAGGTCGCCTATACCGGTCCGATCAAAGCGCCGATCGCCAAGGGGCAGAAGGTTGCCGAACTGATCGTCTCCACCCCCGACACCCCGCCTCAGGTCCTGCCGCTGGTTGCCGGTGAGGAAGTCTCTGAAGCCGGCGTGTTCGGTCGCCTCTGGAACGGCCTGAAGTCCTTCTTCGGGTGACGCGCGGCCGGTTCATCACCTTGGAGGGCGGGGAGGGCGCCGGCAAGTCGACGCAACTCCGCGCCCTTGCTGCTGCCTTGCGCGCCATGGGGTTGGAGGTCGTGGAAACGCGCGAACCCGGTGGCAGCGATGGCGCAGAAGCCATTCGCGCGCTGCTGCTCACCGGAGCGGCCGACCGCTGGAGCCCACGTGCCGAAGCGCTCCTCTTCGCCGCAGCCCGCGCGGACCATATCGAAAAGACGATCCGCCCCGCGCTCGAACGGGGCGCTTGGGTGCTGTCCGACCGCTTTCTCGACAGCAGCCGCGCCTACCAGGGCATGGGTGAGCTTACCGATGCCGACATATTAACCCTGCACCGCATCGGCAGCGCGGATTTCCTTCCCGACCGCACCTTCTTCCTCACGCTCCCCGAAGCCGAAGCGCAGCAGCGCGCATGGTCGCGGGACGGCGACACAACGGACCGCATCGGCGGTCGCGACGCCGCCTTCCACGCCAATGTCGCAGCCGCCTTTGCCCGCTTCGCTGATCAGGCCCCGACGCGCATCCGCACTATCGACGCGTCGGGACAGCCCGAAGCCGTCACCTCGCGCCTCGTCGCGGCGCTCGGCGACTTGCTCCCATGACCGCCATCCTCGGCCATGATAGCCAAGCCGACATGCTGCTCGTCGCCGCGCGCAGTGGCCGGATGCACCATGGCTGGATCCTCGCCGGCCCGCGTGGCATCGGCAAGGCAAGCTTCGCCCGCGCGCTCGCCCTCCGCCTCCTCGCTGAGGCCGCCGGTCCCACCCCCGATGGCGAAGGATTGAGCGTTGGGACCGACCACCCGATCCGCAAGCTTGTCGAGGCCGACGCCCATCCCGATTATGCCGAGCTCTACTGTCTCGAGAAGGAATCCGGCACCGCCCGCAACATTTCCGTAGATCAGGTGCGCGGGCTCCAGCGGCTCGTCCAATCCGCGCCCTCACTGTCGCCCCGCCGCATCGTCGTCATCGATAGCGCGGACGATCTGGAACGCGGCGCCGCCAATGCCTTGCTCAAGACGTTGGAGGAGCCGCCTGCGGACATGCTTTTCTTCCTCGTCAGCCATGCGCCCGGCCGCCTGCTCCCCACGATCCGCTCCCGCTGCCGCACCCTGCGCTTCGACCCGTTGAACGACGAAGCGATGCGCACCATCCTGCGCCGGGAGCAGCCCGAACTGGCCGCAGCAGACATAGATGGACTCGCCGTCTTGGGGGAAGGCGCACCCGGCCGGGCCCTGCGCTATGCAGGCCTGGACGTCACCGACCTCGACCGCATGCTCCGCGCGATTGCCGCCGATGGCGATCCCGGCAACCGCCATCGCCTCCTCCTCGCAAAGCTGCTCTCCGGCAAAGCGTCGCGCGCCCGCTATGAGGCATTTCTGGAGCGCGTCCCGGCCTTCATAGCCGACGCCGCCCGCCAGCGCAGCGGCCCCGCGCTCGGCATCGCACTCGACCGATGGGAAGCCGCGCGCCAACTGGCCGGCGGCGCGATCATCCTTTCCCTCGATCCCGCGTCCGTCGCTTTCGAACTTGCGGGCCATGTCGCCGCCCTTGCGCCGGATCAGCGTTGAAAAGCGGGCTTTGCGCGCGCGTTAACACCCGCTAGGGAAGGCGCATGTCGCAGCCCTACACGATCACCACCGCCATCAGCTATCCCAACGGCCGCCCACATATCGGCCACGCCTATGAGGTGATCGCCACCGACGCGATCGCCCGGTTCCAGCGGATGATGGGCCGCGATGTCTTCTTTCAGACCGGCACGGACGAACATGGCCTGAAAATGGATCAGGCCGCCCGCGCCCGCGGTATTGAGCCGCGCACATTGGCTGACGAAATGTCAGGATATTTCAAGGATATGAACGACAGGCTGAACATCAGCTATGATCGCTTCATCCGCACCAGCGAGCCCGATCACCACCGTGCGTCCCAGGCGATCTGGCAAGCAATGGAGGCCAATGGCGACCTGTATCTTGGCCGGTACGAAGGTTGGTATTCAGTCCGCGACGAAGCCTTCTACGACGAAAAGGAACTGGTCGAAGGGGAGGGGGGCGAAAAGCTCTCGCCCCAGGGCACGCCGGTCGAATGGACGGTCGAGGAGAGCTGGTTCTTCCGCCTGTCCGCCTATCAGCAGAAGCTGCTCGACCTTTACAACAGCCAACCCGACTTCATTCAGCCGGACAGCCGCCGCAACGAGATCATGCGGTTCGTGGAGGGCGGCCTCTCCGACCTCAGCGTTTCGCGCACCAGCTTCGACTGGGGCGTCAAGGTGCCCGGCAGCGCAGAAGCCGGTACACCGCACGTCATGTATGTCTGGGTGGACGCGCTCACCAATTACCTGACCGGCTGCGGCTACCCGGATGACGCCGAACGCATGGCCCGCTACTGGGCCGAAGGCGGCGACATCACGCATATCATCGGCAAGGATATCGTACGTTTTCATACGGTTTACTGGCCAGCTTTCCTGATGAGTGCAAAGCTGCCCCTGCCCAAGCATGTCTTCGGCCATGGCTTCCTCCTCAACCGAGGAGAGAAAATGTCGAAGTCGGTCGGCAACGTCGCCGACCCGATGGAACTGGCCGAGCGCTTCGGGGTGGACCAGCTCCGCTATTTCCTGCTCTCCGAAGTCACCTTCGGCAATGACGGCAGCTATAGCGCGGAGGCCATCGTCGCGCGTTCGAACAGCGATCTTGCCAACAGCTTCGGCAACCTTGCGCAGCGGACCTTGAGCTTCATCGCCAAGAATCTGGAAGGGCGCTTGCCAGAACCTGCGCCCCAGGATGTGGATAGCGATCTGCCGAAAACAGTCAGCGACGCTGCCCAGACCTTCCAGACCGCCATGGCCAATCTCGCGCCCTCGACAGCGATCGAAGCCTGGATGCGCGCGGTGTTCGCTTGCAACGCCTATATCGATGCGCAGGCACCCTGGGCCCTGCGCAAAACCGATCCGGCACGGATGGAAGCGGTGTTGGCCACGCTTTACGAAGCCATCACCGACCTCGCCATCATCATCCAGCCGGTGATCCCGGCCAGCACCACCGCGCTGCTCGACCAGATGGGGGTGCCTGAAACCAGCCGAACCTATGGCTCCATTGGCACCAACGCCTATGCCGATCTGCGCGCAAGCGGCTTCACCCTCAGCGTGCCCAAGCCACTCTTTCCCCGGCTTGAACTCACCGAAGCGGATGCCTGATCCCATGCTGATCGACAGCCACTGCCATTTGAATTACAAAGGCTTGGTCGAAGATCAGCAGAATGTGCTTGAACGCGCGCGCTCCGCTGGCATCGACTTGATGCTCAATATCGCGACGCGCGAAAGCGAATGGGACGCCGTGCTCGCCACGGCCGAACAACAGGCCGACGTCTATGCAACCGTGGGCATCCATCCGCATGAGGCCGATGAGCACCCCCATATCGACACGGCCAAGCTCGTCGAACGCGCCGTCCACCCTCGAGTGGTCGGCATCGGCGAGACCGGCCTCGACTATTATTATGACCATAGCGACCGCGCCCGGCAGCAAGGCAGCTTCCGCGCTCACATCGCCGCGTCGCGCGCTACCGGCCTGCCGCTCATTGTCCACACGCGCGATGCGGAGGGCGATACGCTCGCCATCCTCCGCGAGGAAATGGGGCAGGGGACCTATCCCGGCGTCATCCACTGCTTCACGGCCAGCGGAGCCTTTGCCGACGCGGCGTTGGAGCTGGGCTTCTACATCAGCATATCCGGGATCGTGACGTTCAAGAGCGCCAAGGATCTTCAGCAAACCGCTGCCAGGCTGCCGCTTGACCGTCTGCTCATCGAAACGGACTCGCCCTTTCTCGCGCCGGTGCCGCATCGAGGCAAGCCGTGCGAACCAGCGTTCGTGGCCGACACCGCTCGCTTCCTGGCCAATTTGCGCGGTCAGAGCGTAGAAGAACTCGCCTCAGCAACTTCGGCTAACTTCCGCGCCCTGTTCCGCAAGACCGGGGCCTCGCAAAGCGCATGAGCCTCAAGCTCACCATTCTGGGCTGCGGCACCTCATCGGGCGTCCCCCGGATTGGCAATGATTGGGGCAGATGCGATCCCGCCGAACCGAAGAATCGCCGGACGCGCGCATCCATTTTGGTGGAAAGCCCGACCACGCGCATTCTTGTGGACACCTCGCCAGACATGCGCGCCCAGTTGCTGGCCGCCCATGTGGTTCACATCGACGCCATTCTCTGGACCCACGACCATGCCGATCACTGTCATGGCATTGACGATGTGCGACAGCTTTATCACCACCGGCGTACAGCCGTGCCGGGCTATGCGCGGCGACAGACGCTCAAACTGCTGAAAGAGCGGTTCGCTTATGCTTTTGAAGGGCGGCAGGGGTATGAGCCCACGATAGAGCCACATGTGCTGCCTGACGGGCTTCGCATCGGTGACATCGATATTGCCTGTACCGACCAACCCCATGGCGAGATATTCTCGACCGGTTTTCGCTTTACATCTGGCGGTAAATCAATCGGATACTCCACTGATTTTCATGCATTAACTGCTGACATGATCAGCTTGTTCGATGACCTGGATATATGGGTGGTCGATGCCTTGCGCGAACAGCCGCACCCGACCCATCCGCATCTCGCCTTGACCCTCGATGGCATATCCGCCGTCCGCCCGCGCCAGGCCGTACTGACTCATATGGACCAGAGCATGGACTATGCGAGCCTTCGCCGCAGCCTGCCCGAGGGAGTTGAGCCCGGTTATGACGGCATGAGTGTTGAACTGATTGGGGAAGGGGGCTGACGGGCATGACAGGGGATCAGGCTGCATCCAGCATCTGGTATGTTCTTGCATTTGTTCTTGTTGGCTCGGCATTATTGGCTCGGCGCATGCCTATAGGCGGGATGCTACGCCTCGCGATGGTCTGGGTCGCAATCTTCGCTGCCTTGCTGGGTCTATACAAGCTCGGCGAGAAAGCTGGCCTCTTCTCTGCAAGGATGAATGGGGAGGGGTCGTCTCTGTCCTCGCCGGATGTTCTGCCCAGCCCGCCGCCTGCCAGGGCCGAGGGACAGGCCTTGCGCATACCGATTGCGCCCGATGGCCATTTCTGGGTTGAAGGCACCGTCAACGGGACGCCGACGCGGTTCCTGATAGACAGCGGCGCGAGCATCACCGCGCTCTCGGTTTCATCCGCACGAGCTGCGGGCCTCAATTTCGACCTCAACGCGCCGGGTGTTTCGATGACGACCGCCAATGGAAAGATCGACGCGAAGCGCTCGTCCGTGTCCACATTGGCCATCGGCCCCATCCGCTCCAGCGATCTGCCGATCGTCATTTCTCCTGCTTTTGGCGACGTGAACGTCATCGGCATGAACATGCTGTCCCGCCTGAAAAGCTGGGGCGTGGAAAATGGCGAGATGGTGTTGAAGCCATGACGTCAGCCTTGGCACTGCGTCCGCCAACGCAGCGCGAGCGGCTGAAGGCGATTGTGGGGGGCTCCACCGGCAACCTGGTGGAATGGTATGACTGGTACGCCTACGCCGCCTTCACACTCTATTTCGCGCCGCATTTCTTCCCGAGCGAAGACCGTACCGCCCAGTTGCTGAGCGCCGCCGGCATCTTCGCCGTCGGCTTTGTCATGCGCCCGGTCGGCGCGTGGCTGATGGGTGTCTACGCCGACCGTCACGGGCGCAAGAGCGGCCTCACCTTGTCCGTGGCGCTCATGTGTGCAGGCTCCCTGCTCATCGCGGTGACGCCCGGCTACGAGGTAATCGGGGTAGGGGCGCCGCTTTTGCTTGTACTGGCCCGCTTGATGCAGGGGCTGTCCGTCGGCGGCGAATATGGTGCCAGCGCGACATATCTGTCGGAAATGGCTGGTCGACATCGGCGAGGTTTCTTTTCAAGTTTTCAATATGTTACATTGATTGCTGGACAGTTGACGGCAATATGCGTCCTGCTCATCTTGCAAGCCGTTTTAAGCTCGGAGCAGCTTGACGCCTGGGGATGGAGAATACCCTTTCTAATCGGCGGTGCGCTGGCCGTTGTCGTATTCTGGCTGCGCAGGGGGCTCAGCGAAACGCAAAGCTTTCATGCAGCCAAGACGACGGGCGCGCCAAGGTCTGGCTTTGTCGAACTTCTCACAAAGCATCCACGCGAAACAATGACCGTCATGCTGCTCACCGCAGGCGGCACGATCGCCTTCTATGCTTATTCGGTCTACATGCAGAAGTTCCTGGTAAATACCTCAGGTCTCAGCCGTGAGACATCGTCCCAGATCAATGGGATAACCTTGTTCTTTTTCATGTTGTTGCAGCCCGTTGCGGGAGCGCTTTCCGACCGTATCGGACGGAAACCGCTTATGATCGGCTTTGGCATCCTCGGGCTGATATTCACCTATCCGATCTTCGCCACGCTC
>JAEZCS010000229.1 GCA_023433445.1 Pseudomonadota bacterium | reverse complement strand
GGTGGGGGGATGGGTGGGCGGCCCCGGAATGGAACCGGGAAAAACGCGTCCCGCCTTGCCCCAGCAGGCGGGACGGGACGCGCCTTACGGTCGCAGGCCGCCCCCGGGAAACCGTGCGCGGGCCGCGTCCAGCGGGGAAAACCTGTTCAATCACTGATAGTTCCCGTGAAGACCGGTTTCCCGGTAGCGATCTTGTCCGCTTCGCACCTTCTTTCCTCCGCTGCCGTAACGGGCATAGAGCGTCGGCAGGACGAACAGCGTCAGCAAGGTTGCCGAGACGAGGCCGCCGATCACCACGGTGGCGAGCGGCTTCTGAACCTCTGCGCCTGATCCCGTGGCGATGGCCATGGGCACGAAGCCGAGGCTGGCGACCAGGGCTGTCATGACGACGGGGCGCAGGCGCATCATCGCGCCTTCGCGGGCGGCCCGTGCGCGGTCCATGCCGCTCGCCATCAGCTGCTGGATCGAAGAGACCATGACGAGGCCGTTCAGCACCGCGATGCCGGACAGGGCGATGAACCCGACCGCCGCCGAGATGGAGAAGGGCATGCCCCGGACAGCGAGCGCGAGGATGCCACCGACCATCGCGAGCGGCACACCGGTGAAGACGATCACGGCGTCGCGGACGCTCCTGAGCGCGCTGTACAGCAGCAGGATGATGAGCCCGAAACAGGCGGGCACGACCAGCATCAGCCGCTGGCTGGCGGAACGGAGATTTTCGAACTGGCCGCCCCATTCGACATATTGCCCCGCCGGAAGCCGGACGCGTTCGCTGGTTGCGGCCTGCGCGTCGGCGACGACGCTTGCCACATCGCGTCCGCGCACATTGGCCTGCACCACCACGCGCTTCTTGCCATTTTCGCGGCTGATCTGATTGGGCCCTTCGACGATGGAAATCTCCGCCACGCTCTGTAGCGGTACGAAGCCGCCACCGGGCAGCGGCACGGGCGCCTGATTGAGCATCTGAAGGTTCGCGCGTGTGGCGTCGGACAGGCGGATGGTGACGGCGAAGCGGCGGTCGCCTTCGAAGATCATCCCGGCGTCGCGTCCGCCGATGGCGGCGGACACCATGTCCTGAACGGTCTGCGCAGTGATGCCGAGCCGCGCCATCATGTCGCGATTGGGGCGAATGTCGAGCATCGGCAGCCCTTCGGTCTGTTCGACCCGTATATCGGTAGCGCCGGGCGTCTGCCGCAGGATCGCCGCGATGCGGTTGGCAGTGGCGGTCATGGCGGCGCTGTCATCGCCGAAGATCTTGACCGCGACGTCGCCGCGGACACCCGCGATCAGTTCGTTGAAGCGCATCTGGATCGGCTGGCTGATTTCAAAGGCTCCGCCCGGCACCGCTTCCAGCTCATGCTCGACCTTTTCCACCAGTTCCGATTTGGCAAGGCGCGGATTGGGCCACTCATGGCGCGGCTTCATGATGATGAAGGTGTCGGAGATGTTGGGCGGCATCGGATCGGACGCCAGTTCCGCCGTGCCGGTCTTGGAGAAGACGAAGCGCACTTCAGGCAATGTCGCGATCCGTCGTTCGACGCGCGATTGCATCGCCTGGCTCTGGTCGATCGATGTGCCGGGGATGCGGAGCACCTGCGCGGTCAGGTCGCCTTCGTCCAATTGGGGCAAAAATTCCTGACCCAGGAAGGAGAAGGCCAGGATCGCGGCGAGGAATGCGCCGACGCCTGCGCCCATGGTCAGCGTCGGGCGCTTCATGGCGCGGTCCAGCCCCGGCTCATATCTGCGGTGGAGCCAGGACATGATCCGCCCTTCCTTTTCCGCTACGGGCTTGGAAAGCCAGATCGCGAGCATCGCGGGCACGAAAGTGAGCGAGAGGAGGAAGGCGCAGGCGAGCGCGATGATGACGGTAAGGGCCATCGGCGTGAAGGTCTTGCCTTCCACCCCGGTCAGCGTCAGCAGCGGCACATAGACGAGGATGATGATTGCCTGCCCGAACACCGAAGGACGGATCATTTCCCGCGCCGATTGGGTAACGACCGCCAGCCGTTCGTCCATTCCGAGCGCGCCGCCCGTCTCGTGCTGGCGTTGGGCGATGCGGCGCAGCGCGTTTTCCACGATGATGACCGCGCCATCGACGATGAGGCCGAAGTCGAGCGCGCCAAGGCTCATGAGGTTTGCGGACACTCCGCCGCGCAACATGCCGAAGCTGGTCATCAGCATGGTGATCGGGATCACCAGCGCCGCGATCAGCGCCGCGCGGAAATTGCCGAGCAGGGCGAACAGCACGACGATAACGAGCAGCGCGCCTTCGGTGAGGTTCTTGGCCACTGTCCTGATGGTGGAGTTGACCAGCGCCGTGCGGTCCAGCACCGGCTGGACCACTACGTCGGTGGGCAGCGAGGCGTTGATTTCCTCCAGCCGCCGGGCGACGGCGGAGGCGACGGTGCGGCTGTTCTCGCCGATCCGCATGATGGCGGTGCCGACCACCACCTCTTCGCCATTTTCAGAGGCTGAGCCATAGCGGATCGCCTGGCCAAGGCGGACCTGGGCTATGGAGTCGAGACGGATCGGTACGCCTTCCCGCGTGGCGATGACGGTCGCGGCCAGCTCGCCAATGTTGCGGATGCGTGCGTCGGAGCGCACCGCGAGCCCTTCGCCGCCACGGTCGACGACCCCGGCGCCGACCCCGACATTATTGTTTTCGAGCGCCGTGGCGAGATCGGACAGGGACATGCCGATGGCGGCGAGGCGCTGCATGTCGGGGACGACCTGAAATTGCTTCACATAGCCGCCGATGGCATCGACGCCCGCGAGGCCCGGCGTGTTCTTCAGCAGCGGGGCGACGATCCAGTCCTGCGCGGTCCGCAGATAGGTGGCCTTGTCCGCCTCCGTCACCAGTCGGTCGCCTTCAGGCGTGATGTAGCTGCCGTCGGGCTGAAGGCCGGGCTCACCGGGCGGGTGGTTGTCATCCTCGCGATGGGCGAGGTGGATGGTCCACATATAGACTTCGCCAAGGCCGGTGGCGATGGGGCCCATCGTCGGCGCAGCGCCTGCGGGCAGGCTTTCCTGCGCCATGGCAAGGCGTTCGGACACCTGTTGCCGGGCGAAATAGATGTCGGTGGATTCGGTGAAGACCGCCGTCACCTGGGCAAAGCCGTTGCGGCTGAGTGATCGGGTATATTCCAGGCCTGGAATGCCCGCGAGGGCGGTTTCGATGGGGAAGGCGATCTGTTTTTCCACCAGCTCAGGCGAGAGGGCAGGCGCGGTGACGTTCACCTGCACCTGATTGTTGGTGATGTCGGGAACGGCGTCGATAGGCAGGTTGCTGATCGCCCAGCCGCCGATGATGGAGGCGATGAGCGTCAGCGCGAGGATGAACCAGCGACGCGCGACGGAGAATGTGACGATGTGGTCGATCATGTCAGTGCCCGTGCTCCGCTTCACCCTTCCCAAGTTCAGCCTTGAGCGTGAAGCTGTTGGGACCTGCCAGCTGTTCATCGCCGCGAAGCCCAGCGGTTACGATGACATTGTCGCCGCTGGTGGCGCCCAGCGTGACCGGGGTCGCCTTGAACCCATGATCGGTGCGCACGAACACGACCTGGCGGCCTTCGACCGTCTGCAACGCGCTTTGCGGCACCAGCAGGGATGAGCTGGGCGCGCCTTCGGCGGCGAGGCGGATGGAGGCCGTTACCGGCTCCCCCACGCGCCATTGCGCGGCGCTGTTGTCGATGATCGCGATGACGGTGACGAGACGCGTGCCTTGGTCGAGCACGGGAGACATGAAGCTGACCCGCGCCGCCGATTTGCGATCCCCGGCCATGATCTCAATCCCTGATCCTGGCCGCACCCTGGCGGCGTCGGAGGGCGGCAGGGCAAGCGTGACCGCCATTTTCGACAGGTCGGCGATGCGGAAAAGTTCGGCATCGGCTGCCACCGACTGACCCAGGGTGACGCTGCGCGCGATGACCTGACCGGACGCCGGTGCGGTGATGCTGACGCGGTTGAGCGCGCCGCCCCCGCCGCCGATAGCGCCGATCTGCTGCTGGGCGAGACGCAGGGCGATGCGTGCTTCAGCGGCGGCGGAACGCGCGGCGATCAGATCCTGTTCGGGGGAAACGCGTTCCTTGAACAGCCGCTGTTCGCGTTCCAGGTTCGATTGGGCGAGGGCGAGGCGCGTGCGCGCGGCCTGGACCTCTGCATTGAGCGCAGCGGCTTCCCGGCTTTCGATCACGGTCAGAGCCTGACCGCGAGAAATGGATTGGCCGAGGTTGCGCGTCAGAGCGACCACGCGGCCGCCGATCGAGGCGGAAACGATGTGCATCCCTTGCGGGTCCGCTTCGATCGTCGCGGGCAGGGTCAACAGGCCGCCACCGCCACGGCTGACGCGGACAAGCTGGATACCCGCGGCGCTGATCTGCTGGGGGGAGAGATCGATTTCTCCCTCCTCCTCCTCGGCATGATTGTCTTCCTTGGCGGCTTCGGCGCTTTCCTGATGTTCGCGCGCTGCTTCGTCCCCAGAGCAGCCCGCTGTCAGCAGCAGGGCGGCAAGCGTGATCGGCAGGAAGGTTGCGGAAAATATCTTCATGGTTGGTTGTCCTGTCGGCTGGGCGCGCGTGCGGTCAGCCGCTCCAGCTGCGCCTTAGCAATATGGTAGGAGAGCAGCGCGTCGATCGCGGCTGCGCGCGTTTCGGCCAGCATGCGCTCGGCCTCGAGCAGATCGAGTTCGCTGAACTTGCCCTCGCGATAGCCGATCCGGGCGATCCGTGCGGCCTCCACGGCGGCGGCGAGGGCCGGGCCGCTGGCCGTAACGGCGCTGGTCGCGGCGTTGGCGGCCTCCGCCTGAGCGCGGGCGATGGCCTGATCCACCTCAAGGGCGGTGATCCGCTGTTGCGCCTGTGCCTTTTGTCGCTCCGCCGCCGCCTGCGACACGGCGGCGCGGCCGTTGTTGAACAGCGGCAGAGGGACCGAAAGGCTGAAGACCGCGGCGGTGTCGCCGGTCTGTTCGAACCGGCGCGCGCCAGCCCCGAGTGTGAGATCGGGTATCTGTTGCGAGCGGGCAAGGCGGACGCCAGCGCTGGCAATGGCAATGTCCGCTTCCGCCGCCGCCAGCGCCAGAGTGCCGTTGCTGTCGATCGGGCGAAGTGGGCCGTAGCTTTCCCTGACCTGCGCGAACCAGTCGGCATCCAGCGCGCCTGTGACCGGTTGGCCGATGAGGCGCGACAGGCTGTAGCGCGACACCTGCAGCGCCCGCTCCGCGCGCGCCAGCGCCGCCTGCGCGTTGATCCGCTCGAGGTCGGCGCGCTGAATCTCTATAGGCGATGCGCGGCCCGCCTGTACCCGGACCTGCGCGGCGCGATGCGCGTTGCTGGCAACGCGCAGCTGGTCTTGAGCGGTGGAGAGCCGCCGCTCGGCCGCTACCGCTTCGGCATAGGCGCTGACGACCGCAAGGCGCAGATCAGCGCGGGCGATCTCGGTCTGGATCGCGGCGCGTCCGCTGCTGGCGTCGGCGGCGGCAATCCGCGCTGACCGCTTGCCGCCAAGCTCGATCGGCATGCTGAGGGACGCCATCGCTTCCATGCTGTCGGTGCCCTGATAGGGGCCGGACCCTGCGACATTTTCGGTTTCGATCGACACGCTGGGATTGGGACGCAGTGCGGCGATGCGGCGGCCCGCCTCCGCCGCCTGCATGTCTGCCGAAGCGGCTTCCAGCGAGGGGGAAGTCGCGCCCGCCAGTGCAAGCGCCCGTTCAAGTGTGAAGGGTGGGCCAGCCTCCGCCGATGGGGGCTGTTGGGCGTGCGCGGTGCCGACGCAAGCCATCACGACCCATAAGGCCGCGCGAAAATGGCGCATGATGAAAGCTCCAGACGAATTCAGACGTTCCCCCGAACGGAGGACAGGCCGGAATCGTCAGGCTATCGGAGGGCGCAGCGCTGGGTCGGGGCCAGCCGAGGCAAGGTCGTCAGCACGGGCCATCAGGGACGGGATGTCATCGGTCGACCAGCTTTTGCCAACGCCGTTACCGACAGGTTCCGCCACCTGGTGATGGCCATGACATCCGCCATGCTGGTGCGGCCGGGCCTTTCCGTCGTCGGGAAGCTGGTCGGCTTCTTCCGCGATATGTCCAGGATCGGACGCGATCTCGGCGTCGAGGCAGATGATCAGCGGCTCGGCGGCATGCGCGGCAGTGCCCGCCGTCATCGACAGCGTGACAAAGCACATCATGATCAGCGCCAAAATGCGAGCCATCACTTGTCCCTAGCATGGACGGGACGCGGTGAGAAGGCGCGGCCCGTAACAGGACTGGCGTCAGACCAGTGCCAAAGAGGCCGGTTCGAACTCCAGATCGAGATCGCGCGCGACGGCTTCATAGGTGACCTTCCCATTCCAGACGTTGAGCCCCGCCAGCAGGTTGGCGTCGGCCCGAAGCGCGCCCTTCCATCCCATGTCGGCGATGCGAAGCGCGTGCGGCAAGGTGACATTGTTGAGCGCATAGGTGCTGGTCCGCGCCACCGCGCCGGGCATGTTCGCGACACAGTAGTGGACGACGTCGTCGACGATATAGGTCGGGTCGGCATGGGTGGTGGCCCGGCTCGTTTCAAAGCAGCCGCCCTGATCGATCGCCACGTCCACCAGCACCGCGCCCTTCTTCATGGTTTTGAGCATGTCGGCACTGATCAGCTTGGGCGCGGCGGCTCCGGGGATCAGCACGGCGCCGATGACCAGATCGGCCTCCGCCACGCATTCCGCCAGGTTCGCGCGATTGGAAAAGCGCGTCTTGGCTCGCGCCTCGAAATACATGCCAAGCTTTTCCAGCACTTCGGGATTGCGATCGAGGATGGTGACGTCCGCGCCCATGCCCGCCGCCATCTGGGCCGCGTTAAAGCCGACCACGCCGCCGCCGATCACGGCGACCTTCGCAGGCAGCACGCCCGGCACCCCGCCCAGAAGGACGCCGCGTCCGCCCTGCGCCTTTTCCAGCGCGGTGGCGCCCGCCTGAATGGACATGCGGCCCGCGACCTGGCTCATGGGCTTGAGCAGCGGAAGACCCCCGCTGGCGTCGGTCACCGTTTCATAGGCGATGCAGATCGCGCCGGACGCCAGCAGGTCACGCGTCTGATCCGGGTCGGGGGCGAGGTGCAGGTAGGTGTAGAGGATCTGGCCGGGGCGCAGCATCGCGCGCTCGGCGGGCTGAGGCTCCTTTACCTTCACGATCATGTCGGCGGTCGCGAAAATTTCCGGCGCGCTGGCGAGGATGATGGCGCCCGCCTTTTCATACAAGGCGTCGCTCGCGCCGATGCCATCGCCCGCACCCGCTTCCACCAGCACGCGATGGCCGTGGGCGGTCAGTTCATGGACGCTCTCCGGTGTCAGGCCGACGCGATATTCGTGATTCTTGATTTCCTTGACGGTGCCAACGATCATTTGAGCGTCCTTTGGAACGGCGATGAAGATGGGACCATCTTGCGCGCGTTGCTGCGCAGATTTCACTTAAATTGGTGGGGTCTACATGGTCGCTGCACTGATCTTTGCCCGTCAAACCGAAGCAAATATCATTTCCGTCCAAATGTCGTCTAAGCCATCCAAGCTGTCGTCGGCGGGAGGCGGGCAGCAACACCTGCGAATATGCCGATGGGCGGCGGTTGATCGGTAGGATCATCCGTCTGTCCCGGCGATATGCGGGAAAATTCCGGGTGTGCGGCTTAGCATCACCGGATCATTCAGATCCGGAGACATAGTTATGACGCAAGCCGACGCCCAGCCTGTTGCCGACGCGGTTCGATCCTTCGCCGACCTGCGCCGCTTCGCCGAGGAAAATGCCGGACGCGTGGCGCAGGGCGAAGGCGATGCGTTTCTGGGCGCTCGGGCATTGATGCCCTTGCCGCAGGGTCCGGTGACAATCGGCGTCATCCGGCTGGAGGCAGGGTCTGGCGAGGTCGAGGCCATGCCCGCTGACGAGTTTCTGATCGCGCACGAGGGGTCGGTGGAGCTGGAGGTGGAGGGGCAGGCCCTGCCGCTGACGGAAGGCGGCAGCGTCGTGCTGACCAAGGGCGCGCGCGTGCGTTGGAAGGCCCCGGCGCCTGCCATTCTGCTGTTCATGCGCAAGGATGGCGGCCCGGCAGGCGCGGCGCGGGGCATCGCGATCGACGAGCAGGCCGAGCTGGTGGCTTCCGGCGCGCCGTTGGCGGAGCTTCTGGTCGGACCGACGCCCAGCTGCCGCAATCACACCGACTATCTGTCGGAGGACGGCGTGTTCGTCTGCGGCACATGGGATTCGACGCCCTATCATCGCCGCGCGATGCGCTACGGCCATTATGAGCTGATGCATCTGTTGCAGGGCAGCGTGACCTTCGTCGATGAAACCGGGCGGCAGGGCACTTTCGTCACGGGCGACATCTTCCTGCTGGAGCAGGGGGCGATGTGCAGCTGGGACAGCCGTGAGGACGTGAAGAAGGTCTACGCCATATATCGTCCGGCCTGATCCTTCAGCCCAAAGGATCGAGCGTGCCGAGCGCCGCCACCAGCGCCAGAATGGCGAGGGCGGCGGCGCTTTCTGTCAGGAGTGAAAGGCGCAGATGGCGGCGGGCGGCGTCCAGGCTTGTCCCCGCGCCAGCCGCCGCGAGTGCCGGGGTCAGCCGCCAGCGGTTGGCCGCCGCAAGCAGGAGCATGCCGCCGAACAGGGCGAGCTTTGCAAGCAGCAGTTGGCCGTAAGGGGTGTGGGGCAGGGCGGACAGGTTGGCGACGCCCATGATCATGACGCCGTTGATGACGCCACTGAAGATCAGCGCGGCGACAAGCAGCGTGCCCAGCGATGAGAAGCGGTGAAGGGCGAGCGCGGTGTGCCTGGCGACGCGCAGGTCCCACGCGGCGCCGAACATCATGGCGAGAAGCGCGAGGAGTGCGCCGAACCAGGCGGACGCGGCGATGATGTGCACGATGTCGGCCGCACGATGCACCGTTCCGGCTGTCCCTTCGGTCGCGCCCGCATGGCCCGACCAGGCGAGGGTGACGGCGGCGATCGATGCGCATATGGCGATCGCAGCGGGGGATCGCTCCGTCCCGCTCGGCCTGAAGAGAAGCAGCAGAACCAGCAGGAGAGCGGTCGCGCGGACTGCGAGGAGCAACCCGATCGGCGTCTCGCGCAGCAGGATGTCGATGACGTTCCAATCGGGCGCGAAAAGCCGACTCCCGGTCATGGTGGATGCGCTGGCGAGCAGCCACAGTATCGAGAGGCAAGCTGCCCCCAGGGCGAGCAGGGCGAGGATCAGACGGGCTCCCGCGCCGACGCCCTGCCGCATGCTCCACCAGAAGAGGGGAAGCCCGGCGAGGGCCGCCAGGTCGGCGTAAAGGCCGAAGCGGATGGCAACGAGCAGCCCGTCGAGGGTCACGACCGGCTTACTTGACCGAGAAGCTGTATTTGCCCGCGGCCTTGTGCTGATCGGCGCCGACGATGTGCCAGTCGAGGTCATAGCTGCCCGCCGGGAGGGCGCGGGGCAGAGTGACGATCATGGTCTTGCCGTCGCCATCGACTGCGGTCTTGAAACCCTTGATAGGCATGGGCGCGTGGTTTTCCATGCCGGGCATGCCAGTCATGGTGAGGTCGATGCCGCTGAGCGGCGCGACCAGCTTCTCCGAGAAGGTCAGCGTCAGCTTGGTGGGTTTGACGACGGTGGCATTGGCGGCGGGGGTGGAGGACAGCAGCTTGGGATGCGCCATCGCGACGGAGGGCAGGGCGGCAAGGGCAATGGCGGCGGGGAACAGGATGCGGCGCATGGAAAGTCTCCGATCAAGGTGCGATAAGGGCTATTACGCGACGATCCCCCTCCGCCCCTCGACGAGGGCGCATAAATTTTTCCATAAGGGGTCAGGCGGCGCGCTGCGTATCATCTGGCGAGCAATGGAGTGAATGATGAGCGATCTCGATCAGATGCTGGACCAGATCCGCGCCCTGCCGGCAGATCCCCGGCTCGAAGGGATGGATGATGCCGTCATGGCGGGCCTGTCCCACCGTCGAGAGCGGGCGGTCGCGCGGCGCAGCCTGGCGCTGGCCGGGTTGATGGCGATCGGGATTGGCTGGGCAGGCAGCGTCGTGCCCGGCAATCCTGCGCAGGCGGCGTCGCAGCCGATCGTGATCGGTATGTCCGACTATGCTCCGTCCCAGTTGCTGGGACAGTAAGCGGTGAAGGGGGCGGCGCGATATGGGCTGGTGGCGTTGGTCGCATTCGCGGCGGCGCTGGCGGCGGTGCTGGTGGCGCGGGCGTGGATGACGCCGGAGCCCCGCGTCGAAAGTGAAGTCCATGCCCTCATCCACCGGAAGCTGGAACTGGACGACAGTCAGCAACGGCGGATTCATGCTCTGGAGGCGGACTTCGCCAGGCGGCGCGAAGCGATGGAAGCGGAGATGCGCGCCGACAACGCCCGGCTGGCGCAGGCGATCGCTGCGGAACATGGCTATGGCCCGCAGGTGAGCGAGGCAGTGGACCGGTCCCACCATGTCATGGGGATGCTCCAGAAGGAGACGCTGAAGCATATCTTCGCCATGCGCGCGGTGCTGCGGCCCGATCAGGCGGCACAGTTCGACGCGGCCGTCGTCAAGGTCTTGACCGAACCGTCGCGGTGAGCCCGCCGCTGGCCGAATGCAGTGATCGGGAACTGGCCGGGCTGGCGCTGGCCGGACAAGAGAGCGCTTATGGCGAGCTGATGCGGCGGCATCGCGACGCTGTGTTCCGGCTGGCGCGGGGGCATGTCGGCAGCGCGACGGAGGCTTTGGACGTGACGCAGGAGACGTTCATTTCCGCGTTCGCTTCGCTGGCCCGCTATGATCGTGCGCGGCCTTTCCGGTTATGGATTTCGCGGATCGCCATCAACAAATGTCATGACTGGGCGCGGCGGCGGGCAGTGCGGCGCTTCTTCACCTTTGCCCGACCGATCGAGGAGGCGGCGGCAGTCGCCGACGGCGCGATGACGCCGGAGGACGAAGCGCAGTCGCAAGAGGGGCTGGCGCGCATTCAGGCGGCGATCGCCGCTCTTCCCACCAATCTGAAGGATGTGCTGCTGCTGCGGACGATCGAGGGGTTGAGCCAGGTGGAGGTGGCGCGGACCTTGGGCGTGAGCGAGAAAGCCGTGGAGACGCGGCTGTACCGGGCGCGCCAGAAATTGGGCGAAGATTTGAGGGATATGCGTGTCGATCGCGTATAGGCGAGAGTTCCCCTATCGTAGAGCGTTTCATGTCCTTCCCCTTGCCTGATGTCGATCGCCGCGGCCTGATCCGTGGTCTTGCAGGATTTGGCAGCGCGTTGGCGTTGGCCGAAGTCCTCCCCGCATGGGCACGGAGCGGGTCGGCGGGCCTGCTTCCCGCTCCGGGCGTGCTGAGCGGCGAGCAGATCGCGCTGACGGTAGGGGAAAGCCATTTTTCCACCGGCGGACGTTCGGCGCATGCGGTGATGATCAACGGCACGCTGCCCGCTCCGCTCATCCGGTTGAAGGAGGGGCAGAATGTCCGGCTGTCCGTCACCAATCATCTGAAGGAAGATACGTCGATCCATTGGCATGGGTTGATCGTGCCGTTCCAGATGGACGGGGTGCCGGGGGTGAGCTTTCCTGGCATCCGTCCAGGCGAGACCTTTACCTATGAGTTTCCGATCCGTCAGTCGGGCACCTATTGGTATCACAGCCATTCGGGCATGCAGGAGGCGATGGGCCATTATGGGCCGATCGTGATCGATCCGGCCGGGGTCGATCCGGTGCAGAGCGAGCGGGAGCATGTGATCGTCCTGTCCGATTGGAGCCCGGTGCATCCCCATGTGCTGCTGAAGCGGCTGAAGCAGTCGGGCGGCTATTACAACATGCAGCGGCAGACGCTGGCCGGGCTCATCGCAGGCAAGGACCAGAGCGCGAAAGAGCGGCTGGAATGGGGTGCGATGCGAATGGACCCCACCGACATTTCGGACGTCACGGGCTCCACCTACAGCTTCCTGATCAATGGGCATGGCACGGCGGAGAATTGGACAGGGCTGTTCACGCCCGGCGAGCGGGTGCGGCTGCGCATCATCAACGCGTCGGCGATGACGAATTTCAACATACGCCTGCCCGGCCTGGCGATGACCGTGGTGCAATGCGACGGCCAGCATGTGCAGCCGGTGGAGACGGACGAGTTCCAGATCGGCATCGCGGAAACCTATGATGTCGTGGTGCAGCCGAGCGAGCCGAAGGCTTACGGCCTGATCGCGGAGGCGATCGATCGGTCCGGGTTGGTCCGGGCGACGCTGGCGCCGCGCATCGGGATGGCGGCGGAGATTCCGCCCCTGCGGGAACGGCCGCTGCTGGGGATGAAGGACATGGGCATGGACATGTCGGGCATGGATATGGGTCAGGGCGGAGTGATCGACCTCAGCCAGCCAGCCAATGAGAGCATGGCGGGCCATTCCATGAAGATGCGCGACCCGTCCGTCGCGCCGCAGGTGAAGATGGGGCCGGGCGTCGCGACGCTTTCACCCATGCCTGCCGATCGCACGGCCGATCGTCCGACCGGGCTGGAGAATGTTGAGCATCGGGTGCTGACCTATGCCGATCTCAAATCACTGGAGCCGTTCAAGGACAGGCGCACGCCGACGCGGACGCTGGACATCCACCTGACCGCGAACATGGAACGCTATATGTGGTCCTTCGACGGAGTGAAGCTGTCGGACGGGGCGGAGCCCATCGCGTTCCGCCATATGGAGCGGGTGCGGGTGAACCTGATCAACGACACGATGATGCCGCATCCCATCCACCTGCATGGCCATTTCTTTCAGATCGTGACTGGCGCGGGTCCGCATGATCCGGTCAAGCATACGGTGAATGTGCTGCCTGGGGGCAAGGTGAGCTTTGACCTCACCGCCGATGCGCTGGGGGACTGGGCGTTTCACTGTCACATGCTGATGCACATGCACAGCGGGATGATGCGCGTCGTGACCGTGCGTCATGGGGAGGATGCGGCATGAGGATGACCGCCTTCGCCGCGCTGCTGCTGGCGTCCGCCTCAATCCCTGCGGCCGCGCAGGAGATGGACCATAGCCATATGGATCATGGCGCGATGGAACGGCCCGAAGCTGAGCATGAAAGCGAGGATCATTCCGGCCATCAGATGCCCGTGCAGGCCGCGCCCGCAGCGGATAATCCCCATGCCGGTCACGCCATGCCCGCCGCCGACGATGCCATTCCCAAGGGCGAAGCGCCGCCGGTCCCGACCGATCATGCCGCCGACGCCTATTTCGACCCGGCAGAGATGGCGCGGGCGCGTACCGCGATGCTGAAGGAAAGTGGCGGCATGACCTTTTCCCAGATCATGCTCGACCGGCTGGAATATCGCATGGGAAGGGGCGCGGACGGCTATCATTGGGAAGGCGAAGGCTGGATCGGCGGTGACATCAACCGCTTTGCGTTCAAGACAGAGGGCGAGGGAAAGATCGGCGGCGCTCTGGAAAGCGCGGAGGTGCAAGCGCTCTACAGCCGGGCGATCAATCCCTGGTTCAATATGGAAGCAGGCGTCCGCCATGATTTCCGGCCTGATCCAGACCGGACCTACGCTGTCATCGGCATTGGGGGGCTGGCCCCTTACTGGTTCGAGGTCGACGCACAGGCGTTCCTGTCGACCAAGGGCGATGCGCACTTGCGGCTGGAGGGGAGCTATGACCAGCGGATCACGCAGCGGTTGATCCTGCAACCGGCCGCCGAAGTGAATATCGCCGCGCAGGATGTGCCGGAACTCGGCATCGGTTCAGGCCTGTCGGATATCGAACTTGGGCTGCGGCTGCGATATGAATTCGCCCGAGAATTCGCGCCTTATGTAGGGGTGAATTGGGAGCGCAAACTGGGCGACAGCGCCCGCTTCGCCCGAGCGGAAGGCGAGCGTGCGTCGGCCGCCAGTCTGGTCATGGGGGTGCGCTTCTGGTTTTGAACGTCGCTGAAGCTGTGGCGGAGGGTGCGGGCTTCAGCGCTTAGCCAGATGCCGTTCGGCAAGCGCGACGTGCAGGCGGATGCCGAGGCCGAGCACATCGTCGTTAAAGTCATAATGCGGATTGTGGAGTGGCACGGAGCCCTCCGCCTTCGCTTGGCCCAGCCAGATATAGGCGCCCTGGCATGCCTGGAGCATGAAGGCGAAATCTTCGGAGGTGAAGGCGGGTTCGGGGGCGATCTGGGCATTGCCGACGGTCGCGGCGGCTTCGAACGCCTCCTGCGCCACCTGCGCATCGTTGATCGTGGCGGGATAGTAGCGCTGATAATCGACGGTGGCGGCGACGTCATTGGCAAGCGCCACGCCGGCCGCGATGCTGCGGATGGCGTCTTCGATCACGTCCTGAACCTTGGGATCAAAGGTGCGGACGGTGCCGCTGACCTTCACTTCGGCCGGAAGCACATTATGCGTGTGGCCACCGTGAATCTGCGTGATCGAGAGAACGGCTGAGGCTGTCGGCGAAATGCGGCGGGCGACGATGCTGTTGAGCTGCGTCACCAGGTTGGCAGCGGCGAGGATGGCGTCGGGCGTATCTTGTGGCAGAGCGGCATGGCCGCCGCGTCCCAGGAGCGTAGCCTCGAACTTGTCGGCCGCGCCCATGATCGGGCCGGGGCGGGTGGCGATCGTCCCGGCGGGCAGGTCGGGCCAATTGTGCAGGCCGAACACGCGGTCGCAGGGGAAGCGCTCGAACAGGCCCTCCTTCACCATTTCCCGCGCGCCGCCCAGACCCTCTTCGGCGGGCTGGAAGAAGAAGTTCACGGTGCCGTCAAAGTTGCGGCTGCGCGCAAGATGCTGCGCAGCACCCAGCAGCATGGCGACATGCCCGTCATGACCGCAGCCGTGAAAGCTGCCCTCGATCTTGCTGGCGTAGGGCAGGTTGGTCTGCTCATGGATCGGCAGCGCGTCCATGTCCGCGCGCAGGCCGATGCTGCGGCCTGAACTGCCGTTTTTCAGCACCGCGACGACGCCGGTGCCGCCGATGCCTTCATGCACCTCCAGACCCAGCGCGCGAAGCTGTTCGGCGATGCGGCCTGCGGTGCGATGCTCGCAGAAACCCAGTTCCGGATGCGCGTGAATATCGCGGCGAAAGGCGATCAGGGGTTCGAGCAGGTCGTCGATCATTTGTGCTCACCAAACAGATGCTGGATCGGATAGTGATGCTTTATGAAGGGGGATTTGATCACGACATAGCTGAAATATTTCTCGATCCCATAGTCGCTTTCCAGCATGTCTTCGATGATCGACTGATAATGGGCGACGCCGCGCGTGACGAACTTCAGCAGATAATCGTAGCCGCCGCTGACGAGGTGGCATTCGACGATTTCATCCAGCTTTCGGATGCGTGTTTCAAAGCGGGAAAAGTCGCCCGCGCGATGTTCGGTCAGGGTGACTTCGGTAAAGACGGTCAGAAACTCGCCCAGCTTGTGCAGGTTGATATGCGCGCCATAGCCGGTGATGTAGCCCGCTTTTTCAAGCCGTTTCACCCGCGTGAGGCAGGGGCTGGGCGACAAGCCCACAGCGTCGGCCAGTTCGACATTCGTGATCCGGCCGGATTGCTGAAGCTGCGTCAGGATCTTCAGGTCGATCCGGTCCAGTCTTGGGCCACCCAACATGCGCTTGCTTCCCCCTTTTCTTATCCCACCGCCGCGCGAATATCCGCTTCTTCGAGCAGGTCGTCGAGCGTTTTCCGGATGCGGGCGAAGATCTCGTCCATCTCGTCGTCCGACGCGCAGAGCGCCGGGGCGAGGCCGATGATATTGTCGGGGAAGGAGCGGAAGATGACGCCGTTGCGATAGCCCTGGGCGAAGAGCCGGTCGGGAAATTTGAGGCTGGGGTCGAGCCGCGCCTTCGTGCCTTTGTCAGCGACCAGCTCGATCGCGCCAAGGAGGCCGCGTCCGCGCGTATCGCCGACCAGCGGGTGATCGGCGATGCCCTGAAGGCCCGCCGTGAAGCGCCGGGCGACGCTCTGGCCGTTCGCGAGGATGCCGCCGTCGGTGTAGAGGCGCAGCACCTCCAGCCCGACCGCCGCGCTCACCGGGTGGCCGGAATAGGTGAAGCCGTGACCGATGGCGAGTTCAGGCGCGGCGCCATTGGCGATGCCCTGATAGACTGTGTCCGACATGAGGAGGGCGCCCATCGGGGCGTAGCCGGCGGTCAGGCCCTTGGCGAGGGTCATGAGGTCGGGCGTGACGCCTTCCTCCTCGCAGGCGAAGAGTGGGCCGGTGCGGCCGAAACCGGTGATGACTTCATCGGCGACGAAGAGGATGTCCAGTTCGGTGCAGGTGTCGCGCAGGGCTTTGAGCCAGCCTTTGGGTGGGACGATGACGCCGCCGGACCCCTGGATGGGCTCGCAGAAGAAGGCGGCGACATTGTCTGCGCCGAGTTCTGCGACCTTGTCCTTCAGCTGCTGGACGGAGCGGGCGATGATGGCTGCGTCGTCGGTCAGGTCGCTGCGATAGGGGTAGGGCGACGGAATATGATGCTGCCAGGCGTGGGGCAGGTCGAAGAGGCGGTGGAAATTTGCAAGCGCGGTGAGGCCAGCGCCGGTGGTGCTGGAACCGTGATAGCCGCGGTCGAGGGCGATGAACTGTTTTTTGGACGGGCGGCCAATCGCGTTGAAATAGTGGATGATGTAGCGAATTGCCGAGTCTACGGCGTCGGAGCCGCCCAGGGTGAAGTAGACATGGTCGAGACCTTCGGGGCTGAGGTCGGCGAGCTTCTGGGCCAGACGGACAGTTGTTTCGCATCCGAAATGGAAATAGCCGGTCGCATAGGGAAGTTGGCGCATTTGCGCGGCGGCGGCTTCGACGATGCTGTCCTGGCCATAGCCGACATTGACGCACCACAGGCCCGCAAACGCGTCGAGCAGGCGGTTGCCGTCCATGTCCGTCAGCCACATGCCCTTGCCGCTTTCCAGCAGGGTCGCGCCGCGCGCTTCGTGCGCCCGGAAGGAGGTGACGGGATGGATCAGATGGTCGCGGTCGATATCGAGCAGGGACCGGTTCGATTGCAGCGTCATCAGGAAACTCGCGGTGTTGTCTGTTGCGATCAGACTAGCCCGCTGCGATGGCCGGATGCGCTGATTTCAGGGAAAGGATGGGAAGGGCGCGGTGTTTTGGGGAAGCGGCGCGGCATTTTC
>JAEZCS010000201.1 GCA_023433445.1 Pseudomonadota bacterium | reverse complement strand
CGGTGGCGACCAATCACCTTTCCAACATCGAGCTTGCGCGTTCCGCCTCGGCCTTGATCGTGTCGGTCGATTACCGGCTCGCGCCCGAGACGGTGGAGCCAGGGGCGGTCGAGGATTGCTACGTGGCCCTGCAATGGCTGCATGAGAGCGCAGAGCAACTGGGCGTCGACCGGGCGAAGATCGCCGTGCGCGGGGAGAGCGCAGGGGGCGGCCTGGCTGCGGCGCTGGCGCTGCTGGCGCGCGACCGGGGCGGCCCGGCGATCGCGCATCAGAACCTGGTCTATCCCATGCTGGATGACCGCACCTGCATCACCCGCCTGCCTGCCCATCTGGGCGCGTTCGTATGGACGCCGCAGGCAAACGCCTTTGGCTGGCGGTGCCTGTTGGGGCAGGAGCCCGGATCGGCCGACATATCACCCTATGCCGCTCCCGCGCGCGCCGATGATCTGGCAGGATTGCCGCCCGCCTTCATCTGCGTCGGCGCGCTCGACCTCTTCCTGGTCGAGGACATGGACTATGCGCGGCGGCTGATCGAGGCGGGGGTGGCGGCTGAGCTGCATGTCTATCCGGGCGCCTATCATGGCTTCGATGTGCTGCACGATGCGCCGCCCGTCCGGCAGATGAAGCGCGATGCCGTGGCCGCGCTGCGCAAGGCGCTCCATCCTGCTGAAGTATAGCAGGACAAGCGACAGAAAATGGGCAAACAGCGGCAATACCAGCTTTGAGTCTGGTGCTGTGCGTAAGTGCGCGCTATTAAACCAGCTACATTTTTGAAGGCGGGGCAAGAATGCAGATCAGAAGCGGGCGGAAAACAACGCCGCCATCGCTGGATACGCTCGACACGAATATCATAGAGATACTTCGGACCAACGGCCGCGCGACCAACCAGGAAATTGCAGAGCGGCTTTCCGTGACCGCCGCCACGGTGTCCGCTCGGCTCCAGAAGATGGAGGACGCCCGCGCTATGCGTGTGGTGGCCGTCACAGACTTCGCGGCCCATGGCTATAATGTGATCATTGCACTTGGCGTCAAGGTGCAGGGCCGCAGCGTTCAGGATGTCGGCCGTGACCTGGCCGACATTCCCGAAGTATTGAGCGTCAACATCATGAGCGGTGAACATGATGTGGAACTGCTCGTGGCGCTGCGCGACTTTGGCGAGGTTCAGCCGATGCTGTTCGACCAGATCGCGAGCGTCGATGGGGTCATTCACATAACGTCGGGGGTGGCGGTGGATATTGTCAAATATGAATTCAACGTGGTGCCGCTGTGACGGCAAGGGCTGACTGGGCGCGCCTGGACAAGTTGGACCAGGGCATCGTCGAAAAGCTCGCGCGTGACGCGCGCATTTCGAACCGGGCGATTGCCGCCGAACTGGGGGTCACCGAAGGCACGATCCGTACCCGCGTCAAAAGATTGCAGAATGAGGGATTGATCCAGTTCACGGTCGTCACCGACTTTCGCATGGCCGGGTCGCCCAACCTTTGCATGATGGGGATCGACGCCGATCCGTCGCAGGTGTCCGAATTGGCGCGCAGCCTGTCGGATCTTGAGGAAATCACATGCGTCATCGTGCTGCTAGGCCGTTACAGCCTGCTGGCGATGGGCCTGTTCACCAACATCGAGCAGTTGAACGATCTGGTGACGGAGCGCATCCGGCCGATGCCAGGGGTACAGCGCGTCGAAACGTCCGTGTCCGTCCACAACCTCAAATATGAAGCGGGGATCGCCAAGATTACGCGGAACGTCGCCGCAGGCTGAAAACAAGGAGCCGGTCAGACAGGCTCTGACCCATTCCGCAAGAACAGGGGCCCCGTCCCAAGGAGAGTATCATGTCGATCAATGTTGAAGAACTCGCCGCGCGTGTCACGGCACTGGAAGATGTCAACGCGATCCGCCAATTGAAGGCGCGCTACCTGCGGGCCTGCGACCTGAAGCTGGTCGAGGAATTGCGCGAGACTTTTCTGCCGCAGGGCATCAGACTCGATTATCAGAATTTTCCACTGTTCACCGATCGTGACGAGTTCATCGCCATATTCCAGAAGATGGCGATGGCGGGCGGTGTTTATGACATTCATCATGCGACGAACGCCGACATAGAATTGGTCAGCCCGGACGAAGCGCGGGGACGCTGGTCGCTCAATTTCCGCACGATCATTCTTGCGACGCGATCGGTCACGCGGCTCGCGGTCGAATATCAGGATGTCTATCGCAAGCAGGATGGCCGCTGGTGGATCGCGGAGTCGGTGAGCCGCATCACGTCGATCCTGACCGAAGAGATCGGCGAAGATGGCACGCCGCGTTATGTGGCTTTGGGCGAGTTGCCTGCCGCGTCCTGATGCGGTGAAGAAGAGCCCCCTCGATTCCAGTTGCCCTTGATCCTGCCGGGGTTTATCCACGCGTATGGAGCCGCCGAAGCGGATAAGAACGCAGTTATGCGTAACAGTCGGCGGCATGAGCGATGGAGAGGCAGGACTCGATGGGCCGTTTGCAGGGTAAGGTTGCAATCATCACAGGCGGCGCGCGCGGCATGGGCGCCGCGACAAGTCGTCTGTTCGCCGAGGAAGGCGCCAAAGTCGCGATTGCCGATGTTCTGGAAGAAGATGGCGCGCAACTGGCGGCCGAACTGGGCGATGCTGCGCGTTTCTATCGCCATGATGTGACGAGCGAGCAGGGGTGGGCCGACCTGGTCCGCGCTGTCGAAGCGGATTTGGGCCCGGTCGACATATTGGTCAATAATGCGGGCATCCTGCTGTTCAAAACATTGTTGGACACGTCGCTGGCCGATTATGAGCGGGTGTTGAAGGTCAATTTGACCGGCGAATTTCTGGGGATCAAGGCGGTTGCGCCGGGCATGATCGCGCGGGGCAAGGGCGCGATCGTCAATATTTCTTCTGTCGATGGGATGAAGGGCGCCAACGGCCTTGCCGCCTATTCGTCAAGCAAATGGGGCGTTCGGGGGCTGACGCGGGTTGCTGCCCTGGAGCTTGGCCATCGCGGCATTCGCGTCAATTCGGTGCATCCGGGCGGCGTCGACACGGTCATGACCAATCATGACGGTTCCACCCGCGAGAAGGTCAATGAACGGTTCGGCAATGTGCCACTTCAGCGGGTGGGTGCGCCCGAGGAAGTCGCGCGCGCGACGCTGTTCCTGGCGAGCGACGAGGCTTCCTATCTGGCCGGGGCGGAGATTGCGGTCGATGGCGGCATGCTGACCGGCCAATATTATGAGCAGTTCCCCGGCGCGCCGGGCGTGCATTGAACAGCGAATGGTGAACGAGATAGCGACATAAGGAGAGATGCCATGATCCGTATCGACTTACCCGAGCAGGACGCCGCCGACCCCTATGGCTATGCGTCGCGTCATTATGCGCGCGAGATCATGGAGGCGGCAGGCGGCTTTTCGAAAGCGGTTTATCAGCACAGCCTGTTGTCGCTGCGCGAGTTCGAAGGCGCACGGTCACGGACGGCGCAGATCAATGGTTGCGTGATTTGCCAGCAATTTCGCGCAGCGCGGGACGCCCAGTCCATGTTCGCCGCGTCCGGGCAGCGGCCTGGGCATACGATCGCTGACAACGGCCCAGCGCCCGACGAGGACTTTTACGCGGCGGTCGAGAATTGGCGTACGTCGCCTCTGTTCAGCCCGCGCGAGCGCACGGCGATCGAGTTTGCCGAGCGTTTTGCGCAGGAGCCCAAGGTGATCGCCGAGGATGAGGATTTCTGGGAACGGGCGCGTGCGCTGTTTTCCGACGAGGAGATTGTCGACCTGGCGCATAGTGTTGCGGCTTGGGTCGGGTTGGGCCGGGTTGCCCATGTGCTGGGCTTCGACAGCGTTTGCTTGCCCTTTGCCGAGGTGGCTTAGCGGTTTTGGTGGCGGGATCGGCCCTATAGTGACCTGTTCCCTCTCCCCTGAAGGGGAGAGGGAAGGTTTCTTTTTCAGCCGAGATTGTCGGGTTCGGCGTGGAGGATCATCGGGTCGCCGGTATGCGCGGCCCAGACCGCGTCGCGGCGTATGATGCGCCATCCTTCAGAGCGCCTTTCCCACTGATCGACATATTCGCCGTTGGAATCGAAGATTGGCCCGGCGGGATCGTCCACCCGCTGGTGCCGGGCTTGAACATAGGAACGGCTCGTCGCGCGATCGCCATCGACGTCCACCAATATGCTGCCGATCAGATGTTGCGTGCCGCCGCAGCGATCGAGGAAGCGGCGCATGTTTGCGGTGAGCGCCGCCATCCCATGCTGATCCCCGCCGGTGCCATAGTCGAAACTCAGGTCATCGGCGAACACGTCGCTTAACCGGTCCCACTGTTTGGTGTCGAGGATGCGGGCAAAGCGCGACAGGCCGCGGATGATCTCGCGTTCGTCGAGCAGCGCCTGAGGCGTGACGGCATTCGGTCTGTCCGCGCCCTTTTCATCCACCACCATCATCCGCGTCGCCGTTCGGTCGAGGAAGTTTTCCTCGTCCTGCGCGATTTGCCGGGCAATATCCTCTTGCGCAGCGGCGGCGGTGAAGCGGTCATAGGCGGCGCGGTCGGCGAGCCATATTTCGGTGATGACGTCGAAGTCTATGGGGGCGGCACCCGGAAACAGGAACGCGCCCTCCAGTTCGACATAGTTGCGACGATAATCGATTATGCCCGGCAGCAGGCGCCGAATGAGGGGCGCGTGCTGCCTTTCATAATAGTCGATAAAGTCTTCGCGGGAGAGGCCCGGCTTGCGCCTGAGCAATGCGATGCATTTGAACATGGGCCAACTCCCGACCGGATCAGGGCGCCATCCACTGGCCGCCGTTGACGTCCAGCGAAGCGCCGCTGACGACGCGCGAATAGTCCGAAACCATCATCAGCACGGCGCGGGCGCAGTCATCTTCCGGCGGGATGATGCCGATGGGGATATTCTTCGTGACGCCTGCGACGACATCCTCACGTTTGAACCCGGCATCGACCTGCGATGCGATGAAGCCTTCGACCGGCTCGCCATGAATCCAGCCCATGCGGCAGGTGTTGACGCGGATGCCGTGGCGGCCAAGATCGCTGGCCATATATTTGCCCAGCGTGTTGAGCGCGCCCTTTGCCACCGCATAGGGCATCTCCATGCCATGTTCGGTGCCATAGGGATTGACCGACGCCATGGTCGACACATTCACGACCGCGCCGCCATCGCGCAGATAGGGGATGCATGCACGGGTGAGGCGGAGGGCTCCGACGCAGTTGACGTCGAACGCCTTGGTAAAGTCGCCAATGTCCGCATTGTCGACGAAGCACCAGTCGCCATGATAATAGGCGCTGTTGACGAGGCCATGGATACGGCCACCAAATTCCGCTGCGGCGCGCTCGGCCAACGCCTTGCACTGCCCTTCATCGCTGACGTCGCAGGCGACGGCGATCGCCTTGCCGCCCTTTGCGGTGATGTCGCCGCACACTTCGTCGAGGAAGGCCTGGTTACGGGCGGCGAGCACGACGCTCGCGCCCTCGGATGCGGCGATGCGGGCCAGCGCCTGACCCATGCCGGGGCCCACGCCGCTGACGATCACGACTTTGTCCTTCAGCAACATCCTCATTCCTTTCTTGGTGCTTGTGCCGCCGAAGTCCAATTTTTCGGGCAGCAGATTTGCGGCGCAGGATAGGAGAAAAAAACAATTGATCAATGCGCTTTTTGCGGAGATGCGGGGTAAATGTTCGGGATATGCGTAGTGGCGGGCGTCATCATGCACGAAGGAACTTGTCGCTGCTGTTGACTGTATTTTCTGCCGAATGGATAAGGCGGGACGCGCCGAGCGCTGGCAGATAGCCGCCGCGGACCGAATAATGCGAGATGTAAGGAGAGGGTGATGCGCTTTCACTTTGGCGAATCGATGACCGCGATCAACTATTACGCGCCGCTTGCCAAAGCGGCGGAAGCGGCGGGCTATGCGGGATTTACCGTGCCCGACAGCCTGATCTACCCGAAGAGTTCCGGCACCAAGTATAGCTATACCGACGATGGCGGGCGCGAATTCCTGGAGAACAAGCCGTTCCTGGAGTCGTTCATCCATGTGACCGCAATGCTTGCCGCGACCGAGAAGCTGGAGGTCACGACCAATGTCGTGAAGCTTCCGGTGCGCCCGCCGCTCTATGTCGCGAAGATCGTGGCGTCGATCGAGGCCTTGTTCGACAACCGCTTCAACCTTGGCGTAGGCCTGAGCGTCTGGCCCGAGGATTATGAGGTGATGGGCGTGCCGTGGGAGGGTCGCGGCAAGCGGTTCGACGAGTGCATCGACATCGTGCGCGGCCTGACCAGTGGCGGCTATTTCGAATATCACGGCCAGTTTTTCGACCTGCCGCCGGTGAAGCTCAACCCCGTTCCGACAAAGCCGGTGCCGATCCTGATCGGTGGGCATTCCGACGCTGCGCTGAAGCGGGCGGCGCGCAATGATGGCTGGATGTATGCCGGTGGTGGCCTGGAAGCGATGCTGCCGATGCTGGAGAAGCTGTCCACCTATCGGGCGGAGCAAGGCCGGGAGCAACCAAACTACCGCATCTTCGCTTCGGTGATCGGTGGCGCTGACCTGGATGAGATACGCCGCCATGAGGATGCCGGCGTCACCGACATCGTGGTCGTCTTCCGCAACCTGTATGCTGTGGAAGAAGATAGCCAGCCGCTGCAGGAGAAGATCGACGACCTGAACCGCTTCGCGGACGGCATCATCGCCCGCTATTGATCCGCTTGCCCGCCGGTCTGGCGCAGTTCGCGCCAGCGGCTCGGCGATGATCCGGTCCATTGCTGGAAGGCGCGGCGGAAGGCGCCCGTGTCGCTGAATTGCGTGCGGCGACCGACTTCAGTGATGGTGAGGCGGGGGTCGTCCAGCAGCCGGGTCGCGAGCGCACGCCGCGCTGCGGTCTTGAGCTGGAGGAGCGACGTGCCCTCGCCCGACAGGCGGCGTTTCAGCGTGGCGACGCTAATGCTGAACTGACGGGCGAGCTGCGATGCGGTGGCGGGTGCTTCGCCACTGGCGAGCATGGCGCTGAAAAGGTGCTGGATGCGCTCAGATAGCGGCGCGTCCAACGATTGTGATTGCTCGACGTCGAAGGGAAAGCGTTCGAGCAGATGTTCCAGCTCATGATGGCTGCGCAGGACGGGGCGATCGAGGTAGCTGGCTGGGAAGCGCAGGCTGTTTTCGGGCGCGCCATGCTGCATGGGCACGGGCATGAGGTAGGAAATGGTCTGTTCGTCCAGCAGGGGAGGATAGCGCATAGCTGCGCCCAGAAGCGGGATATCCTCTCCGATCAGCCAGCCGAACAGGCGGTAATAGGTGGAAAGGCCCGCAAGATCGGAGACGTAGGCGCTGCCGTTGCGGACCTTGCGCGGCGTCGCCATTTCGAGCCGTGCGACGCCTTCATCGACCTTTAGCCGCAGACGTCCGGCGCGCGGGCCGACAAGGGCGGAGAAACGATCCGTCCGCTCGATCACGTCCGCCAATGTGCGGCACGTGATGATGCAGTGGCAGAGCATGTCCACCCCCTCCTTGGTCAGCGGCTCGCGTCCTTCCTGCCGGGCTGCCTGTTCATCCAGTGCCCAGGTGCAATGGGCGTAGAGGCGGGTGAAATCATCCTGCGAAAGTCCGCGTTGCGCTGCGGCAGCGCCGATCGGTGGCCCTATGAGATGGGGCAGGCGCGCCTGCCGCAAAAGCTCGGTGGGGTCCACACCGATTTCCTCGACCAGACGCAGCAGATCAAGGGCGATGACGACAGGCACGCGGGTCGCGACGGGGCGGGACAGATGCTTTGTGTTGAGCCGTTTTGTCATGACCTTTGAGCTATTTTGGCATTTTCACAGGGGTGGCGATAGGGGAAACAAACGATCCAACGAGAAAGGATCGAGAGGGTGGCGGACGAGAGCCTGATTGCGCGGATAGACCGACTGGAGTCGCTGGATGCGATCCGGCAACTGGCCGCGAAATATTCCCTGGCGCTGGACATGCGCGACTCCGACGCCTGGGTGAACCTGTTCCCCGAAGATGTGAAGGTCGGCGGCGGCAAGCAGGGGCGCAAGGCGCTGCGCGACTGGTTCGACGAAACCCATTCAATGCAGTTCGACGGCACGTCCCACCATATTGGCGGGCATGTCATCGATTTTGACGATCCAGACCATGCGCAAGGCGTCGTCTATTCCAAGAATGAGCATGAGACGGGCGCCGAATGGGTCATCATGCAGATGATGTATTTCGACAAATATGAGCGGATCGATGGCCGCTGGTATTTCCGCCGCCGCCTGCCGCTTTATTGGTATGCCACCGACCTCAACAAGCCGCCGATCGGCGATCGCAAGATGCGCTGGCCCGGCGTCCAGCCCTATCATGGCAGCTTCCACGATCTGTTCCCGAGCTGGAAAAGCTATTGGGATCGCCTGGGACAGCCGCATGACGGCCCGGTCGAACCGCCCGCTCCGTTGGAAAAATTCATCGAAACGATGCGGCGGGGCGCTCCGCTGCCCAAGCCGCGCGTGCGAAGCTGACCCGCATGAGGGCGACGGAGCGCAATGTGGCCGCCGTGCGGACGATGTTCGAAGGCTATGCCGAAGCGTGGCGGACACATCGCATGCCGGTCCCGCCGCGTGGCATGCTGGTTTGGGCGCCGGGCGCGGTCGCCGAGATCGGCGGTCATGTCATTGCGGTCGAGCCACATGACGTCGCGGACGAGCCTTTCTTCCTCCAGATCGAGGCGGACTATTATTGGGCGGCCATTCCCGACTGGCGCGTGACCGAGTTGGACGTGGCGGGCAGCGGCGACACGGTGCTGTCCTTCGCGAAGTTTGAAGGCACTGGTCCCGATGGCAGCGCGCTTGAACCCATCTGGCTGGCAGACCGCTGGCACTTCGATGCGGCAGGCCAGATCATCCGCTGGCAGCAGATGACCGATCTGGCCGCGTGGGCACGCTGGAGCGCGCTCACCGGAGCCGACTATCCCGAACATATCGCCAAAGCCTTCGCCGGCAGCGGCCAATCACCAAGGTTCGTACCATGACCGATATTTTTTCCCCCGTTCAGCTGGGCGACATCGCTCTATCCAACCGGATCGTGATGGCTCCGATGACCCGCGACCGGGCTGGGCCGGGCGATGTGCCGACCGAATTCATGGTCGAATATTATCGCCTGCGCGCCAGTGCCGGGCTGATCGTGACAGAGGGGACGCAGCCTTCGCCCACGGGAAAGGGATATTGGCGCACGCCCGGTATCCATAGCGAGGCCCAGGTCGAAGGATGGCGCAAGGTCGCCGATGCGGTCCATGGCGCTGGCGGCAAGATCGTCATGCAGTTGATGCATGTCGGCCGGGCTGCCGTGCAGGCGAACAAGGATGCGGACGCGGAGACGGTTTCGCCGTCAGCAATTCAATGTCCGGACAAGATCCCTGGCCCCGATGGCGTGCCGGTAGAAACGGTCGTGCCCCGCGCGCTGGAAACCGATGAAATTCCTGGCGTTATCGCGGAATATGTGACGGCCGCCCGCAACGCGATTGCCGCTGGTCTGGACGGGATCGAACTGCATTGCGCCAGCGGATATCTGCCGATGCAGTTCCTGTCTTCGAACAGCAACCAGCGCACGGATCGTTATGGCGGATCGGTTGAGAACCGCATCCGTTTCGTGGTCGAATTGCTGGAAGCATTGGCCGGTGCCGTGGGTGCAGGCCGGGTCGGCTTTCGTATTTGCCCCGGCGTCAAATTCAACGGCATGGATGATGCGAACCCGCATGAAACCTATGCGGCATTGCTCAAGGCCGTCGATGGGATGGGCCTTGCCTACTGCCATTTGATCCACATTCCGCTGGAGGGGCAGGACGCGCTGGAACTGGTGCGCGCCAATTGGAGCGGTCCTGTCATCGAGAATGGCGGGCTGAACCTGGAAAAGGCGTCCGCCATCATCGCGGAGGGCAAGGCCGAGGCGGTATCCTTCGGCTATCTCTACATCGCCAATCCCGATCTGGTCGAGCGCTTCCGAAAGGGTGCCGCACTCAACAAAGCCAATCGCGCGAACTTCTACACCGGCGAGGGCGAGGATCGGATCGGCTATCTGGATTATGCGCTGCTCGACGCCTGAGCACCGAGACACATCACAAGAATTTAGGAGAGCGAATATGGCAAAGCTGTTGGAAGGGCGAACGGCACTCGTCACCGGGGGCGGGCAAGGCGTAGGCCAGGGGATCGCGCGCGCGCTGGCCGCTGCCGGGGCGAATGTCGCGATTGCCCAGCGCAAGGTTGACCAAGGCGAAGAAGAAGCACGGTATCTGCGTGACACGCACGGGGTCGACGCCTTTTTTATCCGTACCGACGTGACGCAGCGCGCCGAGGTGGAAGCCATGGTGGACGCTGTGCACCAGCGGTTCGGACGGCTCGACATATTGGTGAACAATGCTGGCGCAAGCTTTCCCAAGCGGATCGAAAATCATAGCGACGAGGATATGGAGGGCTCCTTCGCCCTCAACTATTATGCCGTGTTCTGGGCGATGAAGGCGGCTTTCCCGATCATGAAGGCGCAAGGGTTTGGCCGCGTGATCAATCTGGGTTCGCTGAACGGCGTCAACGCGCATATGTTCACCGTCGCCTATAATGCCAGCAAGGAAGCGATGCGGGCGCTGACCCGGACGGCGGCGGTGGAATGGGGCCCGTTCGGGATTACCTGCAACACCATCTGCCCTTCGGCGACCAGCCCGCAGGCGCAGGACTATTTCGCCGCGAACCCGGAAATGACGCAGGCGATTTTGCAGCAGGTTCCCGCTGGGCGCTTTGGCGACGCGGAAAAGGATATCGGCCCGGTCGCGGTCTTCCTAGCGAGCGAAGGGGGCGGCTATATGAGCGGCAATACCCTCTTTGCCGACGGCGGCGCGCAGGTGAACGGCGTCGCCTGGCGGCCTGAAGTAGAGGATTGATCGTGATGGAACGGCTGAAGGGCAAACGTGCTGTCGTAACTGGCGGCGCGCAGGGGATCGGTGCGGCTATTGCGCGCCGCCTTGCTGCGGAAGGCGCGACGGTTGCGGTGCTCGATCTGGATGCGGCGGCGGCTGGCGCAGTGCTGCCAGCGCCGCATGTCGGCATCGCATGCAATGTGGCGGACAGCGCGTCGGTGGACAGGGCCTTTGCCGAAGTGAAGCAGGCGTTGGGCGGCGTCGATGTGCTGGTCAACAATGCCGGGCGGGGCAGCGCGGCGGGCGACGGCATGGACCGTTATTATGCGGCGCAGGCCGAGCGGGGCGAGCAGATTGCGCGTGGCGAGGAGCCCAGCACATTCGTCGACCAGACGATCCATTGCGAGGATGAGGGCTGGTCGGGCGTGCTGGCGGTAACTCTGGACGGCACGTTCAAGTGCAGCCGGGCGGCGGTTCGGATGATGGCGGAGCAAGGCTCGGGCGGCAACATCGTCAACATCGGGTCGACGTCTGGCGTGAAAGGCGATGGACCCATTCCCTATTGCGCGGCCAAGGCGGCAGTGCTGGGCATGACGCGCGCGATGGCGCGGGAACTGGCCGATCGCGGCATTCGCGTGAATGCGGTTAATCCGGGCGCTACCGAAACGCCGATCTATGCCACGCTGCCTGCGGAAATGAAGGATATGATTGCGGCCGACAGCCTGATGAAGCGTCTTGCCCATCCCGACGAGATTGCTGGCGCTGTGGCGTTTCTGGCGGGAGACGACGGCAGTTTTGCCACGGGCAGCATCGTGACGGTGAATGGCGGGGCTTATTTCACCTGACAAGAGAGATTGGAGCAGGACATGAAGGCACTGGAAGGCAAGGCGGCGATCGTAACCGGGGGCGCGCGCGGGGTGGCCAAGGGTGTGGCAACCGCCTTCGTCAAGGCGGGCGCGCGTGTCCTGATCGTGGACCGGGAGGAGGAGCTTGGCCGCGCGACAGAGGCAGAATTGCGGGCGCTTGGTGGGGAGGCGCATTTCCTGGCTGTCGATCTGGCGCAGCGCGCGGAGCTGCCGAAGATCATCGAGGCGGCGATCGGGCATTTCGGCGCGCTCGATGTGCTGGTGAATGCGGCGCAGGCTTCGCGCCAGTTGCCGCTTGCCGAAACGACCGACGAAGCCATGGAGGTGGCGTTCGATACCGGCTTTTGGCCGACATTCGTGTTGATGCGCGAGGCCTATCCGCATCTGGTTAGAGCCAAGGGCTCCGTCATCAACTTCGCGACAGGGGCGGCGTTCGATGCGATCCCGACGCAGGGTTCCTACTGCGCGGCGAAGGAAGCGATCCGCGCGATTTCCAAGATCGCGGCGAGCGAATGGGGTGCGGAAGGTGTGCGGGTGAACATCATTTGCCCGTTTGCGAACTCTCCGGGCGTGATGGCTTGGAAAGAATGGGCGCCTGCCGATTATGATACGCAGATCAACAAGGTTTCCTTGAAACGCATTGGTGATTGCGAAAAAGACATTGGAGCCGCCGCCGTATTCTTGGCAAGCGATGCGGCAGGCTATATCACCGGCCAAACGCTGATGGTGGATGGGGGGCAGACAAAAGCCTTTTGATCCCGATCGCATAAGGAGAGGACAGTCTTTCGTGGCCGATATTTCGCTTCATCGCCCCTATCCCGCCAGCAAGGTCGAAAGGTGGGATTTCGAAACCGACGTCGCGGTGATCGGCTTCGGCGCGACGGGTGCATGCGCTGCGATCGAAGCGGCGATGGGAGGCGCGCGGGTGATGCTGTTCGAGCGCGGTTCGGGCAGTGGCGGCGCGTCGGCGCTGTCGGGCGGCGAAATCTACATCGGCGGTAGCGGCGGCACGGATGCCCAGCGCGCGGCGGGATTCGAGGACAGCACGGAGGATCTGGCCGCCTATCTGAAGGCGGCGGGCGGGCCGTGCGCGGATGAGGCGAAGTGCGATCTCTATGCACAGGAATCGCTCGGCCATTATGCGTGGCTTCAGGAGCAGGGCATCCCGTATCGCGGCAATTTCCTGCCCGGAAAGCATATCGAACCGACTGACGATTCGACGCTGATCTGGTCGGGAAGTGAGGCGGCCTGGCCGTTCTGCGAGATCGCGAAGCCCGCGCCGCGCGGCCATGTGATCGCTCATATGGGATGGGGCGGGGGGCGGCCGCTGGTCGATCTGTTGGAGGCTCGGGCCAGGGCGCTAGGCGTCGAAGTGACGACCGATGCGCGCGCCGTGGCGCTGGTGCAGGATGATGAACGGCGGGTCGTCGGCGTCATTGTGCGCATCGACAATGTCAATCGCTTCGTCCGCGCGGCCAAGGGCGTTATCCTCTGCACGGGCGGTTTTGCCTTTAACGAGGACATGCGGCGGCGCTACTGCCCGGAGACGTTCAAGATAAGCAGCCCGATTGGCGACCAGGATGATGGGGTGGGCATCGAACTGGGCGTGGGTGCGGGTGCCGACGCGATCCATATGGAGCAGTTCTTCACCACCTGCCCCTGGACCATGCCCGAACCGCAGGCCCATGGCGTGTTCGTCAACCAGATGGGTCAGCGCTTCATCAACGAAGATTGCTATCATGGCCGGGTCAGCCGCGCTGCCGTCGACCAGATGGGCGACAGGGTCTATCTGCTGCTGGACATTGCCCATTTCGACGAGCCGCTGCCGATGGCGGGGATGACCATTGCGGGCACGGGCGACAGCTGGGAAGAGGTGGAAGCCGAACTGGAGATGGCGCCCGGTACGCTGTCCGCCACCATGGCATTCTACAATGCGCATGCGCGGGAAGGGCGCGATCCGCTGTTCCATAAGCGCGCACCGATTCTGACGCCGCTGGATCAGGGGCCGTTCGTGGCACTAGAGCTGAATTTCGCGACGACCTATTTCAGCTTCTTCACGCTCGGGGGGCTGAGGACCTCGACCGATGGCGAGGTGTTGGACCGGGCGGGCGCGCCGATCGCTGGCCTGTTCGCAGCGGGGCGCTGCACGTCGGGGCTGCCGGCATGGGGGCATGGCTATAGCTCTGGCCTTAGCCTTGCCGATTGCACCTTCTTCGGACGCCAGGCTGGGAGGAAGGCGGCGCAGGGCTAATTCCCTGTTGGCGAGGGCCTGATCCATTTGAATGATGTGCGCCATTGCCGGTTGCGTCATCATGAGGATCAGGAACACAGCCAACAGGAGAGTGAATTGTCCATCAGTCAGGGCCGCAGAGGCCTGCGCTTCGCCGTTATTGGAGCAGGCATGGCCGGCATCCTTGCCGCTATCCGTTTGCGCCAGGCGGGGGAGGATTTCACCGTTTTTGAAAAGGCCGGGCGGCTGGGCGGCACCTGGCGGGAAAACCGCTATCCGGGCCTGACCTGCGACGTCCCCGCGCACGCCTATACTTATAGTTTCGAGCCGTATGCGGAATGGGACGCCTATTATGCCAAGGGCGGCGAGATACAGACCTATTTTGAAAAGACGGCCGAGAAATACGGCATCATGCCGTACGTCCGCTTCAACAGCGAAGTCGTATCCACAGTGTGGGACGAAGGTGCTGGCGTCTGGCGGCTCGGCCTGATTACTGGCGAAGAGGTTGAGGCCGAAGTCGTCATCGCCGCTTCAGGCGTTCTTCACCATCCCAAGCTTCCCGATATTGAGGGGTTGGACAGCTTTGAGGGGCAAGCGTTCCATAGCGCCCGCTGGCAGGATGACGCCTCGATCGACGGCGCGCGGGTAGGCGTCGTCGGCAATGGGTCGACCGGCGTTCAGATCATCACGGCATTGAGCACGCGCGCATCGAAGCTGGTGCATTTCCAGCGGTCGCCGCAATGGATCATGCCTGTTCCCTATTTCCAGTATAGCGAGGAAGAGAAGGAAGCATTCCGCCGCGATCCCGCGTTGATTGACGAGATCCGCAACAACAAGGACTATTGGGACAATATCTTCCGCTTCACGCAGGCGATCACGGACACGCATGGGCCCGAGATTGCGGCGATCGAGCAGATTTGCCTCGACAATCTGGAAAACAGCATCCGCGATCCTGCGCTCAAGGAAAAGCTGCGCCCCAGCTACCGCGCGGCGTGCAAGCGGCTGATCTATAGCTGGTCCTATTATGATGCCGTGCAATCGCCCAACGTGGAAGTGGAGCGTGACCGTATCGCTCGGGTCGAGGCCAAGGGCGTGCGGATGGAAGACGGACGGCTGCACGAACTCGACACGCTGGTACTGGCGACCGGCTTCCATGCGGATCGGTTCATTCGTCCCACGACGGTGTTGGGCCGCGATGGTGTGTCGCTGGATGATGCATGGTCGGTTCGTCCGACAGCCTATTATGCCGTGACCATTCCAGGCTTTCCCAACTTCTTCATGTTGAATGGTCCGACGGGCCCGGTTGGCAACTTCTCCCTGATCGACATTGCCGAGAGGCAGTGGGCCTATGTGGACCAGTTGATCGACCTGCTGCGGTCTGGTGAGGCTCAGACGGTTGAGCCGAGTGCGGAGGCTCATGCCGATTATGAGGAACGGCGTATCGCGGCAGCGCGCACGACGATTTTCGGGTCGGGCTGCAACAGCTGGTATCTGGACGCCACCGGTGTTCCGGCAAGCTGGCCCTGGAGCTATGAAGCGTTCGCCGAGGCGATGGCGGCGCCGGTGCTGGCGGATTATCGGGTTGAGGCTGCGGTTGAACTGGTTGGGCGGTAATCAGGAGCCGTCAGAGTAAAAAAGGGGAGCGTTGCGACGCTCCCCTTTTCTATGCCATCGAAGATCGATCAGCGGCCCATGGCGGCGACGGTTTCGGCTGCGCCACGGATGGCGCCTTCGATGTAGGTGACGCCGGTGCCGTCGCCGACCTCCACCACATCAAGGCCCTGCGCGCGCAGGGCATCGGCAAGGGTGGAGTCGCCATGCGCGCCCATGGCCACCACCACATGATCGGCCGCAACACTCTTCTGCTCACCGTCTGCGCTGGTGAAGGTGACGCTGTTCTTTCCGATGGCGATGCCGCTTGCGCCAGGGAACATGGCCACCCCATGTTCGCGCAGTTCAGCCAACAGGCGCATGCGGCGAACCAGCAGCAGGCCGCCACCGAACTTGGGTGCTTCGCCGATGACGGTGACGTCACGACCGCGCTCCATCAGGAACTCGGCCAGCTCGACGCCGACCAACTCGCCGCCGATAATGACGACGCGTTTGCCCAGCGGCATCCAGGCATGGGTCGCCTTTCGCACCAGATCGAGATTGGCGGTCGCGCCCGTCGCTGCGCCGAGCTTCGTCGCGACGCGTGTCGCCCAGCTTGTCTTGCGCCGGATTTCCGCTGAATCCTCGCCCAGCATCATGCCGCGCAGATCGTCGCCCGACAGCACGAAGTCCTGATCGTTTCCGGGGATCGGCGGCATGTCGCGCACGGCGCCGGTTGCGACGATGACCTTGTCAGGATTCAGGCTGGCGATGAGGTCCGGGGTCGCCACAGTCTTCAGGCGGACATCCACCTTCGACTGGCCGATCTGGTCACGCAGCCAGTTGAGCAGCCGTTCATTGGGTTCATAGGCGAGCCCTGCGAAACGCAGCGTTCCGCCCAGCCGGTCGGACTTTTCAAGAAGCGTGACCTTGGCACCGGCAAGGTCCAGCCTGCGGGCAGCTTCCATACCGCCGGGACCGCCGCCGACGATGACGACATGGCCGGGGACCTTTGCCGGGGACCAATCGAGGTCCTCATAACCGGTTTCCGAACGGACGGCACAGCGCACCTGCTCGCGCAGATAGGCAGTGCTGACGCAGGTATAGCAGTAGATGCAGGGGCGGATGTCGGCCACCCGGCCTTCGGTCAGCTTGCGGGGCAAGTCAGGGTCGGCAAGCAGCTTGCGACCCATGGCGAGGAAATCGAACTCGCCCTGCGCCAATCCCTTGTCACCGCGATCAAGCTCCACCCGGCCCGATGCGATCACGGGGATCGAAACCACCTTCCGAATGGCGGATGCTGCTTCCAGATTGAAGGCGGGTTCATGCGGGATGTTGGAGCCTGAATGAAGCTTGCCCTGGCCGACATCGTGATAGGCGGTGATGGTGAGCGCGTCGGCGCCCGCCGCTTCGATCATCGGCGCGAGTTCGAGCGCATGGTCTATCGTGATGCCGTTCTTCTTGCCCAGCTCACGCGAATCCATCTTTACCCAGACGGGGAAATCGGCGCCCACTGCGGCGCGAACAGCACGTACCACTTCCAGCAGCAGGCGAGCGCGGCCTGCAACGTCGCCGCCATATTCATCCTCACGCGTGTTGGTGGATGGCGACACGAAAGAGGAGAGCAGATAGCCGTGGCCGCCGTGGATCTCCAGACCGTCCATTCCGGCGCGCTTGGCGCGTAGCGCGGCGTCGGCAAACTGGCGGATGGCATGGTCGATGTCAGCCTTTTCCAGCACCTTGATTTCCGGCACGACGCCTCCGGCAAAGGCGGCCATTTCCTCGGGCAGGAAAAAGTCGGGGAAGTCGCCCGCGAAGGGAGGCGGATAGGCCGGCCCCCAGAGAGGATGTCCATCCCCCGCGCTATGCGAGGCGACCAAGCCGCCATGGTGCAGCTGAGCAGCGATCCGCCCGCCTGCGGCGTGAACGGCGTCGACCAGCTTCGTCAGACCGGGCAGAAAGCGATCGTCCGAGATTGCTGTCTGGTTCGGCTGAACCGCGCCGACTGGCCAGGCGACACCGGTCACGCCCATGATGATAAGGCCCGCGCCGCCCTTTGCCTGGGCGACGTGATAATCGATCAGGCGCTGGCCGACCGTACCGTCTGCTTCAGCCAGGCTGACGCCCATCGCGGTCACGATGATGCGATTGGGAAGAGTGAGCGTGCCGATCTGGCCCGGCGTGGTGAGAGATGCAGGCGCTGCGCCCGGTCGGGATTGCGAAAGGGCAGGGGCAGCGGTCATGACAGTCTCCTAAAATCGCTACATGCGTATGCTTTTCGCCCTTTTATCGCGTTGTTCACTGTGAGTCAGGCGGAAATAACGGTTATCGCGTAATAACATCCGCATTTCAGGGGGAGTGGGGAAGTCTGGCCTGCAGATGGCTGCCGACAAAAAAAGGGGGCGATCGCCGGACCGCCCCCTTCATATCAATCAGTGGCGGAAGATCAGCCGATCTTCAGTGCAGCCAGTTCGTCGGCCGACAGGGTGAGCGAGGCGGCTTTGACCGCTTCCTCGATACGGGCTGGGCTCGACGCGCCGAAGATGGGGATTACCTGCTGCGGCTGGTTCAGCAGATAGGCAAGCGCGACGTCCGAAACAGTGACGCCATGCTTGGCGGCGACGTCCTTGGCGGCGGCCAGGCGATCCTTGTTGACCGGGTTGTCGTAGAAGCCCTGAAGATGTTCAGGCACTTCGCCCTTTTCCGCGAATGCGAAGTAGCCGCGGCTTTGCGAGCAATAGGGGATGATGGCCAGGCCCGCATCCTTGAGCTTGCCGCCATGATCTTCGAAATACATCTGATAGCCCTGAGCCGTGGCAGCCTCTTCATTGGGCTTGGCGAGGCCCCAGAAGGGTTCGACGGCGACGAAGCCGGCCTTGCCGTTCGCCTTGGCATAGTCGTTGGCTTCGAGCACGCGGGTGTCGGACCAGTTGGACGCGCCGAAATAACGGATCTTGCCCGCATCCTTGGCTTCGTTGAGGAAGTCGATCAGTTCGGCAACCGGGGTTTCCGGATTGTCCATGTGGACCCAGTAAAGGTCGATGGTGTCGACGCCCAGATGCTCAAGGCTCTCGTTCAGGTCGCTGCCGATGTCGGTCGGGTTGACGCGGTTGCGATAATCGCCAGCGCGCATGTCGAAATGGCCGCCCTTGGTCGCGACGACGACGTCTTCGCGCTTCTTGCCCTTCAGCCAGGCGCCAATGGCGCGTTCGCTGGCGCCCTTGGGCGCGTCAGGCATCCAGTCGCCATAGGAGCGTGCAGTGTCGACGAAATTACCGCCCAGTTCCAGAAACTTGTCGAGGATCGCATTGCTGCGGTCCTGGTCGATCGACCAGCCGAGCATGTTGGTGCCGTAGCACAGACGGCTGACCGAGAGGTCGGTATTGGCGAGCGTGACCTTTGAAAGCATGGCTAACTCCTGCATGGCGGCGTCTCTTGCGGGTGCAAAAGCGTGCCTTAAACTACCCCGCGGACCGGGACCGGATCGCGTCCGAACTAGCGCTCAGCGCCGTTGCGGACATCCCGCGACGCACGGACAATCATTGTGGCGCGCGTCATGGCGAGAGCGGACAGTTACGCAGCAGTTGGCGAAAAGGAAAGGGGGATTGTTCATATTCGTAGACGGTGCGGCAGGGCGGAGCGTCGGGCCGGTCAATAGCTGCCGTTGGTGACGATGACGGTCGCGCCGAGCGTGGTCGAGGGCAGCGGGATGAAGCGGGCATAGCGTATCAGTGGCGAGTTGCTCATGTCGTAGCTGACCTGCACCTTGAACTGTCCGATGCCGTCGGGTTGAGCCTGAATGTCCGGTGCTCCTCCAGAGCCGAGCAGCGCGCCATAGCCATCGATCACCGCCTGCGCCCGGTCGCGCGCCAGAGCGGCGCGCTCGCTGCTGGAGAGGCCCGCCATCGCCGCCCTTGCTCCTTCCGCCGCGGCATGGCGAACGCCGAGCAGCGCCGAGAACCAGAAGGAGTAGATGATGATCGCAAAGATGAGCATCAGCAGCGCGGGAGTGACAAGCGCGAACTCCAGCGCTGCTATGCCCTTCTGACAACGGAGGAGCCGGAACGCTGGCCTGCGGCTCCCCCTGCGAGGGCTGGTCATTGACAGGTCAGCTGATGCTGTTGAACAGGGACGTGAACGCACCGCTCAGCGCGTCAGTGAAGTCACCCCGGAGTGCAGCGATCGCGGCCACCACCACGCCGCCGAGCACGGCATATTCGACAGCGGTGAGGCCCTTCTGATCGCGTGCGAGCCGCGTCATGAATTTTCGTACCGTATCGATCTTCATCGTCATTCTCCTCATATCCCTCCGGTTGCAGGCGGCTGGCGCGTGGAGGGGATCGCGCCGTAATTTTCCTAAATGAGCACCGGCACGCCGCAGCGGGCGCCTGTGACCCACACCGTCGCGTGGCCAAGCTGAATGCCCAGCGCCGCGAGCAGATTGTCGAGCAAGGGGTCGGCGGTGTTGCCGAGCAGCGCCCCGAGCGGGGCCGAGATTGCGCCAAGCAGCTGAGATCGCGTGGCGGTGGCGTCGCAGAGCGGCCATACGCAGAGGTTGAGCGCTCTCACCTGTATACCGCTGGGGCTTCCGAGGCTGCTGGTCAGCGACGTCAGCAGCGTTGCGGTCTGCCCACCGTTGCCGATAGTGCCGGGCATACCCGGCGATCCGGGGCGGCCTATCGTTCCCTGCCCGCCCGGCCCGAACACCAGCGTTCCGCTGTTGCCGGTGACTGGCTGGGCGATCGCACGCACGTCGGCGGTGATGAGGTTGAGGACGCTCAGGATCCGTGCAGGCGCTATGTCGCTCGCTGAAAGCGGCGGCATCGGCCGGGTCATGGCGCTGGCCGGGGCCTGACCGATATAGGCGTTGACGAGTCCCGAGCTGGCAAGCACGCTGACCCGACTGTCGCGCGCCTGCTCCGCCGTGCTGGCGCAATCGATCGCGCTGACGTCCGTTCTCGCTGCGGCTACATCGATCAGGACCGGGACGGCGCCGACGCCGATCCCGAGGATGTCGAGGTTGAGGCCAAGGTCGAGCTGCAATCGCAGCGCCGAAGTGCTGGCGCTGGTTTCGCCTGCCGGACCGAAGGAGAAGCGCGGCCTGTCGATCGGGCCAGTGGCGACGGCGGCGAGGCGGATCGTGCTGCCTGCCGCCACGCGGCTTATCGCGTCCGACAGGTCGATGCGGCCCTCCCCCGCCTGCACCGCAAAGGTGAACAGCTGATAGGCGTTGATTCCGGCGCGAAGAACTGGCTGCTCATTCGCTTCGCCGACCGGCATGTTCTTCCAGACGCCCAGTCCGAACAGGCCCTGAAGCGGAACGGGATAGCCGTTGGTGATCCTGCCCGCGACCAGGTTCAGCGTGGCAGCGGTCGCGGGCTGGTCGGCGGCCTCCGCCGCTGCCAGCATCAGTGTGCGCAGGTCCACTGTGCGGCTGGTGAGCGCGCTATAGGTGCCCGTCTCGCCCACGCGCGCCGCGAGGGCATCGAAAAAGCGGCCGGCATCGACATAGCCGTTGGCCAGCGTCTGAACGTCATTGGCGTCCAGCTGCAACTGGATGCCGAGCAATGCTCCGAGCAGGTCGTTGACACTGTTCACCAGCGCGTTGGTGACGGTCAGGATGCCTGAACTGACGCCGACACCCGCCTCGTCGATGCGCGCGGCGGTCGCAGTAGCGGACAGGTCCGGGATGGGATCGGCACCGCCCAGGACGCGCGTGAAGAACTGGCGGCTGGGCTTGCCCGTACGGATGCGGACTGCGTCGGCCTGACCGTTGCCGGGGCAGCGCGTGAAGCTGGCGTCGAACCGCTGAGGCGAGGCAAGTGCCGCGTCGGCGCAGTAGCGGCCAAGCTCCACCGATTGCAGGATAGCGGGATCATAGCCGTTGCGGCTGAGGCTGTCGCGCGCGCGCGTCTCTGCCTGCGCGGGATACATGGCGGCGGCGAGCGCGGCGCTTTCGGTCGCGGCGCGCAAATCGCGGCTTCCGGCATAATAGAGGCCTGCATCGAGTGCGAAGCCCATGGCGCCGACCAGCGCGGTGCCGAATGCCGCGACCATCGGCACCACGGATGCGCTCCGGTCGCGCCACAGGGGATGCAGGCGACGAAGCAGTATCATGGGAGGGCGGTCGCGTCCCTATCGGCGGAGCGGGGCAGGCGCTGGCCGATGGATTGCAGATAGCGGTTGCGGATGACCTCTGCTTCCTCCGCGCTGAGGCCGGTGCTTTCTTCGCGGGGAGGCGAGCGCAGCTGCCATTCGATGACGCGGCGTGCTGGGTCAGGTTCAGGAAGCGTTGGGGCGGTCGTTAGCAGGAGGGGAAGGAAAAACATCATCGGTCCTTCGGGGTGGAGAGGCGAGCGGCTTCGGCGGCGATCTGGCGACGGAGCGTGTCACGCGCATGCCCGTCACGGATGGTGGACAGCAGGGCTTCTGCCTCGGCATCGAGACCCGCGGCCCTGAGGGCGAGCAGCAGATTGTTGCGGATAACCGTCGTTCCGGGCGACAAGTCCAGTGCGCCGCGCAGGCTCTCTGCCGCGTCCGCTGCCATGCCTGCGCGCAGCTGAGCGAAACCCAGCGCGTTGCGGAGCATGGAGTCGGCGGGGCTCGCCTGAACGGCTTGGCTGTAAGGCGCTATCGCTTCTGACCAGCGTCCACGTGCGGCGAGCAGATGGCCGCGTATTGCGCTGCCGCCGCCATCGGGAAGCGCCGCCGCTGACGCTTCTGCTCCGTTCAGGTCATTGAGGTCGAGCAAGCTGTTGACACGCAGGATGCGCGCGTCCCGATCACCCGGATAGCGGCGGTCGAAATCGTCGAGATAGGCGATGGCGGCGCGCGGCCTGCCATCGGCCCGCGCCTGATGGATGAGTTGCAGATAGAGGCTGCGCGTCGAGCCGGATGCGTCGGCTGCGGCAAGCAGCAGGGGGAGGATCCACATCATCGCGCGCTTGCCCGCAAGGTGTCGAGGATGGCGACGATCGGCGGGCCGCCCAGAACAATGAACAGGGCAGGCATGAAGAAGAGGATCATCAGCACGACCATGCGCACGGTGATGCCGCCCATTGCTTCCCGCGCACGGGCCACCCGGCGCTGGGTAAATTCACGGGCAAATTCGCGCAGGGCCGGGGCAAGCTCGATGCCCTGGAACATGGCCTGGCGGAACAGGGCGGCGAGTTCCCTTGCGCCGCTGACCGCAACCCGCGCGGCCCAGCGGTCGAGCGCGAGTTCATAACGCATGCCTCGATCCAGGTCAGTCACCAGCAGGCCAATTAACTCGCCGTGACGCGGCACCGCCACCTGCTCGTCCCGCGCGATCGAGCGGAAACATTGGTCGAGCGACACGCCGCTTTCCAGCATCATCAGCATGAGGTCGAGCAGGAAGGGAAATTCGGCGGTGATCTGCCTTGCCCGCTCGGCCGCGAGCAGGTTCAACACCTGTCGCGCGCCGACAAAGGCGAGCCCTGCGACGATGATGATCAGCATCGGGCGTGACAGCCAGCCGCCCCACGCCAGGCGACACAGGATTGCCGCTATTAGCGCTGCGAGCATTGTCCCAGCCAGCCGCAGCCATAAGAACTGGTTGACGGCGCGCGGGTCCTGAAAGCCGGCCAGCTGCAACTGCCGCTCCAGCGTGGGCCGATTGCGACCTTCTGCGCCCAGCAGGGTAGGCAGGCGGATCGTTGATCTAGCCCGAGGCAATGTCGAGGGCGCCAGCCGCGACAGCCGAGCGTCCAGCCGACGATCGGCGGCCAGCATTCTCCCTCCGAGCACGGCTACGCCAAGGCAGACGAGCGCCATGAGAAGACAGGCGAGAAGCATGGCCGACGGCATCAGAAAGCAAGCCTCATCACGCGGCGCATGACGAGCATGCCAGCGATCTGGAGTCCGATGGCGATGAAAGCCATGCGATGCCCCCGCGCGTCGTCGAGGAAGAAGTCGATATAGGCCGGGTTGGACGCCATCAGCAGCGCCATCGCGACGAGGGGCATGGCGATCAGCACCCGCGAGCTGACCTTGGCTTCGGACGTCGCGGCCTTCAACTCACGCGCGATGCGGATACGTTCGCGAAGGATCGCGGACAGGTTCGACAACACCGCGCTGATGGGGCCGCCATAGCGCATGTTGGTGCGGATCGCCGCTGCCAGCATCGACATTTCAGGAACGTGGAGACGGTCCGCGAGCTGCTGCATCGCGTCACTCACTGGCGCGCCGAGTTCGAGCCGCCGTGCGGCTGGAGCGAGGTAGCTGCGCACGATCGCTGGCGCATCGGGCAGCGATCGTTCCAGCGCCTGCGGCAACGAACTGCCGACCGCTTGCATCTGGCGCACGGCGTCGATGTAGAAGGGTAAGGCTTCGATCAGGGCGTCCACTCGGCGCTGCGCCCGCGCCCTGATCCACAGGAACAATAACGCCGGGGGTAGTGGCAAAAGGAGTACAGTTGCTATCGGCCCAGCGACCAGCAATGTGCCTAGGGCGAACAACGCCATGGACGCTCCGAAGATGCCGATCGCGCGCGTCGTAACCTCCAGCTGCGCGCGCGCAAGCAGCGGCGCGGCGAGGCGGGGCACCGTCAGGCGGACGCTGTGGCGAAGCGCCGGGGCGTCGCCGGGCGCGATTGCCGACAGCCGCCGTGAAAGCCGCGTCTGCTCCCGTGCGCGCAGGGCGAGGAGGGGCGAGACCGCCACCGCCAGCGTCAACAGCGCGAGGAGGATGAACGCCGCCGCTTTCACAATATGCCTTGCCGACCCGACGCCGGCGCATAGTCGCGCAGGCCCGCTTCAAAAAAGGGGCGGGGCGAGTGGCTGCGAAATTCGCCCAGGCCTGACATGGCGGGCTGTTCATGAAAGCTGAACAGCTCGTTGAAGGAATAGGCCTCGCCCTCGATGCCGGTGACTTCCGTTACGCCGGTCACGCGGCGGCTGCCGTTTGCCAGGCGTTGAATATGCACCACGACCTGCACGCTGCTGGCAATGAAGCGCCGGATCGCGCGGATGTCATTCTGGACCCCGGCAAAGCCCATCAGCATTTCGAGGCGGGCAAAGGCGTCGCGCGGGGAATTGCCGTGCAGCGTCGCCATCGACCCGTCATGCCCGGTCGACATGGCTTGCAGCATTTCCACCACCTCGACTCCGCGCACTTCGCCCAGAATGATGCGGTCGGGCCGCATGCGCAGCGCGTTGCGGACGAGTTCGCGAGCGCTGACCTCACGATTGCCATCGACATTGGGTGGGCGGGTTTCCAGCCGGACGACATGGTCCTGCCGCAACTGTAGTTCGGCGGCGTCCTCTATGGTGATCAGCCGCTCGCGGTCGCTGATGAAGTGGGACAGCATGTTGAGCAGGGTGGATTTCCCGGCACCCGTACCGCCGCATATCAGGATGTTGAGCCGCGACCGCACCGCAGCGGCGAGATAGGCTGCCATTTCGGCGCTCATCACCTGCCGGTTGATGAAATCCTCTATATTCAGCGCCTGCATGCGGAACTTGCGAATGGAGAGCAGCGGCCCATCGAGAGCGACCGGTGGAATGACGATGTTGACGCGCGACCCGTCGGCCAGACGAGCGTCGACATAGGGGCTGGCTTCATCCACGCGGCGGCCGATCGGGCCGACGATCCGCTGGATGATGTTCATCAGGTGGGCGTCGTCGCGGAAGCGCCGGTCGACCTTCTCCAGCATGCCGCTGCGTTCGACATAGATGGTGCCGGGGCCGTTGACGATGATGTCGTCGATGCTGCCATCGCGCAGCAGCGGCGCGAGCGGACCTAGCCCGGCGACCTCGTCCTCCACATCCTCGATCAGCAGCAGCCTTTCCGCTGCATTGAGCGCGAGTTGCCCGCGCCTGCTGCGGCTGGTGATGACCTGCTCGATTTCGGAACGCAACGCCCGCGGCCCAAGGGTTTCAGCGGTGCTGCCGCGTGCTTCCAGCTGTTCGATGACCTGCGCGCAGGTTTGGGCCATCACCGCTTGATAGCTGTCGCTCATCCGCTGGGCGGCTGGCTGTGCCACTGGAGCGGGCCGTGCCGCGCCGCCCGGCAGGCTTGTGTCGAAGAGCAGGCTCATGCCGCTGGCTCCTCGGTTCGCTGGAGCAGGCGGCGAAGTCGTTCGAGGCTTTTGGACGATCGCTGCGGTTCGATGCCGCAGGCGGTGCGGATCGCGCGGATGTAGCGGTCGGGCGCAGCCTCCAGGCCAAGCGGGCGACCGGCGTTCAGGGCATTGCGCAGGCGTATCTGGTCGATGGGGAGCGGCAGGGTGCTGCTGGTGCGCAAGATCTCGCCCATGCGGCGGCTGTCCAGCAATATGCCGGGTTGATGATCCCACACCAGCAGCCGCGTTCGTGACAAGCTCGCCTCGTCATCGCCGATGCGCTCCAGCAGGCGGCGGCAGGCGTCCATCTCGCGGATCGACTGCGCGCAGACCAGTTCGACGCGGTCGGCGAGCGAAGCCAGCGTGCGCAGCAGCCCCGGGTGGCGCAGGCTGCCCGCGCAGATGACAAGATCGCCGCAGCATGCC